>JAFXCT010000124.1 GCA_017521365.1 Clostridia bacterium
GACCGCCTCTCTGGTCAAGAAGGGCAGGCTTTACGTAAAGACCCTCGTCGGAGTACATTTCGAGGAGCTCTTCTTCAATTTCCATACACTTCTGTGCACGGCTCTTTTCGCCCTTCATAAGGTACTCAAGCTTTGCGTTGCGGCAGTAGTAGTACTGGAGATAAGAGGAGGGCAGAGCGTGGATAGCGGCAAGTGTTTCAAGGGAGAAGCCGTCATCCTTGATGTTTGCCATAACCTTGGGTGAGAAGCCCTTTTCGATAAGCTCGTCAATCATTTCCTTGCCGTCAACCTTAACGGAGGTCATCCAGCTCAGGTGATTGAGGCCGACATACTTGATTTCGGCGTCCTCGCCAACGATTTCCTTTGTATCGTCGAGCATATCAATCGGCACGTTGCAAAGGCCGATACACTTGACGTTTGTGTTATTGAGCACGTACTCCGTAACAATACCCGAGGGATTTGTGAAGTTGATAAGCCATGCATCGGGGCAGATTTCTTCAATCTTGTTACAGATGTTCTTCATAACGGGAATTGTGCGAAGAGCCTTGAAGAAGCCGCCGATGCCCGTTGTTTCCTGGCCGATAAGGCCGTACTTGAGCGGAATTGTTTCGTCAAGGTGTCTGCAGGGGAGCTTGCCGACACGAATCTGTGTGACAACGAAGTCTGCACCCTGAAGGGCAACGTCAAGGTCATCTGTAAGGACTGTTTCGCAGTCAAGACCGGCAGCCTTGAGCATACGGACACAAAGGTTACCGACTATGTTTCTCTTGCGGTCGTCAATATCCATAAAGGAAATCTTCTTGAGCTTGAGAGTATCTCTTGCCTGAAGGAAGCCGTCTACAAGCTCGGGGCAATATGTACTGCCTGAACCGATAACGCAAACATTAATCTCTTTCATATTTTTATACCTCCATTAAACATACTGCTGTAAAATCCAGTTGATACAGCCGAATACGGGTGCGGCTGTGAGCTTTTTGAAGTTGAGCTTCTTTGCGGTGAGCTTGCCCGCCTTTTCAATCATAAGGTCAACATACTTTTCGCTGGGAAGCTTGGTGTGAATTGAGCCGGCAAGGACAACCTCGACCTCGTCGTCGAAATCAAGCTGATTTGCGTGGGCGGCAATGAGGTAAGCGCCTCTGTCCGCAAGAGCTTCAACAGCCTTCATAACGGGCTCGTCACCCATATTTGCGGCGGCAAAGAAGAAGTCGATAAGGCGCATTACAAAGCGGTCAAACTGTGCCTCGTCCTCATACATTGCAACCGTGCCGAGGAACTCCTCCTTGGTCTTGATTTCAAATTCCTCAAAGAACATATCCGTCATTGCGGTCTTTGCAATATTGAGCATTACGTCATCGTAAATAATTCTGTATGCGGTAATTGCAATCTGGTGGCCGCCGCCGATATCGCCCGAGAATTCGCCGAGACCTGCAAGCTGGCGCATTTCGCCCTTGCGGTCGATAGCGTTGCAGCACATACCCGTGCCCATATTGTAGCCGATGGCGGCACCCGTTTCGCTACCTGCCTTTACGCCGAGGAAGCCGTCGTTATAAATTGCGTAGTTTTTAAAGCCCTTTGCGTTGAGCTTTTCGCACATAATGTCGTGCTGGTAGGGATGGTCGATGCCTGCCAGACCCATAAGGGTGAAGCTGACCTCGTCAAGGCTGATGCCGTGCTTTTCGGCAAGGGCTGTAAGACCGCCCCAGATTATTTCGGAAGCCTCATCAAAAGAGCCCTCCATATTCTCGTGGTTACTGCCGGGGGTCTTAACCTCATCGAGAACGTTCTTGTTTTCGTCAAAAAGAGTATAGACGGTTTTTGTTCCGCCGCCGTCAACGCCGATGTAATACATAATCTATCTTTCCTTTCATTATTTTATATCATAAAACTCGGGGCAAACCTCGTCAAGACAGTATCTGCCGCGCTCGTAGGGCTCACGGTCAATCCAAAGACCGTCCGTGAAATCGGGGAAGGGAATGCTCGTGCTGCCCGTTGCGATTGACTGCTCCGAAAGATATGTAACAGCCATCCACGTAGCGGCATCGTAAACATCAATCGGGGGCTTTTTGTCGTTGAGTGCAGCCTCACCGAAGGCGGAGAGAACAAGGAAATCCATACCGCCGTGGCCACCCTCGTGAACACCCTTCTGGTAGTATTCCTTCCACAGGGGATGCTCGTATTCTTCGATATACGGCTCAACCTTTTCAAATTCGTGCTGAGGTGAACGTCCCTCGATATAAATCTGGTTGTCATCCTCCGTGTACATACCCTTTGTGCCGTCGATACGGTAGCCTCTTGAATAGGGTCTGGGTAAGGTGCACTCGTGTGTGAGAAGGATTGTTTCGCCGTGAGCACACTTCATCATAGTGGTTACAACGTCGCCCTGTGTGAAGGGGTAATCGGCAAGGTCATAATCCTCGCCCTTGTTGTCCTTAATCCACTGGTTGAGGCCTCTTGCCTTTGAGGACATTGAAACGAGGGAAACTATTCTGTTGCCTCTGTTAATGTTGAGAAGCTTACAGATAGGGCCTAACTGATGGGTGGGGTAAACCTCGCCGTCACGGTTCATAAAGTTGAAAAGTCTGCCGTGGCGGTTTTCTCTGCCCAGGGCAATTTCGTCACGAAGGTCGTGCTGATACGCACCCTGTGTATGTACGATTTCACCGAAAAGGCCCTGACGGGACATATTGTAAAGAGCCATTTCAAAGCGGTCGTAACAGCAGTTTTCAAGAAGCATACAGAATTTACCTGTCTTCTCGCTCGTGCGTACAAGCTGCCAGCACTCGTCTGCGCTTGCGGCACCGCCTACTTCCATTGCAACGTGCTTGCCTGCGTTCATACAGTCAACAGCAATTCTGGAGTGTGTAATCCATGTGGTTGCAACCATAACGGCGCAGATGTCCTCTCTCTTGAGAAGCTCTTTATAGTCTGTGTAGCCGTCGGGAGTAAAGCCGTGCTCCTCCTGAAACCTCTTCTGTGTGTTTTCGACTCTGTCGGCGTACTTGTCGCATATTGCGGCAACCTCTACGCCTTCAACATTCTGCAGCTCAAGAGCCATACCCGAGCCGCGGCCGCTGACGCCGATAACGGCGAATTTTTTGTTGTTCATTTTTCTATCCTCTCGTTTCATTAAATAAATTACTATTTGAATATTTTTCTGAAGCTTTTTCTGAACTTGAACATATAAAGTGTAATCAGCTTCGTGAGTAAAATATCATACATTATAAACACGACGTTTGCAAGTATCAAAAGGAAAATTACGCCGTATTTACCCCATTCACCCATATCGTCAAACGGTATTCCGAGCACGTACACGGTGAAAAGATAGCCTGCCACGGTGGCTGCGTTGAAGATAACGAGCTTTACCAGCCACTCCGCCACGTTGGGCAGATGCTTTTCAAGCATTGATTTTATAATGGGATAATAGCCGAAAAAGGCAACGTAAAAGGTGGCCGCCTCTTTGTCGGGCACAACGAAAATTGCAAGCAGGCTGACCGACGCATAGACGATAAAAGCCCAGCTTTTGCTGACTTCGATTACCATAAGTATCAGCAGAGCACCGGCAACAAGCGGCAAAGCGTAGGACATAAACGGAATAACCGCCGTCATAAGCATAAGCACTATGCTCAGTGCGCTGACTATGCCGCCAAGGGCGGTTTTGGAGGTCTGTTTCAATTTAACATCCTCCTTAACAGCACGGAATACAGTCGCCGCCCATACATTCACAGCAGCAATCCGCGCAAAGCAGACCCTGGCATATATCGCAGGCATCACAGCCCGAGCTTTTGCCGGGGTTTCTTTCCGTGCGGTAACCGCCTGCCCTGTCGGACTTTATATTATAGCAGGCACGGCGGTATTCGGGGTTGGTCGGGTCGAGCTGTGAGGCACGCTCAAAATTCCTTGCCGCATCCTCAAGCCAGCCCTTGCGGTGGGAAACCGTACCCTTGAGGTAATACCACTCAGCCGTGCGCCGGTCGGCAGAGATACCGTCAAGTAGAATTTCCGCTTCGTCCACCCTGCCTGAGTTGATTTTGGCTCTTATATCGCCGAAATCGGTTGACGAGCCGTCGTAGCGTGTGTAGGTGTTGTAGCCGCTGTAGTCGGTATCCGCAGTTGAGTGTCCGTTACCCGTGCGGCTTAAGATAATTGCATCGTATGCGGCATCAAGCTCCGCCATTTTTTTGGCATTGGGGCTTTCGCCGCCCTCACCGTAGCGGCGTGCAAGCGTTCTGTACGCTTCACGCACCTGCTCGTCACTTGCGCCCGAATGCAGACCGAGTATAAAAAAGGGATCCTTCATTTCTTCTCCTCCTTTTTTCCTATCACTTCATTCATAGAATTGTGCAGGCCGTCGTATACTATGTTTTCCAGTATTTCACCAAACCTTGCAGGCCTTATCTCCTCAAACTGCCTTGCAAGCTGACCTGCGGTAAGGTTGATTGCGCCGACGGCGTAATCCCTTGCTTCCTTTTCATTATTATTTATATTATTAAAAACATTATAAGAACTGTTCTTTCTGTCGTCCTCCATATCGTCAAGCGCATCCGTAAGGTAAACCCAGCGCCCGACGAGGTAGCCGAAGCGGTTTAATTTTTCCTTGGTCTCACCCTCAAAGCCAAAGCAAAGTATTTCACCCATTGCTTTTGCGGAAGGGTCTGCCGCCAAATCCACACTTGCTTCGTTTCTCTTTTCCGTTTCGCTCTGTTTTTGCATTGCAGAGGAAATTATCCCGTCAAGCGCAGGATATTTTTTCACTGCCTTCTTGCGCTTGAGTGCAAAATACGGCTTTAACATCCGCTTTGCAAATCCTTTTAAAAAAGACGAATCCGAAATATCGTCGGCAACTTTGTAGTAGCACATTATCATTGCGGCGGCGGCAGAATAGGATAATTCATCGCTGCCGTTTACGCATTGCCTGCACTTTTTAAGCGGATTGTATGCACAGCGGCTGTCCCGAAATCCGCAGCATTCTTCGGCAAAGGCTAACCGTGTAAGGGCAAGCAGAGTAAAATCGTAGTTGAGCGTAAGCGAAGCCAAAACGCCGTATTCTTTTTTGAGCGTTTTACAAAGCGAGCAGTAAACGCCCTTATAAGCCTCGTAATGCTTTACCTTTAACTCGGGCTTGCAGATTTTTACGTAACCGAACATTACTTAACCTCAATTATGCACACAGCGTGAGCGGCAATACCCTCTTCGCTTCCCGTAAAGCCCAGCCTTTCCTCGGTTGTTGCTTTTACGTTAATACGTGAAATATCAACCTTGCAGGCAAGAGCAATATTCTCTCTCATTTTTTCAACAAAGGGCTTTAATTTCGGCTTCTGTGCAATTACGGTAGCGTCAATATTGCCGACCGAAAAGCCGCTTTTTTCAAGCCTTTCAACTACCTGCTTTAAAAGCAACAAGCTGTCCGCATCCTTGAAGGCAGGGTCGGTGTCGGGGAACATTCCGCCGATATCGCCCATAGCGGCAGCACCTAAAAGCGCATCGCTTATTGCGTGCAGAAGCACGTCAGCATCCGAATGGCCCAAAAGGCCGAGGCTGTGTTCAACTTCAACTCCGCCGAGAATGAGCTTTCTGCCTTCGACAAGGCGGTGTACATCGTAGCCGTGACCTATTCTGAGCATTGCTCATTCCCCCTTCAGTATACTTTCAGCAAAGGGTATGTCCTCCGCCGTGGTGATTTTGATATTCGTGTACGAGCTTGCAACGAGCCTGACTTTTTTGCCGCAAAGCTCTGCCAGACGGCAGTCATCCGTCATATCCTTTGCCGCTTCGCCCAATTTGTCAATACACTCAAGGTACAGCTTTTTGTCGAAGCACTGCGGAGTGTGCACGGCACGAAGCGAAGCCCTTTCGGGAGTGTCGGTAATAAAAGAATTGCCGTCGATTATTTTCACCGTGTCCTTTACCTCAACCGCACAGGCGGCGGCACCGCACTCGGCAGCGGCGGCTACGGTATCGTTGATGATTTTTTGCGTAACAAGCGGTCTGGCACCGTCGTGAATTGCAAGGAGAGTGCATTTTCCGTCACACGCAGATACTGCGGCGGCAACGCTTTTCTGCCTCGTTTCGCCGCCCTCGACAATACACTTTACTTTTTTGTAGCGTGAAAGCAGGGCTGTATATTCTTCAATATCCTCTGCCCTTGCGGCGAGGACAATTTCATTCACATTTTCGTTTTTCTCAAAGGCCTCAACCGTTCTTTCAAGCACGGTTTTGCCCAAAAGAGTGAGCAGTAATTTATTGATACCGCCCATACGCCTTGAGCTGCCTGCGGCAACTATTACGGCGCTGACAAAGCGTTTTTCATTCATCTTCATCAATCCTTTTAACTGCGGCCTTGTATTCCTCAAAGCTCATAAAGGTGTTAATCATATCAAGTAAAGCGGATGTGGAAAGCCGCTGCGGCAAATCGAGAAATTTAAGCAGCTTTTCACGCCTTGCCTTGCTGTTTTCACCGCCGCTTATACCGTCCTCAAAAAGGTCGATAACCTGTACCGCTCTCGATTTTTCCTTGGTTTCCTCGCAGAGCACGCCCGCTTTTTCAAGTGCATCAAGCAGAGCCTGTGTCCTCATACCCTCAACGCCTATCTTGCCCTCTTTTGAAGGCTCGGCCTTGCGTTTTTCCTTGCCCAAAACATCGGGAATGTAAGCGTGGGTTACGTTTTCCTTCGGTATGCTTCCGCCCAAAAAAGAGCGGATTTTGAAGCCTGCCGAATCGCTGTCGGTGAGAATGAGTATGCCGCTTTTTTCGGCAAGGCGGCGGATGAGCTTTTGCTTCTCTTTATCTTTAAATATTGCAAAGCCGTCCGTCGGAATTATTGTTGCATCAAGCAACGATTCCAGACGGATTTTGTCGTATTTACCTTCAACAATTACAGCCTGCTTTAATTTAATCATTTTATTCAGCTCATTAAAATCAGTTTGAGCATAACCTCTTCAAGTATTCTTCGCTCATCAAGTGCCGTGCTTTTAAGGCGCATATCTGCATCGCTTAAAATTTCCAGACAGCTTCTGAGCTGCTCCATAGACATATTTGCGCTGTTACGAGCGGCATTTTTCAGCCTGAACTCTTTTCTTTTATAATTGAAAACCTGTGCGGCGGCATCCGCATTTTCGC
The DNA here is from genome assembly GCA_017521365.1 of Clostridia bacterium. Classification (GTDB taxonomy): domain Bacteria; phylum Bacillota; class Clostridia; order Oscillospirales; family Acutalibacteraceae; genus UBA8612. Next base: position 7,118 of record JAFXCT010000124.1, read on the forward strand.
CCGAATTCAGCGCAACCTGCGCACGGTACATATCAACGTAAGCCGAAACGAGAGTGCCGAGAATTACAACGGGCTTTTCCTTCTGCGCAAGCAGATCGCCCAATATATCGAACGCCTGCTGTGCCGTGCCGCTTACAAGAGCCTTGGACAAATCGAACACGCTTGCATCAAGAGAACGCACACAGATTTCGTCAATATCACGCCTTGTGATTTCGCCCCCGCCTTTATAAAAGCAGAGCTTGTCGAGCTCGTTGAGCAGTAAATTCAGCTCATCGCCTACCCTTTTTACAAGGTAGGACGACGAATCCCTGCTCATTTCACAGCCCCGCTTTTTTGCGCCGTTTTCAAGGAGCTTGAAAAGTGCCGTACCGCTCATTTTATCAAGCCTGAGCACAACACCTGCCTGATTGACGGCCTCAATAAACTGCTTGGTCTTATCCTTTTTTTCGTCAAGCTGAACGCTGTCCATCCAGAAAACCATAACGCAGGTTTCGGGAGGGTCGCCAAGCAAATCCAGAAGCACGTCAAAATCGTCATTCTTCATTTTGTCAACGGCAAGGTCCTTGACGACAACGCAGTTGTAATCGCTCATAAACGGCATTGACTGCGAAACCTGATATAGCTCGTCAAAAACAAAATTTTCGCCGTTGATGCGGTGAAGATTAAACTGCGCCATAGACTCGTCCACGCTCTTTTTTTCGAGCAGGGAAACGTAGTGCTTTTTCAGATAATCCTCATCGCCGAAAACAAGGCAAAGCGGCGGCAGTTCGCCCGAGGATATCTGCTTTTTAAAATCCTGTTCGTTTAAGAATGCCACAGCTTACACCTCTCTTTCTTCAAACCAGAAATAATATAACAAAATTCATTACTACGGTAAACGCTACCGTTAATATGACAGACAGCATAAATTTGCGGCTGTCTTTTAAAATAAACCGTTCAAGCGCAACAACCGCCACAACGGCAAGAAATGTAATTTTTACCACAGTATAATCCGTGCTTACGTATGCAAAATCAAACGAAGCCAGCCAATGAGTAACCTTTAAAATAAAGCCGCATACCGCCTGACATACAGCCGCCGGAATTGCACCCCAAGGCAGAAAAGTAAAGATTGCCGAAACGAGTGCAAGGGGCACGGCGTACAGAGTGAGCAGGTTTGCAGGCAGAAACATAAGCGAAATGCCGCCGATAAAAAACAGCGTTACGGGCAGGCAGAACACCGTTGCCGCCAGAGAAATCAGCGCCGTCGTAACAACGGTACGCACAAAATATCTCAGCACTCTGAATTTAATTTTTTCCGATACCCTGCACGAAAGTGCATTTATATATTTCGAGCAAAGCACTATGCCGAGCGTTGCGGAAAACGAGAGCATAAACGACCAGTCGAGCACCGCAAAGGGATTGACGAGCGTTATTATCAGCGCCGCCAGACCCAGCGAATTGAGTGACTCTGACCGTTTGAAAAACGCCGAGCCTAAAAGCATAACCGTTATCATAAGGCACGAACGCACGGCGGACATCGAAAAGCCCGAAATGCCTGCATAGCCAAAGCTGACGAGGGTGCACACGATACCCGGCAGCCACCTGATACGGCGGCAGAAAAGCATAAGAGCTTTGTAAAGTCCCATTACAATTATGCTCATATGAAGTCCCGAAACAGCCATCACGTGCGATAGCCCGGACCTTTTAAAGTCATCCACAGTTTCGTCGTCAAGCCCGTCCTTATCACCCGTAAGCATTGCCACGGCAAGGTCAGCTTCCTCGCCCTGCATTACAGCGCCGAGATGATTTACGGCATATTCCTTTGCTTTAAGAAAGTAATAACCCAAAGGTCTGTCGGTGCTTTTTGTGATTTCGGCTTTACTATGCCAGAAGGACTGTAGGTATATGCCCTTAGGCTTGTAGTAAGATTCAGACTGTGAATCTTCTATACCGTAAAGCTCTGCCCTGAAGCTGATTTCGTCATATGGTTCGGCATCAACAAGTTCCCTTGAAAAAAAGCTTATTTTATATTCAGCCTTTTCGCCGCCGATTTCGCTCGACTCAAGCGTATAAAACCAGCCCTTTTCACTTCTTTCGGGCAGACTTACAATCCGAGCCGTAACCTGTGTATTACTGCCTGCATACCTTACCGCATCTTTATAAACAAAGGTAGTGTGAAGCGAAAACCACATACAGGCACAGATTACGCACAGAAGCGAAACCGCAATTTTTCCTCTGCCCTCAAGGCGTTTTGCAAAGAGGCATATAACCAGACACGCAACAGCGCTGACTGAAATTACAAGTACCGAACCCTCAAAAAGGGATAGTGCCAGAAAGGTCAGCGTAAAGCTGAAGCCGACAAGGGCAAAGGGACGTAAAATCATTTAAAGAGTAAGGGCAGTTTTTCGAGGAAGACTATATCCGTTCTGTCTGCTGCGTCTCCCTCTGCAAGTACTGCCGCCTTTGCGACAACCTCAACGTCGAACTTTTCCATAAGGGCATCCATAGCCTTGAGCGACTCGCCCGTGCTGATAACGTCGTCCAACACTACGACACGCTTACCTCTTATCTGCTCACCGTCCGCACCGTCGAGAATAAGCGTCTGCACGGCATCGGTTGTGATTGAACGGACGTTGACCTCAACGGGATTTTGCATATAGAGCTTTTTGCGCTTTCTTGCGACAAAATATTTTTTGCCGCACTGACGGGACATTTCGTAAGCAAGCGGAATGCTCTTTGCCTCGGGTGTGACTATGTAGTCAAACTCAGGCAGCTTTTTGAGCAGCTCCTCGCTCGCCTTTACCGTCAGTTCAACATCGCCGAAAATAATGAAGCCTGCAATATCTATATTTTCGTTGAGCGGACAAATGGGCAGCTGCCTTTCAAGTCCTGCAATATTCATCGTGTAAAATTCGGACATTCAAATCTTTCCTTTCACGGAGGTTAGTGATATATTTCGGCTTTGTCGAAATGTGATATTGCCAAACTGAAGTTTGGCAGTGATATATTTTTGATAAATCAAAAATGTGATATACAACAAATTCAGAGAATTTGTTGTGTTGGTTAATTAATTTCCTTCGGAAATTAATTAACCCGGAGGCCAGGTGAAGTCTCTTCCGCCGAGAAGGTGAAAGTGGATGTGGTGCACGCTCTGGCCGGCACTTTCACCGCAGTTGGTGACAATGCGGAAGCCGTTGTCAAGCGAAAGCTCTTTAGCAAGCTTTGCGGCAACCTCGAAAACGTGAGCAACAAGTGCGGAGTTGCTCTCGTCAATTTCTGCGGCTGACTTTATGTGCTCCTTCGGAATAACAAGTATATGAGTGGGTGCCTGAGGGTCAAGGTCGTAAAAAGCCAGAACCTTATCGTCCTCGTAAGCCTTTTTGCTCGGAATTTCTCCTGCAGCTATTTTACAGAAAATACAATCGGACATTTTATAATCTCCTTTCGTTTTTATATTCTTTATTTGAGCATACCTGCAACAATACCGTTTGCCGCCTTCACAGCTTCGTCAAGCTTTGAAAGGTCTTTTGCGCCTGCCATTGCGAAATCGGGCTTGCCGCCGCCGTTACCGCCTGCAAACTGTGCAACCGCACGGACAATGGCACCAGCATTTGCACCTGCCGCCACTGCCGCTTTACCGCAGGCAACCGCAATATTTGCACTGCCCTTTTCATTGTTGACACAGGCAATGACGGCAACAATATCGTCGCCCTGCTCCTTCGCCTTGTCGCCGAGTGAACGGATATCGTCCGCAGACATATCCTCTACCCTTGCGGTGATGAGCTTGACTGCGCCGACTGCCTCGGGCGCAGAGAAGATATCGGCAGACTTAAGGTCTGTAAGCTGTGCGGAAAGCGAGGCAATTTCTCTTTCCTTGTCCTTGATTTCCGCAACAACGGCTGCTGCCTTGCGCTCAAGCTCGTTTACGTTTGTGAGCTTCATTGCCTTTGCCGTATTTACAACAAGGCTGTTGAGCGATGCGATATATTCAAGCACGCCCTTGCCCGTAACGGCCTCAATTCTTCTGACACCTGCCGCAACGGAGGACTCGGAAACAATCTTGAACAGACCGAGCTTGCCCGTATTGTCAACGTGTGTGCCGCCGCAAAGCTCTGTTGAAAATTCGCCTGCTTTTACAACACGTACTACGTCGCCGTACTTCTCACCGAAAAGTGCCATTGCGCCCATTTTCTTTGCTTCTTCAATGGGCATTTCCGTTGAAGTAACATCGAGTGCGGAAAGGATAATTTCGTTAACCCTGTTTTCAACCGCTGCAATTTCCTCGGAGGTGAGTGCGGAGAAATGAGTAAAGTCAAATCTCATAGCGGTGTCGTTTACAAGCTGACCCGCCTGCTCAACGTGTGAGCCGAGTGCCTCACGCAGCGCCGCCTGAAGCAGGTGGGCAGCCGTGTGGTTTCTCATTGTGGCCTTTCTCAAATCCTCGTTGTAAACGGTAACAGCCTTGTCGCCGACCTTTACACCGTCACCGACAAGCGTGCCCTGGTGAAGATATGCGCCGTCGGGGTCTTTTGTTGTTTTTGTAACCTCGAATACGCTCTCGCCTATTCTGATTACGCCGCTGTCGCCGACCTGACCGCCGCTCTCGGCATAGAAAGAGGTTTTGTCAAGAACGATAACTGCGTTGTCGCCGTCGTTGATGAAATCCTTTCTTTCGCCGTCGGCAACGAGTGCAAGTACAGTGGCCTGAGTATTGTTTTCGGTGTAGCCCGTAAACTGAGTCTTTTCGATATCCTTAAATGAAACGCCGTTGCTTCTCCAGTCGGAATCGGCAGCGTTTCTCTTTACGCTCTTTGCCTTGAGTCTTGCTTCCTCGACAAGCTGACGGAATTTTTCTTCATCAACCGTCATATTCTTTTCGCTTACGATTTCCTTTGTAAGGTCAATCGGGAAGCCGTAGGTATCCTGAAGCTTGAAAGCATCCTCGCCTGAAAGAACACCGTTTTCGGCCTTTTCCATCATCTCGTTAAGCAGACCGAGGCCCGAATCAATGGTCTTGTAGAAGCTTTCCTCCTCCATTGCAATGACCTTTTTGATGTAGTCCTGCTTTTCAACAAGGTTGGGGTAAGCGTTTGCGTTTTCGGCAATTACGGTGTCGCAGACCTCTGCAAGGAAGGGTCTGTCGATGCCGATAAGTCTGCCGTGTCTTGCCGCACGGCGGAGAAGCCTTCTTAAAACGTAGCCTCTGCCGCTGTTGGAGGGAATAACACCGTCGCCTACCATAAAGGTGGTGGAACGGATATGGTCCGTAATAACACGAAGTGAAACGTCCTTCTTTTCGTCATCGTGGTAGTTGATGCCTGCGATGTCGATAATATGCTTCATAATATTCTTAACGGTGTCAACCTCGAAAAGGTTTTCAACATCCTGCATTACGCAGGCAAGTCTTTCAAGGCCCATACCCGTGTCGATATTGGGGTTGGCAAGGCGTGTGTAATTGTTCTTGCCGTCGTTTTCAAACTGGGTGAAAACAAGGTTCCAGACCTCGATAAATCTGTCGCACTCACAGCCTACCTTACAGTCGGGGCTGCCGCAGCCCTTTGAAGGGCCTCTGTCAAAATAAATCTCAGAACAGGGGCCGCAGGGACCTGCGCCGTGCTCCCAGAAGTTGTCCTCTTTGCCGAAGCGCACCATATGCGACGGGTCAACGCCTACCTCTTTTGTCCAGATATCGTAGGCTTCATCGTCCTCAAGATAAACGCTGACGTAGAGAAGCTCCTCGGGAATTTCAAGCACCTTTGTGAAGAATTCCCAAGCCCAGGCAGTTGCTTCACGCTTGAAGTAATCGCCGAAGGAGAAGTTGCCGAGCATTTCAAAATAAGTGCCGTGGCGTGCCGTCTTGCCGACGTTTTCGATATCGGGTGTACGGATACACTTCTGGCAGGTTGTAACCCTCTTGCTGGGAGGGGTTACTTCGCCCGTGAAGTATTTTTTCATAGGAGTCATACCTGCGTTGATGAGCAGTATGCTCTTGTCGCCCTGAGGCACGAGCGAGAAGCTCGGCATTCTCAGGTGAGCCTTTGACTCAAAAAATTCAAGATATTTTTCTCTTAACTGGTTAAGACCTGTCCATTCCATTGTATTCAAAAATCCTTTCGATTCAGTTTCTTAATATGTGAGTATTACGGCAACTACAACGAGCGTTTTGTCGCCTCTGTTTGCTATAGAGTGTGTCTGACCGCCGAGGCAAAGACAGCTGTCACCCTTTCGGAGCGTTACCCATTCACCGTTGTCGAGGTACTGTGCCTCACCCTCGGTTACATAGAAAATTTCTTCCTCGTTTTCGTGCACGTGTTCGCCGATTGAACAGCCCGGCTCGAGAGTAAGCGTTGCAACCAGCCTTGACTTGCCTTTATATTCGCCGCTTTCAAGAATGTTGGTAACTACAACCTGACCGTCGCCGTCACGCATATTTACCTTGACTGCGCTTTTCATTTCTTCAGCTCTTTTAATCATAATTCATTCATCCTTTCTCCGTTATTTTCGGTCGGATTACCCGGAATTTTTCTGGCATCTATCTGTGCGGAGCTGACGTTCATTACCAAATCAACGTCGCTGCCCTTGTAGCCTTTTTTAAAGAAGGTGCTAACAAGCCGTATTACCCAGAACAGCGGTAATAACAGAGCGCATTTTCTGACTGCGGGATAGTTTATTGCCATAAACTCTCTGTCGGGGAAGAAACGTCCGAGCAGGTATTTCAGCTTGCTCTGATTTTTCACATTGTCAGCAGAACGGTTTTCCGTCGTACCGTAGGTGCCGCTGCCCAGAATATAGCTGATAACCGATTTCTGTGTTTCATCAGGGGCTTTGCCCTCAAACAGAACGTAATTCACGCCGATAATAATTTTTATAAATTCATCGAGCCTTATTTTTTTCAGCTCTTGAAAAATATATTTGCTGTCAAGCCCAGGCTTTTTACGAAGAAAAAGCCATATATCCGCAAGCGACCTTAAGCCCGTACCGCCGAGAAAATAGTGCTTTGCAAGGTGCGCCGCCATAAAGACGAAAAAGTCCTCATCGGTGTATTTTACCCTGCAGCCCTCGTCGGGCACGGTACGCTCAAAATCCGTGCCGAAGTAGGCGTTGTAAAGCGGAATATCGGTGTCCATAAGCACACCGTGAAACTCAATGTACATAAACGGCTTTTTTCTGTAGGCTATATTTACGCCGTCCGTACACGAAACCTCCGCCACCTCGTAGCCCAAAGGGAGCATAATTTCATCAAGCTCGTTTTTTCGTGATTTATCGTACTCAATATCGAGGTCACACATCGAGCGCAGGTCGGGTCGGGGATAAAGGTGCTTCATCACGCTGCCCTTGAGCGGCATATACTTTATTCCCCTGCTTTCAAGCTGAGCCGAAATTTCCTCAAGCTCAAGCTCCTGCACAGCCTCTCTCGCCCTGCCTATCTTAAGCTCACGGCGGAAGGGTGCGGCATATTCTTCGGGAAGCATATTCAGTTTTTCAAGTGCGTAGCAGACGGTGTTTACTATGCTGTGAGTCTTTGAAAACTTATAGAGCGCAGGATAATCAATCTGCTCAATTTTAAGTTCCTCACAGGGTATTCCGTCCGCCGCAAAGGCAAAAAGCCTTGAAGCGATAAGCCCCGTATCCATTATATTTCTCCGTTAAATTATAAAATAAACTCCGTGTCAGCTTCAACGGCAAAATCCGTGCGTACGGTTTCGCCGTTCACCTCTACGGTATAAGTACCGCTTTCAAGCAGGCAGGTAATTACGCCCGAAGCATCGGTTTCAAAAACGAATTCCCGTGTATTTCCGTCTGTAAACTTAATCTGCGACACACCGCCGAGGTTAATGCTGACGGTATTCATTTCGTACTTATTCTTCAGCGCCGCTTCAACGGCAAGCTTTGCGTTAACCATCGGGTAAGTTTTTGTGTTGAGTGAATCAAAATAATATTCGGGTGCAGGTGCAACCGTGTCGCAGGTGTTGGAGCAGACAATTCTCTTGACATCCGCACCGCTCAAATCACCGTCAACAGACCAGACGAGAGAAGCAATACCCGTTACGACAGGGGCCGCCATTGACGTGCCCGAAAGGCTCATATAGCCTTCCGTTGAGCAGCTGTAGATATCAACACCCGGTGCACATATATCAACGATATCGCCTACGTTGGAGGAGTCTGCCTGAATGTATGCACCGTTTTCAACCCTTGCGCTGCCGACGATAATAATTCTGTCAAGCAGGTCTCTCGGCTTGATTCCCGAATACGGGATAAAAGTATTATTCTCCGTTATTGCACAGAAGCAGCCGTTTGCGCTTGCATCAACCGCATTGCCCCCGGAGTTACCGTTGCCCGAGGACTGTACAACAACAGAATCGTAGCCGCTGTTGAGCAAAGCGGACATATAGCAGGAGTAGAGCATTGCGTCAAGCTTCTGTACCAAGCCGCCCCACGACTGCTGATTTGCACCGAGCGAGCCCGAAGCACCGAGTGAGAAGTTGAGCACCTTTGCGCCCGCTTTGACAACCTTGCCGAAGCCGAAGAAAATTGCAACGTCGCCAATCCACATCTGTGAACCCGAAGGACTCCAGTCAACGCATATCAGCTCGGAATTCTGGCAGATACCGCTGATGCCTACACCGTTGTCACCCTTTGCGGCAATGATGCCCGCAACGTGCGTGCCGTGGTAACTGCGGTTGTTGCGCTTTGCCTCGCTTGCAGAGGGGAAGGAAATCTTGCCCTCCAGCTCCTCGTGCAGCTCGTTGAAGCCGCCGTCAACAATACCGATATCAATATCTTCAAAATAGCTGTTATAGCCCCAGGCGGCTCTTGTGTCCGTAGCCTCAAGCCACCAGTTGTTTCCTGACGGCTCAGCCTCGTTCCAGTACTCGGTGTACCAGTCGTAATCGGTGAACGGGTCATTGGGTGTGTACTGGTCGGCTATTCTTGAAGCAGGGCATACGCTTGCAAGCGCAACCGATTCATCAAGCATTATCTCCTCGCACAGTGCGGTGAGCTTTTCGTAATTGAGGCCGTTTGTTCTGACAACGCAAAGCTGAGCCTCGGGCATACTGCCGACAACCGCTCCGCCCGTTTTGCGAAGCGCCGAAAGCTTAGCGAAAAACGATACATCCTCCTCAAAGAAAACAAGCAGCATATTTTTGATATAGCCGCTGTTTTCATCAAACTGAGAAACGTCCTCATCCGTAATATCCTCAAGGAAGGCGGAACGCTCCGTAACCAGCGACAGCGCCGAAGAAAATACGCTGTCTGCCGTGGCGGCAAAGGCAGAGCTTCCCATACCGACAAGTGAGGTTATAACCGCCATAACAAACGAAATTATTTTCGTGAGCATTCCATACTCCTCCTATTATATAATTAATATATATAATAATACTATTTAACCGATTTGTCACTATCTTAAACGAATTTTTTTGCAAATTATCTCTACTTTTTTCTCTTTTTGTTGCTCACGGTAAACAACTGTGTTATAATTTTGTCAATGCTGTCGGGGAAACAGGTGCAAATCCTGTACGAGCCCGTCGCCGTGAGGCGCACATAATAGTTTTTCTCTTGCCTGTATGCCGCAAAACAGGGACAAGCCATTGGTTAACAATCCGAGAAGGTGAGAAAAATGCGCCGAGTCGAAATACCCGTAGCAGGATTGCCCTTAAAACAATTGCGAGCGCCTTTTGAAAGGGAAAAAAATCAAATAAAATCGAGGAGATGCATACTATGCAAAAGACACGTTTTACAAAACAGGTGTCGTTGTTGGTTTGCACGGTGCTTATTGCGGCAATAGCACTTTTTGCAAGCGGATGCAACAACACTACGCCCCCTGCTGCGGAGGAAAAATCCACCGTTGAAGCCCCCGAAACTCAGGCAACCGTGCTTGGCGAGGGCAAAACATCATTTAACTTCACCGTAAAAGACGGCGAAGGCAACGTAAGCTCGTTTATAATCAAAACCGACAAAACCGTCGTCGGCGAAGCCCTGCAGGAATTGGGGCTTATTGAGGGTGAAGAAAGCCAGTACGGCCTTTACGTTAAAAAGGTCAACGGCATCACCGCCGATTACGACACGACGGGCACCTACTGGGCATTTTACATAAACGGCGAAATGGCACCGACGGGCGTTGATATGACCGAAATTGTTGCCGGCGAAAGCTACGGCTTTGTGGTGAGCAAATGAAGCTGACTGTACGTGAAACCGCTGTTTTTGCAATGCTCGGCGCAATGATGTACGCCTCAAAGGTGCTTATGGACTTGCTGCCCAACATTCACCTTATCGGTACTTTTATTGTTGCAATGACCGTGGTTTACAGAAAAAAAGCGCTTTATCCGCTGTACATTTTTGTTTTTGTAACGGGTCTTCTCAGCGGCTTTGCAACGTGGTGGATACCGTATCTTTATATCTGGGCGGTGCTGTGGGGTGCGGTAATGCTGCTGCCCAAAAATATGCCAAAGAAAGTAAAGCCCATAGTTTATATGGCCGTATGCGGTCTTCACGGACTGCTTTACGGCGTACTTTATGCGCCTGCGCAGGCCTTGCTTTTCGGGCTTGATTTTAAAGGTATGCTCACGTGGATAGCCGCAGGTCTGCCGTTTGACATAACACACGGCATAAGCAACCTGCTGTGCGGCGTGCTTATCTGTCCGCTTGTTTCGGTGCTGAAACGGGCAAGCAAGATTAATTGATAAATTACAGTTTGTCGGGATGTTTTTTATGAATAATGAATGATGAAAAATGAATAATTGTGGGCGGGACACCCGCACCCGAATATACAATGGGTGAGGGCGAAGCCCTCCCTTTATTATTCATTATTCATCAGCGCAAGCGACTTCATTATTCATTCTTCATTAACAGTTTTGCGAAGAACTCGCAAACTGTAATTTGAAAGGAAAAGATATATGATTAAAGTTCTTTTCGTCTGCCATGGCAACATCTGCCGCAGTCCAATGGCAGAATTCATACTCAGGGATATGGTAAAAAAAAGAGGAGTTTCCGACAGATTCCTTATAGCTTCGTGTGCCACGAGCGACGAGGAAATCTTCAACGGCATAGGCAATCCCGTTTATCCGCCGGCGAAAAAGGAGCTTGCAAGGCACGGCATTTCCTGCGAGGGCAAGAGGGCTGTTCAGCTTAAAAAAAGCGATTATGAAAATTACGATTATCTCATCTGTATGGACGAAAACAATTACAGAAATATGCTCCGTATGCTCGGCGGCGACCCCGAGGGGAAAATCAGCAAGCTGATGAACCACACAAGCCGCCCCGGCAACGTTGCCGACCCGTGGTACACGGGTGATTTTGAAACGACCTATACGGATATAGTCGAGGGCTGTGAAGCCCTGCTGAAAGAACTGATATAGGGTGGCAAGAATAATCCGAACTCGCCACCCTAACTGAACGGCAGCCGATTTTTGACGAATCGGCTGTTGATTTTTTTGTAAAACAGGCTATAATGTTTTTGAATTTGTCGAAAAGAGGTGACGGCGTGGAGCTGATTACGCTTTCATTATTCTGTATAGCCCTGCTCGTGTGCATAATATTCGGTTTTTCCGTACTCCCCGCCCTCATCGCAGGTCTTGTGATTTTTATGCTCTACGGAATAAAAAAGGGCTACAGTCTGTCCGAGCTTTTAATAATGCTGGTTTCGGGCGCATGCAAGGCAAAAACCGTGCTTGTTTCCTTTCTTTTTATCGGAATTATGACCGCAGTATGGCGTGAGGCAGGCACAATTGCGACAATCGTCTGCTACGCTTCAAGGCTTATAAATCCGCATATTTTTCTGCTGATGACTTTTCTGCTCAACGCTTTGGTTTCGTGCCTTACGGGTACTGCGTTCGGCACCTCGGCAACGATGGGCGTGATATGCTCAACAATAGCCGCCGCAATCGGAATAAACCCCGTTTTTGTTGGCGGTGCGGTGCTTTCGGGCGCATATTTCGGCGACCGCTGCTCACCCGTTTCCGCAAGCGCAATGCTCGTTTCACAGCTGACGCACACCAATATTTTTCAAAACGTTAAAAATATGCTCCGCACGGCAGCCGTACCGTTTGCACTGACCTGTGCGGCGTATATACTGCTCGGCTTTTTTACGGAAGGTGTCGGCAACACCCCCGATTTATACAGGCTTTTCGGCAAAGAATTTGAGCTGCACCCCGTAACGCTTCTGCCTGCCGCAGTAATCGTTGTGCTTTCGCTTTTCAAGGTGAACGTGCGAATTACAATGTCGGCAAGCATTCTCGTTTCAATTCCGATTTGTCTGTTCGTTCAGCACACTCCGCCGGCCGAACTGCCGCAGCTGATGTTCAGCGGCTTTGTCGGCGAAAACGCCGAGGTTGCGGCTATTCTCAACGGCGGCGGAATCGTATCAATGCTCAAGGCAGGTGCCATAGTCTGCCTTTCCTCCTCATATTCGGGAATATTCCTTAAAACGGGCTTACTTGACGGGATAAGGGACGGCATCTCCAGGCTGTCACAGCGCACTTCGCCGTATATTGCAACGCTTTGCACAGCGGCGCTTGGCAGTATAATCGCCTGCAACCAGACGCTGACCGTAATACTCACCAATCAGCTTTGCGCAGGACTTGAAAAGCAAGGTGAAAAGTCAGCAATTCACCTTGAGGATACAGCGGTGCTTATACCTACACTCATACCGTGGTCAACTGCGGCGGCTGTGCCGATTGCCTCGGTAGGCTGCTCACCGATTTGTATTGTTTTCGCCTTCTTCCCGTACATATTGCCGCTGTGGCAATTGGCGGTTGAAATTATCCGAAAACACATAAAGCAAAAATCTCCACGGGACGTCTCATAATCAATTGAACACACAGCAAAATAAAAACTGCCTGACTTTCATTAAGAGGAAATCAGGCAGTTTATTTTTATTTATTATTCTTCGTTGAGTTCGTCGCCGAGCTCGTTTGCCTTGTCTATGATGCTCTGACGGCGTTCCATAAGCTCACGGTACATACGCTCTCTCTTCTCGCCCGAAAGGTCATAGAAGAATTTGGGAATAAGGCCGAATACGCTTGTAACCGTGGGAAGAAGCGTACACATTGCAAAGAGCATATATTCCGTTCTTGCAGACTGGTTGCCGTAGCCTGCACCCTCGACATAGCCGATTTTGCTGAGCAGGAAGGCTTTTATCGAAGCACCCAAGGTGCCGACAAGCTTTCTTGCCAAATCCTTGGCAACACCCGTCATACCCTCTGTTCTGTAGCCGTTTTTCCATTCGCCGTAGTCGATTGTTTCGTTACGCATTTCCTCGGGGATAACGTTCATCAGACCCCAGCAGGTCATCCACAGCGTTTCTCTTATCATAAAGGCGGGAATCATAACGGCAAGCTTCTTGTAGTTCTTGTTGATTGCGCCGATGATGTAGACGAAAATCATAAGAAAATCGCCGATATGGGAGCTGAAAATCCACAGAGTTCTGGTTGAAAACCTCTCGCGTGCCTTGGTAACGAAGGCATAGCTTGTGGGCGAAACGAAGGCACCCGGGATACCGACAACAGTTGTCATTGAAGCAAAGCCGAGAACGTTTATGTAGTAATAGTTCGTGCCCGAATTCATACCGAAAGCGGTCATAAACTCCGTGATTGTGAGAATGAGCAGGGGCTTGTTGTTTATAACGGATTTGATACCCTGGAAAATACTGGGCTTTTCGGTGTTCTGAACAACCCTTTCCTTTGCCGTAAACACGAAGAACAGACCCAAGCCTGCGGAAACGGCGGCGGTGAAAACACCTGCCGTAACGTAAAGCGAGCGCATAGGTATTTTCAGCTTGCCGTGGTTGATAAGGTCGATAAGCAGACCCATAAAGATTTCGGGCCACTTTTCGACAAAGCCCGAAAACAGGCTTGCCTGAGTAATCAGCCTTGTACGTTCAATAACGTTGGGGGTAATCGTTGAAAGCATACCCGTTCTTGAAATGTTGGCAAGCGAGCCGTTGAGGTTATTGATAAGCTGGAATATCATATAAAACGCCAGCTTACCCGTATGCTCGGGGCTTGTGCCTGCAAAAAATATAGGGAGCAGCCAATATACGAGCGTCAGCAGGAAGCCGGGACCGGAGCAAATGAGAAGCCACGGGCGGAATTTACCGAAGCGTGTTCGGGTTTTGTCAACAATTGCGGCAAGAAAAACGTCATTGATAACGTCCCATATACCGATGACAAAGGTTACGAGAGTCTGGAAGCTGAGACTTATTTTTACAATATCGGTGATAAAAATATCCTGATACTTGTTGATATTAAAGCTTTGCGCAACGTCGTAGGCAACGTAGGCAACGGTTTCCCTTGTGCCGACGTAGCGGCGGTTAGCGGACAAAGCCTTTTGCTCTTTAACAGCAGCTTCTGCCATAAAACAACCTCCTTGGTTCAAGGCTTCTTTTAATTTATCGTATCATATAGAAAAATAAAAATCAACAGATTTTATTTGCCTTACAGAAAAAAGCTGCCTCCCGTAAAGGAAGACAGCTTTTGAGTTATTTATGCTGCGAAAAGCTTGTTGAGGGGGCACTTGCCGCCCTGCTCGTACTTGGGTGTTTCGATTGAAGCATCCTTGACAATTGCAAAGGAGTCGATGCACTCTGTGCCTTCCTCGGTTACTGCGTAGGAATCGAAGTAGAGTGAGTTGCCCTCAATGCGGACAGCCGCAAATACGGGATATGTTGCATCAACAATAACCTCTGCCCTGGGGAAGAGCTCGTCTGTATCTGCCGCATCCTTGGTCTGGTAGTACTTGACACCTGAGCAGGCATCAATTACATAAACCGTACCGTCGGGGTTGACCTTTGCGGTATAGGTCTTGCCGTTATTGTCAACGCTCATTTCGTAAACCTCGACAACCTCGTTGTTGTTCATTGCATCCGTTCTCAGGTATACGTGGTCGTGACCCTGGAATACCATATCAACACCGAGCTCAGGCATAAGCGTTGAAAGC
>JAFXCT010000125.1 GCA_017521365.1 Clostridia bacterium
TAACTTTTCTTGCCTTCCCCTTGAGGGGAAGATTCCCCCACGGTGTGGGGGAAATGTCACAAAGTGACAAAGGGGGACGGCTCCGTCAGAGGGGGACCGCCGAACGGCGGTGGATGAGGTGTTCAAAAGAACTCGACAAACCGTAATTTGTCACCAACTGTCCCGTTCACTCGTTTTATATATGAAAGGAGGCTGTTATGAAGACCCGGGAACTCGAAAAAGAATTTGAAGAAAAATACAGGCTTTATGCGGCAATGCTTTACAGAATAGCCTTTCTTTACCTCGGTAACGGCGCTGATGCCGAGGATGTATTGCAGGACGTGTTTACAAAATATTTTTTCGGCAAAGCCAAATTCAGCGGTGCTGAACACGAAAAGGCGTGGCTTATCAGAACAACGCAGAACGCCTGCCTCGATTTTCTCAAAAAGGCGGGCAGGAAAAACGTCAGCACGCAAGACGTTGTCTTTCCCGTGTGCTGTGAGGACGATGCACGGCAGGACGTGCTGCGCAGCGTTTTTGCCCTGCCGCCAAAATACAAAAGCACGGTGCTGCTGTACTATTACAACGGCTATTCCGTTGAGGAAATTGCCCGCATATTAAAAATCAGCAAGGCCGCAGTAAAGAAGCGTTTACAGCGAGGCCGAGAAATGCTCAAACCTGAATTGGAGGATTATGCACAGTGAAAAAGGAAGAATTTATAAATATAATTGATGATATTCAGCCCGATATACATATGAAAACCAGACTTAAGGCAAAGGTTATCGGCGGTGCTTCTCACACAAAGCCGAAAAGAATAACAAGGGCGCTTGTTGCCGTGTGCCTTGCGGTAATTATTGTTCTGGGCACGGGCTTTATCGGAAAACGACCCGAAATCGACCCCGAAAACCCAACCGAAGGTACATCAAAGAATACGGTGCTTGATATAATGAGCGGCTTTATTGTGCTTGCAAGTGCCTGTGACGGCGAAACTGAAGAGGAAAATCAGACCGTAATTCCGCTTGAAATCAATGAGGGATATGACTGCGGTATCAAATTAATAGCAACCGATATCCGAGGTATGACAGAATCGCAAAAGGAAAAAATACTCACCGACCTCAACAACGGGATTTACGCTTACCGAGATGAAGAGGGCTTTTTCAGGGGCAGAAGCCATACCGACGGTACTGATGAAATTTACCTCACGCAGTGTTCCGTCAATGAATTCAGGCTGACCTTGGAAGAGGGCAGAAGCGTAAAAAGCGTGTCGGTAAAAAACACATCCGAATACGGTGAAATGGTTTATTCTGTAGGCAGACCTATTTTTTCTGCTCCCGAACACGGCCACGAAATCGTTATCAGCGGTGAGGCTTTCAACAGTAAAACAGACGGCTTTTACTGGGAGCACACGGACGAAATGTTAAAAGCTCTGTCGGAAAATAGCGGCATTTCTTTTTCGGCCTTTAATGACACGGTTATATTTACCGTTGAGTACACCGACGGGGTTAAAGCAACGGGTGTTGTGGATATCGTTTTCAATGAAAACGGCGAAGCAACAGCCATTTGCAAAGATTATACTTTAAAGTAAAGAGAGGTGAAGCAGAAAAAAATAGCTTTTTTACGGGAAGAGATAAAGGACAGCACAGTATGGGTGAACTGTGCTGTCCTGTTAATGTTATATATCAAAGTATTCATCAAGCTCGGCATATTTATAAAAAAACACCTTACAAAGCTCTCTGATTTCCTTTTCCTTGCTTGCGGCTGATTCGTCGTAAACCGCTGCTACGGGGAAATCCGCTTTTGCCGCTGTTTCAACAGCGTGGAACGAATCCTCAAACACGTAGGTTTCCTGCTTTTCCGTGCCGAGAAATTGTAGAGCCTTTTCAAAAATAAGCGGATCTCTTTTGCTGACCCCCAATTCGGCGCAGGTGAAAATTTCGTCGAAATATCCGAGCATACCGTTATGCTCAAGTGCCGGAACGGCGAGCCTTCTTTCCGTTGCCGTTGCTACGCACATTTTAATACCGGCTTTTTTGAGCTTTTCAAGGAACGGAATAACGTCCTCTTTCGGAGGAACGAGGTTTATATAGAAATTGTCTATCTGCTCGTGCATAAATTCGAGCACGTCGTCTGCCGTGCAGTCGAGGCTGTACTCGTCTACAACGTACTGTGAGGACTCACGCAGAAACATCGTCGAAACCCTGTCCCTCAGGTCGGGCTTTGGAGTAATGCCTCTTGCCGTGAGGAAGTTGAAGCTAAGGTCGTTCCATATCGGCATTGAGTCTATAAGCGTGCCGTCAAGGTCAAAAATTGCGGCTGTAATTTTATTTGCCATCGTTTTCCTCTCTTTCGGGCAGGATGTCTGCGCTTTCGATTATGATTACCGCCGTGCCGTCGTGCACCGTAATTTCGGCGGCTTTGCCAGTGAATTCGTTGCTGATGCCAAGGGGTCTGTTGCAGGGCAGGGGAGAGCGGTCAAGCTCGTATTTAAGCCCTTTGAGGGTTACCGTACAGCTTTCGCTGCCCCAAGGTAAAATGGAAATATAGCCGCTTGCGTTTTTATCAAAGCGCAGGGTGCAGCCCTTTGCGGCTGTAACTGTATATTCCTTGTCAATAATAAATCCCTGCTTGTTTTGGCTGGCAAGACAAGACAGTATCTGAATATTACCGAAGGTGTGTGCAATTCTGCCGCCCGTGCCGCCGTAAATCAGAAAACGGTCACAGCCTGCCTCAATCCCCTTGCCGACAGCAAGCATCGTGTCCGTGTCGTCTTTGACGCTCGGATGTGTTTCGGTGTTCGGGTGGTCGGGCACAAAGCCGAGCGAGTCGAAATCACCCACAACAAGGTCGGGTGTAATTCCAAGCTCTGTCAGCCTTTTATAGCCGGCGTCAACAGCTATTATCAAATTGTTCTTTTCGGGTCTGAAGCCCTCGGCGTAAAAATCTCCTCCGCCGACGAGTAAACAGGTTTTCATAAATACGCTTCCACTCTGTAAATTGGCATGCCCTGCGAAGCAAAGCGGTGCTCATATTCTGTTTCTATATTGCCCTCAAAGCCGCTGTTGTGCAGGTCGAGAGATGCGTTTTTGATTTTAAAGCCGAAGGCAGAATACTGCTCAAGCGAATATTCAAAAAAGTGCATATTGTCCGTCTTCTGGTGAATTTCGGCGCCGTCCTTAAGAATTACCGCATAGCTTTTTAAGAATCGGGCGTTGGTAAGTCTGTGGTTTGCGTATGCCTTTTTGGGGTAGGGGCAGGAAAAATTGAGGTAGATTCGTTCAATCGACTTGGGCGGAATGTATTTTTCAAGGTATTCCGCACCGCCGTGGAGAAAGCGCAGGTTTTCAATTTTTTCTTCCCTTGCCTTTTCGCTTGCCGCTACGATTACGTTTGCAACCTTTTCAAGCGCAAGTACGTTGATTTCGGGGTTGGCTTTTGCAAGCTCGCAGGCAAATTTACCCTTGCCGCAGCCTACCTCAAGCACAACGGGCTTTCCGTTGCCGAAAAGCTCCTCAAAATTAAAATATTCCTTCTTTTCAATCGCCGTCATAAAGTTGCGGTCGTCGCTGAAAAGCTGAATGATGTTGTCGCCGCATTCGTTCAGACGCTCTTCAAGATATTTCTTTTTTCTCATTCTCATAGCTGTTGTCTTCCTTATAGCTTTATCATAAAAGCCACACAGTTGAGTGTGGCTTTTGTTTTTATTCGGTTTCCTCTTCGCCGGCTGCTTCGGTTGTGCTTTCTTTTTCCGTATCGCTTGCAAAGCTACCGAGCATTGACATAAGGCTGCGTACCTCGTGGTTTACACGCTCTTTCATAAGCGTTGCCTTTTCCTGCTCAAGGCGAGCGGCGGCCGTGATTGCTTCAGCCTTGCGCTGTGCATCCTTTTCAAGCTTCTGCACAACCTGTGCAACTTCTTCAATCATTTTTGAAGCCGTGTTGCCGTAGAATTCCGCAGCTTCTGCGCTGTCGTTTCGGGCGCTTTCAAGCTCAGCCTTAAGCTCTTCGTTTTCGGTCTTGAGCGTCATATTCTCTTGGCGTAGGGTGTCAGCTTCGCTGCCGTTTTCCGAAAAGGAGGCTTCACGAAGCCTCTGCAGAGCTATTGCAAGAGTGGTGCAATCCTTGCGCAGTTTTGCGTTTTCGTCGTAGAGGGCATCGTATTTTTCCTGCAGCGAAGCGTAGCTTTCTCGAAGCTGTGCCTCCGACTGGCGAAGGGCGTTAACGTATTCGTCAACCTCCGTGCAGGCGTAGCCCTTTCTTGAAATGGAAAAGCTGTTGTTATCGGCCATTTTGGATACCGCCTTTAGTAGTGTTTGAAATTAATCAGTCGTTATAGAACTTGAAGCCCGTTGCCTTTGCCCAGTCAAAGAATACACGAAGTGACTTGAGTCTCTGGGGAGCAAGGTCGTGGTTGCCTCTTGTGTACCAGTTGAAGCCCTCTATGCCGCAAAGGCTGACGAGGTACTTTGCGCTTGCAACGAAGCCGGAATCAATGGCATTGTCAAGCACACAAATCTGCTGGTGGGTATAGTTTGCGGCCTCTCTGTCGTTCTGAACGAAGAATTCGTCGTACATTTTTGAGAAAAGGTATGCACCGCAGGTTGTGGGTGTTGCAACAACGCCTCTTGCACCTGCCTCGTATGCTTCCATAAGGTAGGGGATGTTAGCCTGAAGAACTGCGGAGTCGCCCTGAACTGCAATCTTTTCCTTAATCATTTCAATGCGGCAGGTTGTGTCCTTGATGCCGTGGAATTTGCCCGTTTCGACAAGCTTGCCGTAAACTGAAGCATCCATAAGGTGGGGCTGCATGCCGGGGAACTCGTAAAGAATTATGGGCAGAGTTGTGTTTTCTGCAAGCTCTGAAAGGTATGTAAACATTCTGTCGTTGTTGTCGCAGTAGCCCTTCGTTACGAAAACGAGGCCATCAACGCCCGTCTGCTCCATACGCTTGATTTCTTCAACCTGAGCGTGCCAGGTGGGCTCAACGTTGGCGGTAGCAACAACGGGGGTACCGTTGGCGTGCTTGACTGCAAGCGTAGCAAGCTCTATTCTCTCGTCGGGTGTAAGGGTAGTCATTTCGGAGCTGCCGCAGCAAGCGAAAAGATGCTGTGCACCCTGACGTGACTGCCACTCAACGTACTTTTTGTAAACCTCAAAGTCAATTGAACGGTCTTCCTTGAACGGAGTGAGAAGAAGTGAATAAACACCTTTGTTGTCGAAAGCTCTGTTTGCCATAATTTTTACCCTCGGTTCTGAATTTTTAATTTTTCTACAGTATAACTCACACGAGCACAAAAATCAACAATTATTATTTATAAATTTAATTATTTGTTATTTAAGCGCTATATAGCAGTAATCAACGTTTGTTCTGTTAAGCAAAACATACGTGTCGCCGCAGTTTTCCGAGGTGCCCTGTTTAATCGTAAAGCCGCTGTCGTTTATGGAAAGGCCTGAGGTTGCAAAGCTTTGCGCCGCAACACCGCTCAAGCAGTAGGAGGCTCCCGTTGCCGTGTAAAACATAGGCATAAGCGAGGGAATTACGATAACCGCCGAGGGCCTGAAGCCAAGCTTAATGCTGCGGCTTGCTTCACCCGTGCCGAAGTACGTGCCCACGGTGATTGTCGAATTCCACCTTGCCTTTTCCTCCGCTGAAACGTGCAGGTCGGTGTCGTTCATATGCGAGGCACAGAAAAACGTTTTGGGCAGAAAAGCCTCGTACTGTATTTCGCTTGATTCCGCAGGGCAGAACTGCGCCTGAACATCTGCCCAGCTTTTCATAACGAAGGCGTCCGTTTCCCTGTCGGCAACAATAGCCTCACAGCCCGACTGCACAAGGTTGAGGTCGCTTTTGAACGAAAGGCAGTCAATTGTCCTCGTGAACGCATCGTGGCACGCCGTGCCGCCCATCGAATACGGCACGTGAATTGAAAAGCGCAGTCTGATGTCTGCCAAACGGCAGTATTCGTCGGGCACTAACTCACCCTCGCTGTTTTCTTTGAAAAAATCGCTGATTTTAACGCTGTCAAGTCCCACCGATATAATCGGATTTTTAAGCGGTGTCGCCTTGGGTACGGGCGGAAACTCCGTGAGGAATTTTATTTTGCCGAAAACCTCCGTCTGTTCGTTGAGCCATTTTACAATGTCCTTGGGCATTGCGCTTATGGAATTTGACATATCATTCAACCTCCACTATTGTTCTTATAATTGCCCAGATATAAAAGACCTTGTCGCCGCTGTAAACTCTTTCGGCACGGTCAATCTGGTATTTTACTCCGTCCGAGCTTATGAAAGCCGACTCCTCTGCGAGGGTGAGGTCAGGGTCAGGCGGACCTATATAAAGGTAGTGTCCCTGGCTGTTGAAGCCTATCTGCGTGTAAACGCCGTCAAGGTACATTTTGTTTTTGTATCTGAGCGGCTGAATAAACGCCTTGCAGCTTCTTGTTGCTTCGGCTGTGTTGAATTCAACGGCTCTGCCGTAGGTGTCAATCAGTTTGTTGATTTTCATACACCCACCTGCCTGAATACAAAGCTCGTGTCTTCTATCAGGTCTGCCGCTGCGGCAAAAACCTCATCTCTCACTTTAACTGCAAGCTCAATTTCCGCCGCAGGAGAACGGCTCACCGTGACGTCGCCTGCCTTGAAGCTCGTCGTTCCCTGCGAATCGACGGCATTTCTTATTGCTATGCGGTAAAAGGCAAGTGCCGCCGCACACGAAGCAATGCGGCAGTCGTCTTCGTCTGCGCCCTCACGCAGACGCTTTTTTATTTCGTCAAGGCAGAGTGAGCAAAGAGGCAGAGCATTCTCTGCCTCTTTCTCGTCAAGGGTCATAAGCTGCCTTAATCCGTTGAGTACAGTATAATTACCGACCAAAGCACCTTACCCCCTAAAATTAAACCTCAAGCACACGGGATGCATCCGTGAAGATTTTTGCAAAGCCTGCAATTGATGTGATGGCGGCACGCTCAAGCTGTCTGTCAATGAGCTTGTCGTATTCGGTCATTACCTCGCCCGCCTTTACCATTTCAAGTGCACAGCTTTTATCAAGGCCGATGATTTTACCGCTTTCAACGGCGGAGGAACGGATGAGCTCGGCACCGATGGGTGTAATCATCTTGCCCGTTGCGTGGAAGCTGAGGCCTGCCGCAGAGTCCTTGAATTCGGGAAGGTTGAGCATATTCACGGCATCTGCATTGTTGGCGATAAGCACATTCATTTCGTACGGGTCAAGATCCTTCCAGAGGTTTACGATGTCGGTATAGCTGAGCGTGCCTGCGGAAGCTGCCTTTGTTGCGGCGGCAGCGTTGGAGTTGCCGTCACCGTTTACGATTACGTCAATTGCATCGGCAAGCTGAGCCTTTGCGATGTATGCGCCGATCTGGCGGAGTGTTACGGTGAAAAGGTCAAGGCGCTGGAAGCGGATAGCCTCGTAAGAAGCGACAAGCATTCTGCCTCTCTTTTTGAGCTTTACGAGGTTTTCTCTCGTCTTGACAACGGTCTGCGGAATTGTGCTGCCCTCGGCAACCTCCTTGAGTGCCTTGTCGTCGTCCGTGGGAATGCTTGTGATTGAGCGGTAGTCGAGAGAGTCAATGTTGGTAACGCTTGCAAT
This sequence comes from Clostridia bacterium, assembly GCA_017521365.1. Lineage (GTDB taxonomy): Bacteria > Bacillota > Clostridia > Oscillospirales > Acutalibacteraceae > UBA8612. The sequence goes on from JAFXCT010000125.1 coordinate 7,583, forward strand.
AAGCTTGGGAAGCACGTTAGCCTCCTCCATACCCTGTCGTACTGCTCTTGCTACATATTCAGGGAAAAGCGTTGCGCTGTCTGTGGTCTTGAAGAACTTTTCAACTACGTCACTGCCCGCACCGCTTACCTTGATGTCAAAACGCTTGAGCTGTCGCTGATATGCGTCAAGGCCCTCAAGGGCACTGCCCTTGTAGTTTTCGGACGGGTCAATGCTCTCAAGAGCGGATGTGAATGAGCCGCCGCAGTAAAGTCCTTTTTCGAGTCTGATGTTATCAAAATTTGCCATAGTTATTTACTCCTTCCTTTTATTAAAGCAAAATGCCTGCCGTGAGTGCCGCCGTGTCTGCCTCAAGCACGGTAACGAGCTTTCCGTTTGTTGAGTCTGCCTTGATTTTTGTGTCGCTTGCGGCAGCAATTGCCGTAATGCCAAGCGCAGGTGCAGAGCCTGAATAGGGCAGGGTGACGTAGCCCGAAATCTGTACGGCGGCAAGATTTTCTCTGCTTGATACGACAACGCCCACAATCTTGCTGTTTGCCGCACAAGGGCTTACCGTGCCGTTGGCGCTGACGGTAACGAGCGTGCCGACGGCAAGCTCCTGCTCTGTTCTGAATGTAACTACCTGTTCGTTGATACCTTTGAATGAAACTGACATATTTTTCCTCCTTAAATTTTAAATTCCTTGTTGTCTGTTTTGTTTTCGTGTGTGAATGTGCCGAGCTGGGGATTAAGCGGAAAACGCTTTGCCGCATTTGCCGAAAAAGCCTTTTCAAGTGCTGTAAGGCTGTCGGTCGGAAGCTTGGCACAAATGTGTTCAAGCTCGTCTGAACTCAGCTCGGGCACAGCCATTGCACCGAGCCTTGAGACTCTTGCTTCAAGAGCTTTTCTGTACTTCTCGGCGTCCTTTGAAAGCTCCTGCAGGCTGTGTATTTTTGCGGTAAGCTGAGAAAATGCCTCAATGCTCAGCGTGACCGCCTCACAGCCGGCAGCGGCTTTTTCAATTTTGTCCAAAGCCATACCTTCGGGCACCGTAAAGCTTTTGGTAACGCCTGCTTCGGGCTGGGCAGGCACGGCAACAAAGCTGAATTCATAAGCGTCGGTAGGCTTGCTGAGCACGGTGTGGCACATCCTGCCGTCATAAATTTCGCCCTTGCGGTGCTTGCAACCGCCCTTTCTGATTTCTGCCTTGCACACCGAGCAAAGCTGGCTGCTCACGGTACAGCTGATGCTCGTTTCCTTTTTAATGCCCGATTTAATCTGCTCAATAAGCTCCTCGCTTTTGGGCGTTATGGGAATGTATGCCCTCGCCTTGAGAGTGGTGTAATTTTCGCCCGTTGAAGTCTTGCGGATTTCGCTTTCTTCAATCCACGTTCTGAAAATTCTTGAGTGCTGGTTTTCTGTCTTCATACTGTGGTCTGCAATACCCGTCCTGCCCTCAAACATAGGTGCAAGTGCGGTAAGCGCCTCAACGCTGAAGCGCTCGAAATCTCTGTCGATTTCGTTGTCACAAAGCGTGAGATTAAAGCAGAAAACCTCGTCGGCTTCAAGCGCCTTTACCGTGTAGCGGTTGATAAGCTCAAGGTCATTTTCTGTCGGGATAAAAGAGCATTCAACCCCCGACGGTGCGTTTTTCTGTAATTTCTCCATTATTCCTCCTTGGTTAATTTGAGTGCCTGCGCCGAATAAAGCTCGGCACGGGAAAGCTCAACCATATCCTGCAGCATTATGTCGTCCCAGATTACCTGCGTGCCGCCCGAAAGCCCGAAAAGTCTCAGGCAGGTGTCGGCAAGCCTTGTTATTGCGGGTGTAAGTATTCTGCGGTAGGCTTCAAGCTCACTTGTGAGTGCGTCTGCCTGCTGTGAGGACATTCTCTCCGTGCTCGACCAGCTAAGCCCCAGCAGAAACGGCGGCAATCCCGTCTTTGAAACAATCTGTTCAAGCAGCTGTCTTACGGGTATTTCGCTGTCAGGAATCTGTGTTTCCGAGCCGATAGCCTTAATCTGAATGTCACCCACGGCAACGAAATCTCTCACGCTTTCGCTGCTCATAGCGCTGCTCCATTCCTTTGCAACCTGCATTGCCCTTTCCTTGGCATAAGCTTTGTCAAGCGCATCATTTGTCGGCTTGTAGGTTACGGCAAAGCGTGTGTTGCCCAAGCGCTCCCAGTTGGTGCCCGTTGTTCTGAAAATCTGCATAAGCGTCTGCGCAACAAAGGGCAGGCCGCTCAGCAGCGAATTTCCGCAAAGCTCGCCGGGCTTCGGATTAAGAGCCGACATAATGACAAGCTCGGGGTACCTGATTTTCTGCGGTGTACCCGAACAAACCGTGAAAATGTCGATATCAATGCCGTTTGCGTTTCGCTTCAGTTCAATGTTTTCCAGCGGTGCGTTAAAAAGTGCAACGGGAAGCCCCGTGTTATCCGTTACAATTTCACCTATAGCCGTGCCGTAGGTGAGAAGCTGTTCAAAGTAGCTCGATACAAAGCTTTCAAGTCCGAGGGAATTGCCGTTGACGTTTACCGAGTCAAAAAAGCGGTCAAGCGTTTCCTGTGCGGCAGAGTCCGTACAGCGTATGCAAAAGCCGCCCGTAAGTCTTACAAGCTTCATAATTGCCGCATCAATAATCGGCACGGCATCCCTGAGCGCCGAATACAGCCGAAGCTGTTGTCTGCCAAATGCCGAACAGCTTTCCAGAAACGCAAACGGGTTTTGCGTGTGTCCCGTCTGCACCGAGCACACCTCGGCTTCTGCGGTGTTCTTTTTGCTTTTTCTTATAGCCTTTCATTCCTTTCCTGTGCAATGGCGAAAAAGTCGCTTTCACCCGTTTGCATAAGCGTTGTCACAAAGTAGCGCAGGTCATCCATTGCGTGGTCGTTGGTCTTTTTCGGAGTATCCTTCGTGCAGTTGTCCTCCCAGCGGTACAGCGAAAATTCACGGATGATGTCACGGCAGGGTGAACAGATTTTGATTTTTCCGCCCTTTAACGCTTCGGACACCTTTCGTATTCCGTCAAGCACGTCGTTTTTAGCTGGAACAACACGGAATCTGCCGTGCCTGCGTATGCATTCAATAAAGCTTGCCGCAGACGGGTCAACCGTAACACAGTCAATCTCTCTGTCACCTGCCAAAGCTTCAAGTGCGCTGTAGTGCTCTTCATCCGTTTTCTGTTCGCCGAGCAGGCGTGAATCGTGGTAGTATTCGTCTATCCTGTACCAGATTCCGTTTTGCTTTCCCCACAGCCCGAAGGAGGCGGGGTTTACCGTGCCGTAGTCGCACGAAATGCAGTACCGTTCAAATTCACCGCCGGGCACTTCGCACACGTTTCTGCTCTCACAGAAAAACGGATAAACAAGTCCCTGCACCGCAACCCACTTGCCCTCAACGAAGCGCTCGTAAAACGAACCGCTGTAAAGACTGCGGTAACGCTCCATAATCTGCCTTGTCAGCGAGGGGTTGTCCTGCATTAAAAAATGAAGGTAAAGGTAGTTCTTTTCCTCACTTTTCTTTATCCACTCCTCGTGAAACCAGTGCATTGGATTGTCGGGGTTGCAGTTGAACCAGAATTTTGAGCCCTCAACCGAGCAGCGGGCAAGTGCCTGCTCAACAAACGAGCGTGGCATAAGCGCAACCTCGTCCAGCAAAACGCCGCCGAGTGTCATACCCTGAATAAGTGATGCGGAGGATTCATCCTTACCGCCGAAAAGATAAAAACTGTTTACTCTGCCGTCAAAGGAAATCTCAATAAGATTTTTCGATATCCTTTCCGTGCACTCAAAGCCAAGCTCTCTGAGTACGGGAAGCAGGGGAGTGATAACGTTTCTTTTCAGCGAGGTCACCGTTTTGCCGCAGATTGCAAACGCCGTGCCGTCAAAAGCGGAAAAAGCCCAGGCGATAAACGAAATTGACATACAAAGCGTCTTGCCCGACCTTACCGCACCGTCACAGATTATTGCATCACGCATTTTATGGGGCGAAGAAGGGCACCACCAGGTGAGTGCGGTGAGCTGCTTTTCGGAGAACGGTTTAAAACTGCTGTAAAGCTTATTTGCTTTACTCAAACCCATCTCTCCCGTAAAGTGCCTTTGCCGAGCCGTTCAGAGCCTCATAAAAAGGTATTGCTGTTGCCGTCTCACTTTCGCTCATTTCGCTGAGCCTTTCAAGGGGCTTGAGCCTGTCGAAAAACTTGATTTCAAGACCGCCTCCCTTGGGACGTTTGATTTCGGCTACGTTAAACAAATCCATTTCCGCAAGCTCCTCTTTAGTCGGAGCTTCTTCGCAGAAAAGCAGGCTCAGCGCATCGGCTGCAGAGCCGAAGGCAAGCCGTTTGTAGCCGGTTGCCGCCTCCGTCTGCACGGGCTTGAAGCGGGCGGAAACAGCGGCAATTTCATCGGCAATTTCCTTGCGTGCAAGCAGCTTCACCGAAGCACTTTTGGGGCTTAGCGTATAGCCTGACCTTGCCGCTGCCTCGCTCCCGTTGCGAAGCATTGCGTAGTTTAAGCAAAACAGCTTTTCCCGTTTGCTCAATTGTTTCTTTGCGATTTTTTCACCTTCCTTGCTTTAGTAGAGAAGTTTTTCCCGTGCGGCGGAAATTACACGAAAGTGTAAAGCAACTCACTTTACAGCGCTTAACCTTAACACTTTTTAAAAACTCCTCCCACTCAAAAGGGGTACAGCCCGTTTTTTTACGCAAAAAGGTTGACAAAAAAGGCAAAAACCCAAAATGTTAACAATTTGTTCATAAACAGATGCAAAAAAATACCTGTCGGAGCGTTTAAACCTCCGACAGGCTTGTTGTAAAAAACTTATTCTACCAAATCTATTATCATATTTTCTTTCAGTTCTTCTCTGCTCAAAAACGGTGCAAGGTCTTCAAGCGGAGCGGAAACGATAGTGCCGTCCTCAAGCCGTTTTGACGAAGCCTTCGGCTCGAATATCTGCTCGGGGCTTACAACAACCTCGCAGAAAACGGGGCCTTCCTCTTTCAGCACCTCGTCAATAATCTTTGAAAGCTCCTTGTTTTTGTCGCAGCGGTAATACTTCATTCCGTAAGCGGGCACGAGCTTTGACATATCGGGAAAGCTCAAATCACCGCTTTCGGGGCCTATACCAACCAACGGCTCACCGAAGAAATTTTTCTGCGACTGCCTTATTGAATGGTAGCCGCCGTTGTTAATCATAAACGTCTTAATCGGCAGGCGGTTTTGCAGTATCGTCTGCATCTCCTGCAGATTCATCTGTATGCTGCCGTCACCCGTTATGAGGATAATATCTCTGTCCTTTTCTGCAAAAGCAACGCCGATAGCCGCAGGCAAATCGTAGCCCATTGAAGCAATGGCGGAATTAATAATAAACCGCTGATTTTTCTTTATCACGTAAGCGTGGCTGCCCACAACGCAGGCAGAGCCGTTGCCTACCACCGTAATATCGCCCTCATCAAGCTTTGAGCTTAACTCCTTGATAAAAGCGTAAACGTTGGCTTCTTCACATTCGTAGTGCTTGGGAAGCACTACGGGATATTTAATCTTCCAATCGGTGCATCTGTCGTGCCAGTCGGATTTCGGGAAGCTGAAATTTCTTTCGTCAATTCTTCTTTCAAGTGCCTCAAGGAAATCCTTTGCATCCGCCCAAATCGGGAAATCGGCATTGACATTCGGCTTTTTCAGCTCTTCGCTGTCAATATCAACTACAATTTTTTTCGCAGCCCTTGCCCAGGTCCGGTAGTTATAACCCACCTGCCTGATGCTCAGTCTACTGCCGACACTCAGCAGCAAATCGCTGTTCTGCACGGCAAAGTTTCCGGGTCTGTCGCCCATAATACCTGCCCTGCCAACGTACAAAGCGTTTTCGTCCTCAATACAGTCAATGCTGTTCCAGCCCGTAACAACGGGAATGTTCAGCTTTTCGGCAACACGGTAAAACACCTCGTGTGCCCCTGCAATTCTTACGCCGTTGCCCACGTTGAAAACGGGTCTCTCGCTGCCTGCAATAAGGTCAAGCACCTTGTCGGCCGTTTCGTCACTTACGGGGCAGGGGAGAGTGTTATCCTCTTCACCGTCGTAGGCAATAAGCTCATCGGTTTCAATATATGCACCCTGAACGTTCATCGGAATATCCAGCCAGCACGGGCCGGGTCTGCCGCTTTGGGCGATTTTGAGCGCCTTTTCAAGGCAGTATCTTATCCGCCAGGGCTCAATAACCATTTCGCTGTACTTTGTCATACAGTCAACGGCTTTTGTAATGTCAAACTCCTGGTCGCCCATTGCACGCAGCTTCAGTCCGCTTCCTCTTGCCGTCGTGTCATAGCGTACCTGACCCGAAATAATCAGCATCGGAATAGAATCAAGCCAACCGCCCACAACGCCCGTAATGGCGTTTGTGCCGCCGGGGCCCGTCGTAACGCAGACACCTGCAATTTTATTGTGAATTCTCGCGTAAGCCTCCGCCGCTATGGCACACGCCTGCTCGTGGTGGTTGTAAACACAGCGTAAGCCCTCCTGGTGGCCGAAAGCATCGTTGAGGTGCATTGCGCCGCCGCCCGTAACGGTAAACAGCGTGTCAATGCCGTTGTCAACCAGAAACTGTGATATATAGTTTGAAACCTTGATTTTCATTTCCATCACCGAAAAAATTAGTTATATTGTGTATTATATATTATAAGCAAAGACGTGTCAAATTACAGTTTGTCTGTCAACTTAAAGTAAAGTGCTATTGCGTAAAAGGAAGAAAAATAATATAATAAAAGAAAACAGTAAAGGAGAAACAAAATGCTTAAAAAGGTTACGGCTTTTCTTCTGGTAATTACACTTGCTTTTTCATCTCTTGCAATAAATTCCTTTGCCGCCAAGGATACGAAAACGGATTACCCGTACATATTCGTTCACGGTATGGGTGGCTGGGCACCCGGCAACGAGTTTTACGACCTTTCGCCTTACTGGGGCGGCGGCCTTTGGCTGAGCGATACTGACCTTATTAAAATCCTCAACGAAAAGGGGATAGAGGCGTATGCTCCTGCCGTCGGTCCTCTGAGCAGTGCGTGGGACAGAGCGTGTGAGCTCTATGCTCAGCTTACGGGCACGGTTGTTGACTACGGCGAGGCTCACTCAAAGGCACACGGCCACGACCGCTACGGCTTCAGCTACGAGGGTAAGGCGGTTATGGGCGAGCCGTGGAATATGAAGGACAAAATCAACCTCGTCGGGCATTCCTTCGGCGGAGAAACGGTAAGGCTTTTCACCTCGCTTATGGCTTTCGGCTGTGAGGAGGAAATTGCCGCAACGGGCGAAAATACAAGCGAGCTTTTCAAGGGCGGTCACGAGGCTGTGCACGCCTGCATAACCCTTTCAAGCCCCCACAACGGCTCACAGGTTGCAAACTACCTTGTTGACCCGCAATTCACAATGCTTCTGCTTGCAACGGCACTTAATGCTCTTGGCGGTATATTTGGAAACAATTTCCTCGTTTTCTCTTTCCAGTTAAGTCAGTTCGGGCTTACCCCTGCGCAGGACGAATTCAGAGCACTGCCGGATTTCAAGGGTATATATAACTTCTGCAAATATAACGACAACTGCGGCTATGATATGACACTTCGTGGTGCAAGAGAGCTCAATGAAAAAATCAAGCTTGCTCCCAACACGTATTACTATTCATATTCAACCGCTGCAACAAAAGAAGGTCTTTTTGGTCTGCAGTATCCCATAAGTTCACTCAACCCGATTTTCTATATCTCGGGTGCAATGCTCGCCCTTACAACGGGTATGACAATAGACGGCGTAAAAATCGAGGGAGACTGGGCAGTAAACGACGGAATAGTACCGCTTGCCTCAGCACTCTATCCGCTTTGCGATGCCGCAACAGCCTGTGATTACGAGAAAGCAATAGCGGCAAACGAAAAAATTGAACCCGGCAGATGGTACTACCTCGACACAATGTACGGCACAGACCACTTCGATTTCTGCGGTACAAAGGACTACCCCACAACTTTTGAGGACTTCTACTTCGGAATGATAGAAACCGCAAATAGCAGGTAAATATTGATAAAATTCAAGGCATACACGATTGGTAGTCGTGTATGCCTTGGTTGTTGTTTATCCAACAGGCGTCATTGTTACCTGCTCTTTTTCGTATTGGGACGGGTATTTATCCTGGTAATAGTTTTCTTTTACTATTTCAAAATTACCGTCGGGGGTGTAGTTGATTATTGTACAGCCTCTCTGTATACCCTCTTTATAAATTCCGGGGTAGGCTAGGTAGTCGATACTCATACTGTAGCTCATTGTTACGCCTTTATATTCGAGCATGAAATTGTTCTTGTGGTCGTGTCCGACAAAAACAGCCTTGGTTGAGCCTTTTTCAAGCATAGCCTCAAACATTCTGTCATCCCCCAGACCGCAGTAAACCATATTTTCTTCATCCTCGCCTGCATCACCGCCTAAGAATTTTACGTTTTCCGTATCATTCTTGCCGTTGTTTTGCACAGTCAGGTTTTCAATCGTTTCCTCGTACCACGCAACCTGGTTTTCGTGAATGTTGTCGTACTTCCAGAACATTCCGAACGGGTCAGAGGGGAGATAGGAGTGGCTGTCCATAACAAACAATGCCTGGGTCAGCTCGCCCTTGGTGTTTCTGACATTTATTACGTAGTTGCCGTAGCCGTCAATGCTTTCGGGGCCCGTCTGATAAAGGCAGTACTTGAAGCCGCTGTCTGCATAAAATGCAGAAACCTTTTCACGGTTATAGTAGCTGTAGCTTTCCGTGTCGTGGTTGCCGAATGCCACCGTCCAGTAAACGCCGAGCTTTTCCATCAGCGCTGCGAAGGTCTTTGCACCGGTCATATTGTTGAATGTGCCTGCCTGGAACGGTACTGGGTAGGCAATATCTCCTGTAGCAATAACAAGGTCAGGCTTTTCCGCTTTTATCATTGCGGCAACGGCGTTGAGTGCCATTGAGTCCTTTTTATAGGACATCCATCCGCCGCCTATGTGAACGTCGGAAATCTGCATTACCTTGAATTCTTCGTCTGTTGTGAAGGTGTAGAAGCCGTTTGCATCCTTTTCGGGTACAAGCTGGTTTTCAACCTCTACCGTTTCAAAAGTGCCTGCAAGCTCAATGTTTTTGTTTGATAAAATTACGTTTGCAATTACGGTGCCCACCGTCAGAATCACAATAACAGCGGCGATATAGGCAAGAATCTTTTTTGCCTTGCCCTTGCTGTTTTTATTTTTTTTCATATCCCATATTTCCCCTAAATAAATTTTTAAAGCAGATGAGTTGTGTTGTTTGCGGTGCGCAAAAGCGGCTTTCTGCCGTCCTTGCGCAGAACAATGCAGGTTGCTGAGCAGTTGTCAGCCTCCCAGTTGAAGGTTTCGTTACTGCCGATTTCAAGACATTCTTTTATCAGGTAGCCGAAATATGTGCCGTGGGAAACCACTATCACCGTTTCGCCGTTGCTGTAATTGTTTCTGATATAGTCAATACAGCGTTTGGCTCTTGCGGCAAGCATTTCGGCACTTTCGTTTTCGGGCAGAAGCAATGTGCCGCCTGTGGGTGTCGGCTCACTTGTGCAGGGAATGCTGAGCGGAAAATTCCTTTCCAGCATTTCACGCTCACAGCCTGCTATGCGTGTGCCTATTTCCATAAGGTCGGGCAAAAGCTCAATTCTCATCCCTAGTTTTTCCGCTGTTGGGTAAACGGTCTGTACCGTTCTGGTAAGCGGGCTTGCGTAAATGTGCGCAATCTCTCCTTTTTCAAAACAGGCGGACAGCTTCTTTGCCTGTTCTAGTCCTTTTTCCGTCAGCGGAGGGTCA
>JAFXCT010000001.1 GCA_017521365.1 Clostridia bacterium
CCTTTACATACGGCTCTTGCAAATTCCTTTTCGCAAAACGGAGCAAACAGGTGAATTGCACAGTCTGCAAAGCCGTCAGCTACGGGCACAGCGGACATATTCGCCACAAAAAAGCGAGCACCGCTTTTTCTCTTTGCGGCAAGCCGCACCATCTCTTTTGAAAGGTCAAAGCCGTAAACGTCGGTACGGGTATTCCGGCTTATATATTCGGAGTAGTAGCCTTCTCCGCAGCAGATGTCAAGCACGGTTGAAGCGCTTTCGCGGTTGATTATTTCGCAAAGCTCCCTTGCAAGCGGCTCGAAATAGCCCTTGTCCAGAAAGCTCTTTCTGCACCGTGCCATATCCTTGTTGTCGCCCGTGGCGGCACCCGATTTACTGCCCGTGAGCAGGTTTACGTAGCCCTCTTTCGCAAGGTCAAAGCTGTGCGAACTTTCACAGCGAAGAGAGCTGCCAACCAAAGCCATATTCTTTTTGCAAACGGGACAAAGCAGCTTTTCCATAAAAACTTTCCTTCTTAATTAATTACAATTTATAATTATAATCCTATATTCCTTGTTAGTCAAATAAATTTACACTTGAATTTTAAGAGAATATGTCTTAAAATATAATATGTATGAGTATGTACCCCGGAGGAATCAATTCAGATGAAAAAGCTTTTCAGTTTTGTTATAATTGCTGCCGTAATTCTTACTGCGGCTTTTCCGTGTTTTGCTTTCGGTAAGGTGGAGCATGTTGACAAGCCCTACAGCATAAAGTATTCCGTTTATGACGACGGCAACAACGAGCGTGTAATAGTAAGCTGTTTGCTCACCGACGAGCTGGCTCAGCTTACCGCAAACCCCGGCAACGGAATTACGCAGGCTTACGGATACGTTCAGGCAGACTACCGTATCGACGGCGGCGACTGGCATTATACTGCAGAGTGGGACACTCAGCCCGACATCTGCGACTACGGCGTGAATTTCAGCAGCGGCGCAACCGTTACCTCGTTTGACATTCTCTACCTTACAAACCAGAAGGCGGTTGATAATTCGGGTGCTCTTGCCAAGGTGCTTGAAAACGGCAGTAAAGTGTTTGACCTTGACAACCACACGCTTGAATTCCGCCTGAGAGCCTCCGTCGGCTACATCAGTTCGGGTAGTTTTATTACCCATTCCGACTGGACGGAGGTAATTAAGGTTGAGCGAAAGGCCGCTCCCGAGCTGCCTTTGGAGTTTGATGCACCCGAAATCAGCAATTTGCAGGTGCACAGCTCCGACGAGGAGACACCGTACTTCACCTTTGACGTGAAAACCCCCGAGAGTATGAAGGAGGCACAGTCGGCTTACCTTGCTTACGTTCCCTCAGGCTTCCAGTTAAAGTGTCTTGTCGATTACGGCGAGGGCTGGACGGACACGGCAATGAGCTCAATGGGCAGCTTCTTCTCCAACGAAGAAAAGACCGTGCGCTTTGATGCCGACAAATTCGACGATGAAAAGACCTTTAAATTCAAGCTGGCTTACCTTATTTACGATAAAAACGACAACGCAATTTACTCCGACGAAAGCGAAACGCTCAAAATTGTTGCTCCCCGTTGGGAGGAGGGCAAGGGTGTACTCCACGCAAAGTGCACAACCTGCGGTATATGCACCCCCGTTTTCGGCAAGTGTGCATTCATCGTTTTCGGCATTGCGGCGGCTGTTTTGGTTGTTGCCGCAGTAATTGTGAAAATTCAGCTCGATAAATCCAAAGCCAAAAAGGCGGAAGCCGAAGCCGAAAGACAGCGTAAAATCGAAGAGGATAAGAAGAAATTCAACGAACTCAAGCAGGCAAAGAAAGAAAAGAATAAGAAGGCTAAATAATGACCAAATCAATTCTCAACAAAATAGATGCGCTTTATCACAAGCTTTCCAAGGGCCACAGAAAGGTTGCCGATTACATTATGGCAAACTACGACAAGGCGGCCTTTATGACCGCCGCAAAGCTCGGCGAAACCGTTGGGGTAAGCGAAAGCACGGTGGTGCGCTTTGCAACGGAGCTTGGCTTTGAGGGCTATCCCGCCTTGCAGAGCGATTTGCAGGAGCTTATACGCAGTAAGCTGACGAGTGTACAGCGAATGGAAAGCGCAAGCGTGCGTATAGCGCAGGACGAAATTCTCGAAACAGTCCTCACTGCCGATGCGGCGATGATTAAATCCACTCTGGAGCAGACCTCAAAGGAAAACTTCAACTCTGCCGTTGAAGCCATCAACAAGGCGAGGAATATTTATATTCTCGGCGTGCGCAGTGCGGCAACGCTTGCAAATTTCCTTGCGTTTTATTTCCGACCCGTTTACGATAACGTAATTCTTGTTGACAGCGCAAGGGCAAGCGAGGTTTTTGAGCAGATTTTCCGCATTGACGAGCGTGATATATGTATTGCCATCAGCTTCCCGAGGTATTCAAACCAGACCATAAGTGCCCTGCATTTTATTCACGACAAGGGCGCAAAGATTATTTCGATTACCGACAGCGAGCTTTCGCCGATTGCACAGCTTGCGGATTATCTTCTGCTTGCACGCAGTACAATGGCTTCTTTCGTCGATTCGCTTGTGGCACCGCTCAGCCTTATAAATGCGCTGATTGTTGCGGCAACCTTCAACCGCCGCAGCGAGGTTTACGACAACTTAAGCCAGCTTGAAAAAATCTGGGATGAGTACAACGTTTACGATAAGGACAGGATTGAAAATGACAGATGAAATTGTAATAATCGGCGCAGGTGCGGCGGGTATGATGGCTGCCGTGCAGGCGGCACGTCTGGGCAAGAGCGTTACTCTGCTTGAGCGCAACGACAGACCCGGCAGAAAAATTATAATTACGGGCAAGGGCCGCTGTAACGTCACGAATGCAACCAACCTGCTCAACGAGCTTATTTCCGCCGTGCCCGTAAACGGCAGGTTTCTCTACAGCGCTTTTTCCGCCTTTATGCCGCAGGATACAATGGAATTTTTTGAGTGCGAGGGCGTACCGCTCAAAATTGAAAGAGGCAACAGAGTTTTTCCCGTTTCCGATTCCTCAAAGGATATTGTTGATGCGCTTTATAACGCCGCAACGGATGAGGGCGTAAAATTCAAAAAGGGCAGAGCGGTTGACCTGAAAATTGAAAACGGCTCGGTTACCGCCGTTATAACCGAGGACGGCGAGGAGATACCCTGCGCAAGCGTGCTTGTTGCTACGGGCGGCAAATCCTACCCCGGCACGGGCTCAACGGGTGACGGCTATGCGCTTGCCGAAAGGGCAGGGCACACCGTAACTGAGCTTAAGCCCTCACTCGTACCGCTTGAAGCACACGAGGGCTTCTGCTCACAGCTTCAGGGGCTCTCGCTCAAAAATGCCGCAATCAAGGTGGAGGACACGCTTAAATTCCGCACGGTCTATGAGGACTTCGGCGAAATGCTGTTTACCCATTTCGGCGTTTCGGGGCCGATGATTTTAAGCGCAAGCTCGCATATGCGTGATATGCAAAGCGAGAGATATGTAATTCACATCGACCTCAAGCCTGCTCTTTCACACGAGCAGCTTGACAGAAGAATAGTCAAGGATTTAACCGAAAACGCCAACAAGGACTATGCAAACGTGCTGGCGCTTCTGCTTCCCCGCAAGCTCATTCCCGTTGCCGCACAGCTTACGCATATAAAGCCCACGACCAAGGCTAACCAGATAACCCGTGAACAGAGAGCGGTGCTTGTTGACTGGCTTAAGGATTTCAGGGTGACGGTGACACGCTTCCGTCCGCTTGATGAGGCAATCATCACCTCGGGCGGTGTAAAGGTAAGCGAGGTTGACCCGAAAACAATGCGCTCAAAGCTCGTTGACAACCTCTACTTTGCCGGTGAGGTGCTCGACGTTGATGCTTATACGGGCGGCTTCAACCTGCAGATAGCCTTTGCAACGGGCTATGCAGCCGGTATCAATATGTAAACTAACCGAAAGGGTTGTATAAATTATGATTAACATAGCAATTGACGGGCCTGCCGGTGCAGGCAAAAGCACCATAGCAAGAAGTCTTGCCGCAAAGCTCGGCTTCATTTACGTTGATACGGGTGCGCTTTACCGTGCCGTCGGCGTAAATGCAATGCGTAAAGGTATGGACACAAAAAATGCAGAGCAGGTGACTTCAATCCTCGGCGATACAAAGGTAAGCCTTCGCTTTGTTGACGGTGAGCAGAGAGTTTTCCTCGGCGATGAGGACGTTTCACTTGCAATCCGTACACCCGAGGCATCAATGGCGGCTTCAAACGTTTCCGCAATTCCTGCCGTAAGAGAGTTCCTTTTTGATTTACAGCGCAATATTGCAAAGGAAAACGACTGCCTTATGGACGGCAGAGATATCGGCACCGTCGTTCTTCCCGAAGCACAGGTCAAAATCTTCCTCACAGCCTCCGCTGAGGTAAGAGCAAAAAGAAGATATGACGAACTGCTTGCAAAAGGAATGAAAGCGGAGTATAATGATGTTTTGGAGGAAATGATTCAGCGTGACTATCAGGACTCGCACAGAGCCATTGCACCTCTCAAGCAGGCGGATGATGCCGTGCTTGTCGATACATCGGAAATGAATCTCGAACAGGTGTTGGAAGCACTTGAAACAATAGTGAAGGAGAAAACAGGAAATGAGTTTTGATTATTCCGTAGTCAAGGACAGAAAATATTACGATGTAGTTAAAGGTCCATGCAAATTTTTACTTAAATTAGGTCTTCGAATCAAGTGTGAAGGCGTTGAAAACATCCCGAAGGAGGGTGCTTTCATTCTTGCAAGCAACCACATCCATTTTGTTGACCCTGCCGTGCTGCTTGCAAACTTCCCCAGACCCATTCACTTTATGGCAAAGGTTGAGGCCTTCAAGTATAAGATTACGGCATTTCTCCTCACTCACCTCAACACCTTCCCCGTAAGCCGCGGCAGAAGCGACAAGGCTTCCATCGATTACGCTGTCAAGCTTATCGAAAACGGCTGTGTTATGGGCATTTTCCCCGAGGGCACACGCTCCAAGGATTTGAAGCCCCACAAGGCAAAGGCCGGCATTGCGCTTATTGCAAGACAGACCAAGGCTGACATTCTTCCCTGCTCAATTTACTGCGATAAGAAGGGCGGCCTTTTCCGCAAGGTAACAGTCCGCTACGGTGAGCTCATCAAGTATGAGGAGCTCGGCCTTACCGAAGAAAGCAGCACCAAGGAGCTGCGTGCGGCGGCAGATAAGATTATGGAAGAAATCGTTGACCTCTGGGAGGAAAAGCATTGCGATTAACTCTTGCGAAAACGGCAGGCTTCTGCTTCGGCGTAAACCGTGCGGTTGACCTTGTGTATTCAATGCTTGACGAAGGCAAAAAGGTGTGCACCCTCGGCCCCCTTATCCACAACCCCCAGGTTATTGAAGACCTTGAAAAAAGAGGTACGAGGATAATTGAAGCCCCAAATCAGGCGAGGGCAGGCGAAACGCTTGTCGTGCGTGCCCACGGCGTTACGGCGGCGGTTGAAGCGGAAATTGAAAATATGGGCATAGATTTCTGCAATGCCACTTGTCCGTTCGTCAAGAAAATTCATAAAATTGTTTCCGAAAAGCCCGGTGAAAACAGCGTCGTTCTTATTGCCGGTGACTCCACTCACCCCGAGGTGCAGGGTATAGTCGGCCACTGCAAAACCGAGGCAATAGTGTTTTCGGGCTGTGAGGAGCTTGAAAAAATTGCAGCCGAACGGCAGGATTTGGCAGAAAAGTCAATTTTTGCCGTTGCGCAAACCACGTTCAGCACAAAAGAATGGAATTTGTGTGAAAAAAAGATAAAAAAACTCTATACAAATGCAATTATTTTTGATACAATATGCTCTGCTACTCAACTCAGGCAGAAAGAAGCGTATGAGCTTTCTCTCGTGAGTGATGCAATGATTATTGTCGGCGGCCGCCTCAGTTCAAACACGGCAAAGCTCAAAGCCGTGTGCGAGCCCAACTGTAAAACCTATCTTGTCGAAAATGCCGAAGAGGCAAGCAGGATAGATTTAAGCGGCTGCACCAATGTTGGCGTTACTGCAGGGGCATCTACCCCTGCCGGTATAATAAAGGAGGTACTACAAACCATGTCTGAAAACGTAAACAATGTACAGCCTGAGATTGACGCTCTCCAGGCTGAAATCGAGCAGGTGCTCAACCCCGAAGCAGCAGGTCAGGAGTCGGCAAACGCCGCTATAGCTGCTGATGACTCCGCAGTAGAATCATTTGAGGCTATGATGGAGGAATCACTGAAAAGCATGAGCTCGGATCAGAAGGTTCGTGGTATCGTTGTTGGCATTTCACCGAGTGAGATTCAGGTAGATATCGGCCGCAAGCAGACCGGCTATGTTCCCATCGATGAATATAGCAACGATCCTACGGCTGATCCTGCAAAGGAGCTCAAGATCGGTGATGAAATCGAGCTTATCATTATGAAGACAAACGACGCAGAGGGCACAATGATGCTTTCAAAGCGCCGTCTTGACGCTACAAAAGCTTGGGCTGACATCTGTGCAGCAGAAGAGAGCGGCGAAGTTCTCGAAGGCACAGTATGTGAGGTTATCCCGGCCGGCGGCGTTCTCGTTGCCTGCAAGGGTTCACGTGTCTTCATCCCCGGCTCACACACAGGTCTTTCCAAGGACGAGCCTCTTGAGTCCCTTCTCAAGGAAAAGGTTCAGTTCAAGGTTATCGACGTTAACAAGCAGCGCAAGAGAGCTGTCGGCTCTATCAGAGTTGTCGCACGTGAGGCTCGCAAGGAGCTTGCAAAGGCATTCTGGGACAACGCAGCAGAGGGTCAGGTAATCACAGGTACCGTTAAGTCCCTCACAAGCTACGGCGCATTCGTTGATATCGGCGGTGTGGACGGTATGGTTCACATTTCAGAGCTCAGCTGGAAGCGTATCAAGCATCCTTCAGAGGTTGTCAACGTCGGCGATACCGTCGAAGTTTACATCAAGAAGCTTGATGCTGAAAACAAGAAGATTTCTCTCGGCTACAAGAAGGTAGAGGACAATCCCTGGGAGATTATGCGCCGCGATTACCCCGTAGGCACTGTTTGCAAGGCTAAGGTAGTCGGTATGACAACCTTCGGTGCATTCGCAAACGTTATCCCCGGCATCGACGGTCTTATCCACATTTC
>JAFXCT010000126.1 GCA_017521365.1 Clostridia bacterium
AGCTATATTATCGTATTCCAGAAGCTCAATTGCCTTTTTCTGCGTGAGCACCGTACCCTGCGGTGACATATAAATCACGTGGGGCTTTTTGCCCAGATCCTCGCAAAGCGATTTATAGCAGTCGTAAACGGGCTGTGCCTGCATAACCATACCCGAGCCGCCGCCGTAGGGAGCATCGTCCACCCTGCGGTGCTTATCAAGGGTATACTTGCGGATATTGCGGCAATTGATTTCAACAAGTCCCTTTTCCCTTGCCCTGCCGAGTATGCTTTCGCTTACAACGGTTTCGCACATTTCGGGAAAGAGGGTCATTATATCAATCCTCATCGTCAAAAATCCCCTTCAGCGGTCTTATGAAAACCTTTTCATTTTCAACGTCGGTACTGATTACAACGGGAGGAATGACGGGGATAAGATACTCCTTGCCGTTTTCGGCTGTAATGTGCCAGACATCGTTTGCGCCCGTCTGGCTGACGTCGGTAACCGTACCCCAGATTTTGTTTTCATCGTCGGCATCGTGCGCCTTGCTGCCGATAAGGTCGGCTATAAACCAGCTGCCCTCAGGGAGTTTAGCATCCTTTCGTGCCATATAGAGAATTTTATTCCGCATTGCCTGTGCCTGCTCAACCGTATCAATCCCCTCCAGCTTCATAAGGGCAATATTACCGTGAGGACGGGCAGAAATAACCTTGACGGGCTTTTCGCCCTTATCGTCAAAATATACGGTTTTGAACTTGCAGGCAAACTCAGGGCTGTCGCACCACGGGTTTACACGCAATTCACCACGCACACCGTGGGTTGACACGATTTGTGCTAATTCCAGATATTCCTTTAACATTCTCTGTCTCCTGAAAATTAATACTTAAAAACGCCAATAGCCCTATGGCTTTTTAAATTCTCAAAAAGCACATAGAGCGTGGCTGTACTATTGTAAATAGAACCTTGGTTTAGCGAGATTATTCGATCTCAACTGCGATTTTCTCGTTGTTGCGGGTCGCAGCGGCACGCATAACGGTGCGGATAGACTTGGCAATACGGCCCTGTTTGCCGATTACTCTGCCCATATCGTTCTCGCCGACGTGAAGGTGGTAAACCGTTACGCCCTCTTCGTTGGGTTCATCTACAGTAACCGTTACTGCGGAAGGATCCTCGACAAGACCTTGTGCGATTGCGATTAAAAGCTCTGTCATTGACAGCACCTCCGATTATTTTTGCGGCTTTGCTTATTAATTAAACTCAGCCGATAACGCCTGACTTCTTAAGGATATCCTTAACTGTGTCTGTGGGCTGTGCGCCGTTCTTGATCCACTGCTGAGCCTTCTCAACATCGACCTTGATTTCAGCGGGGTTCTTCATTGTGTCGTATGTGCCGATTTCCTCGATGAAACGACCGTCACGGGGGTAACGGGAATCTGCTACAACGATACGGTAGAAGGGTGCCTTCTTTGCGCCCATACGGCGCAGTCTGATTTTAACTGCCATTTTGGTTTTCCTCCAAATATATAATAATAATTTTTTATAAAATTACAATATACCTTATTCTATTCGTGCATATTGATTTTACCGATTGTTTATCTGCGCTTCTTTTTGCCCTTGTAGGACTTGGACAAGCGCTTGCCCATACCCTTGCCGCCGAACTGCTTGAACATCTTCTGCATCTGCCTGAACTGTGCAAGCAGGCGGTTGACATCCTCAACCTCCATACCGCAGCCCGCTGCAATACGGCGCTTACGGGAGGGATTGATAATGTCGGGGTTTTCTCTCTCCTGCGGAGTCATTGAAAGGATGATTGCCTGAATTCTGTCGAACTGGCTTTCGTCAACCTCTACGTCCTTAATCTGCTTGTTCAGACCCGGAATCATACCGAGCATATCCTTAAGCGAGCCCATTCTGCGAATCTGGTCGAACTGGTCGAGAAGGTCATTGAGGTCAAACTTGTTCTTGCGGAGCTTTTCTTCAAGCTCCTTTGCCTTTTTCTCGTCAAGTGCCTGCTCCGCCTTTTCGATAAGGGAAAGCATATCGCCCATGCCGAGAATTCGGGAAGCCATACGGTCGGGGTGGAAAACGTCGAGGTCTTCGAGCTTCTCACCGATACCGACAAACTTAATGGGCTTGCCCGTAACAGCTCTTGCGGAAAGAGCAGCACCGCCTCGTGTATCACCGTCGAGCTTGGTGAGGACAAGACCGTCGATGCCCAAAGCATCGTTAAAGCCGTTGGCAACGGTAACGGCGTCCTGACCTGTCATTGAGTCAACAACGAGAAGGATTTCGTGAGGATGAACGGCGCTCTTGACCGACCTGAGCTCGTCCATAAGCTCCTCATCTATGTGAAGGCGGCCTGCCGTATCGAGGAACACGTAATCGTAGCCCTGGTCCTTGGCAAGCTTTATAGCCTCCTGAGCAATTGTAACGGGGTTGGACTGACCCATTTCGAAAACAGGCACGCCTGCCTGCTCACCGACAACCTGCAACTGCTTGATAGCAGCGGGACGGTAGATATCGCAGGCGACAAGCAGCGGACGGTGGCCCTGCTTTTTGAGCATAAGGGCAATCTTTGCGCTGTGTGTCGTTTTACCCGAGCCCTGCAGACCGCACATCATAATAACCGTAGGCGGATGCGGAGCAGAGGTGAGCCTAGTCTGTGTACCGCCCATAAGGTTAGTCAGCTCTTCATTGACTATTTTAATAACCATCTGGCCGGGAGTAAGGCTCTCCATAACCTGAGCGCCGATTGCACGCTCGGTTACGGTGTTGGTGAAATCCTTGGCAACCTTGAAGTTAACGTCTGCTTCAAGAAGAGCAAGTCGAACCTCACGCATAGCCTCCCTTACGTCATGCTCGGTAAGGCTGCCCTTGCTTTTGAGGCGTTGAAACGCAGCTTCAAGTCTGTCTGAAAGGCCTTCGAATGCCAAGAAAATACACTTCCTTTATAATAAGATATGTAGAAATCAGTTTTCCATAAGGGTTGCCGCAAGTGCACGGATGCGCACGGTTGCGTCGTTAATCTCACGAGAAAGACCGAAGCGCATATTCTGCTCAAATATTAAGTTTGCGCTCTCGGAGATTTCGTTAAGACCGCGGCGAAGCTCTTCAAAACGGGCAAACAGGCCGAGCTTATTTTCCATATCGAAAAGCTGAGCCTCTGCACGCTTGATTGCGTCACGGACACCCTGCCTTGTGATGCCCTCGTTTTCCGCAATTTCGGAAAGAGAAAGGTCATCGTTATAATAATATTCTAAAAAGCTGCGCTGTTTTTCGGTCAGCATCTCGCCGTAAATGTCGAGCAGGACCGTGACCTGAAGATTCTTAGCCACAAGGTTATCCCCCTTGATATTATCTGTAAAGCAAATATTCTTTACAGTCAAGCATTATACTAAATAAAAAGCTCCGTGTCAAGGCTTAATTTGCACACAAAAAAGCCCCCATTTTGTGGAAAACCTTGTGGATTTCGGTGAAAAATGCGACTTATGGTGGTTCAAGTCGCAGTATAATACTAAATGTCGTTAAAAAATCCACAATTTTTCCAAAATGTAATGAAAAAATTATTTTTGAAAGAATTTTGCAAGAAATCGTTTACAATTTGTTCACAAAAAAGACATTATTTATTATCAAATTAAGGCGAAAAGTATTGTAATATATAACCACGGAAAGCAATTCCGTCTTTCCACTTTTCTTCTTTATTTTGATTTCTTCTTTTTGTTTCTTTTTCATTTACTCCTTCCTTTTGCAAACAGGCGAGCCTAACGGCTCGCCTGTTTGCATTTTGCGCATAAATCAAATCGGACTATTTAATTTCCGAATTATAACGCAATATAAAAAGCAGGAGACCGAAGTCTCCTGCAAGCATACGGTATAAACTTATGAATCGAGGAAGTCGCGGAGCTTTTTGCTTCTGCTGGGATGGCGGAGCTTACGAAGGGCCTTTGCCTCAATCTGGCGGATACGCTCACGTGTAACGTTGAACTCCTTACCGACCTCTTCAAGTGTTCTCGGGTGGCCGTCGGCAAGGCCGAAGCGCAGCATAATTACCTTTTCCTCTCTGGGTGTGAGGGTTTTGAGTACATCGTCGAGAGATTCCTTGAGAAGGATATTGGAAGCGGCATCAGCAGGTGCAAGAGCATCGTCATCGGGGATAAAATCGCCAAGGTGGCTGTCTTCCTCTTCGCCGATGGGTGTTTCGAGTGAAACGGGCTCCTGAGCAACACGGAGGATTTCACGCACCTTATCGACGGGCATATCAAGCTCCTGTGCAATTTCCTCCGCAGACGGGTCTCTGCCTATCTTGTGGAGAAGCTGGCTGTTGGTCTTCTTGACCTTGTTGATGGTTTCAACCATATGCACGGGAATACGGATAGTTCTTGCCTGGTCGGCAATGGCTCTTGTGATAGCCTGTCTTATCCACCACGTTGCATAGGTGGAGAACTTGAAACCCTTTGTATAGTCGAACTTGTCAACAGCCTTAATAAGGCCGAGGTTACCCTCCTGAATAAGGTCAAGGAACTGCATACCTCTGCCGACGTAGCGCTTTGCAATACTTACAACAAGACGCAGGTTAGCCTCGGCAAGTCTGCTCTTTGCGGCTTCATCATCGTTGGTAATACGGATTGCAAGGTCAATTTCCTCCTCGGGTGTGAGAAGCGGAACGTGGCCGATTTCCTTGAGGTACACCTTAACCGGGTCGTCCATAGCGGCATTTTTGAGCTCCTGAGAAGCTGCGTCCGAGCTGCCCTTGGTAATTTCGGTTTCAAAGGAAAGGCTGTCAAGTGCAATATCGCCAAGGTCGTCTATAATCTTGATATTCTGACCCTCTATGCTTTCATAGAGCTCGTCAAGCTCATCAATATCGAGGTCCATTTCCTCGATTGCGGTGTCAATTTCCTGTGTTGTGAGCTTACCCGTCTGTTTGCCCTTTTCGACGAGCATTCTCAATGCATTCTTTTTTTCTGCTACTTCCATTGTCTTTCTCCTTTATCACTCAAACAGTTTTCTGAAATCTTCATCGCTCATTGCTCCGGGGTCTGCCACATCCGTTTTAGCTTTTTCCTCAAGCAGGAGCTTTATGCAATCGCCGCATACGGCGGCGCTGTTGCCGGTAATAATATTGGTTGCGCTTATTCGTGACAGCTCACTTAACTGCTGCTCATCAAGGCTTTGTGACAGCAGGGTGAAATCTGCCTGCTCTCCCCTTTCGAGCAACGGCTTCATCGCCGTGAAAACAGCTTTGCCGAAATCCGTCGGGAACATATCCTCACTAAGCTTGTCCGCAAATCGCCTGTAATTTTCAGGGCTGCGCAGAAGATGGGCAAGCAGGGTTTCCTGCGCCCTTACCGCACCGAGGTTTTTCAGCGGCACGGCTGAATTCTGCTGACCGAAGGAATTGGTCTGGATTTTACGAAATTCGTCACGCTGTTTATAGCGGTTTCTGCTCCGCCTTGCCGCATTTACCTGAGCGGTGACAGCCTCCTTGGAAATATCCATTTCATTTGAAAGGCGGCTTATATATACGTCCCGTTCAATTTCCGAGGAAATTTCGGCAAGGACGTTGACGGCTTCACGCATAAAGCCTATCTTTCCGTCGTCCGACAGCGTGTTATAATTGGCACGGATACCGCTGAGGCGGTATTCAACGTCGCTTTCAGCAGCCTCCACTATCATTCTGAAACGCTCGGGCCCGAATTTTTTGATTATTTCGTCGGGGTCCTTGCCGCCCTTGAGCTGAAGGACACGCACCTTGACTCCCGTTTTTTCAAACGCCGCAATTGCACGGCGCACCGCCTTCTGCCCCGCCTCGTCCGAATCGTAGGACAAGAGCACCTCGTCGGCATAGCGGCTTATCAGGTTAACCTGCTCGTCGGGCAAGGCTGTACCCAGACAGGCTATGGTGTTTTTGAAGCCCGCCTGGTGCAGAGCTATCGTATCCATATAGCCTTCTGTTATTATCAGCTTGCGTGAGCCGGAATCCTTGGCGAGGTTGAGCGCAAAAACACCTGCACCCTTTTTATAAACAAGAGTATCGGAGGTGTTGATATATTTCGGCTTGGAGTCATCAAGCACTCTGCCGCCGAAGGCAACAACGTTACCTCTTACGTCAATAATCGGCACCATTGCACGGTTACGGAAATTATCATAATAATTAATTTTTCCGTTTTTTTCGCTTTTACGCACAAGGTTGGCATCAACAAGCTCGCCCGAGGTAAAGCCCTTTGCCCTTAAGTGGTCGTATAGTCCGCGCCATTCGTCGGGCGCATAGCCCATACCGAAGCGGCGTATTGTTGCAGGCTGATAGCCCCTGCCGAGAAAATAGTCAAGGCAGACTCTGCCCTTTTCGCTCATAAGCACGGAATGGTAAAAGCGTGCCGCCTCACGGTTTGCCTCAAGTATTCTGCGGCGGCGCTTGCTCAGGGTATCGTCAAAGCCGTCCTCAGGCAGAGCCATACCTGCACGCTGTGCAAGCGCTTTTACGGCATCGATATAGCCGAGGTTGTCCATTCTGCGGACAAAGCTGATAACATCGCCGCCTGCACCGCAGCCGAAGCAGTAATACGACTGTGTTTCGAGATAAACGGTAAACGACGGCGTTTTTTCGTTGTGAAACGGACAAAGGCCGTTCATTGTGGAGCCTCTGCGGCGCAGATTGACATAAGCGGAGATAACCTCGGAAATTTCGTTCTTTTCCCGAAGCTCACGAAGGAAATCTTCACTTAGTCTGTTTCCTGCCATTGAATTGACTCCAATATATAATGTATATACTTTAAATACCGATTGCTATATTTAGTAAGCAAGCCACGAGCCGGGAACGAAAAGACGGTTGAAGGTGCTCACGGCAAACCTGTCCGTCATACCTGCAATATAGTCGCAGGCTGCTCTGTCTGCCCCCTCACGGAAGCATATTTCTTCGTAGGCGTTGGGCAGGGCTTCGGGGTTTTCCGCAAAGTAGTGATAGAGCTGTTTTATCATAGTATCTGCCTTGCTTTCCTCACTCTTGCAGTAGGGATTCGTATAGACTCTGTCGAACATAAATGCACGAAGCTCTTTGACCGCTTCGGCAATTTCCGGCGAAAGCGAAATCGTTTCACTGCTGTTTTCGATAACGGAGCAGATAACCGTTGTTATGCGCTGGGATTTGTTTTCGCCGAGGGTTTTGCGAACCTCAAGCGGAATATCCGTTTCGCACATTACGCCTGCACGCACGGAATCGTCAATATCGTGGTTTATATA
The DNA here is from genome assembly GCA_017521365.1 of Clostridia bacterium. Taxonomy (GTDB): domain Bacteria; phylum Bacillota; class Clostridia; order Oscillospirales; family Acutalibacteraceae; genus UBA8612. The sequence goes on from JAFXCT010000126.1 coordinate 7,219, forward strand.
AGCCGTTTTATCGGCAAGCCTTACTATTCTGCCCTCTAAGGTTTGCGCTTCAACACCGCTTGTGTGGCATTTTATGCCGTCGATAACCTCGGCGGTAAGATTCAGCCCCTTGCCGCCTCTTTCAAGGTACTCGCACACACGAACGCTCTGCTCATAGTGGCGGTAGCCGCCCGGATGAACGTCGTTGAGCGCACGCTCACCTGCGTGGCCGAAGGGTGTGTGGCCCAAATCGTGTCCCAAGGCAATTGCCTCGGTAAGGTTTTCGTTAAGACGCAGACCCACGGCAATCGTTCGGGCAATCTGCGAAACCTCAAGGGTATGCGTAAGACGTGTACGGTAATGGTCGCCCTCGGGAGAGAGAAAGACCTGTGTTTTATGCTTTAAACGGCGGAAGGAATTGCAGTGAATAATCCTGTCTCTGTCACGCTGATAGCAGGTGCGTATCGGACAAGGCTCCTCGGGAATTTTTCTGCCGAGCGAAGAATCGGAAAAAGCGGCAAGCGAAGATAAAACCAGATGCTCGTTCTTTTCCGTAAGCTCTCTGACATTCATATTCATCACGTTACCTCCTCCCGAAAAAATCTTTTTATCTATTTATACAACAAAAAGAGTAAAAACCCTTTATTTTTTTCGTAATATTTTCAGCTTATCTGTGCAAACAGCGTTTCAAGCTCGGTTGCGCTGTATTTCCCGAGGCTTGAATCGACAAGCTTTGCACAAAATGAGCCATAGAGATTCTGCGGCATTGTAAAAGTAACCTTTACGCTTTCGGTGAAATCGCTGCTTTCAATTATACCGCCGCATTCGGGAATCAACGAAGCAAGCCTGCCGTAGTAGCCGTAATCGCACTCACATTCGGCACGCACGCACATAGACATTTTAATTACACCCGAAGCATCAACAGCGAGCTTTGCCGCATGGGAATAGGCGCGCACAAGGCCGCCTCCGCCAAGAAGGATACCGCCGAAATAGCGTGTTACGACCACAACGCAGTCGGTAAGCCCTTCCTTCTGTAACACATCGAGCACGGGAATGCCTGCCGTGCCCTGAGGCTCACCGTCGTCGGAATAGCGGCGAATCTGTCCGTCACGAAGGATATATGCATAAACATTGTGAGTTGCATCCCAATGCTTCGATTTTTTAGAGTTTATAAATTCGACAGCCTCATCCTGCGTTGTAACGGGCTTTATGTACCCGATAAACCGTGAGTGCTTGACAACAAATTCGTCCTCGGCTTCCTTGGCAACGGTAAGATATTCCTGCATACTTTCCCTCCTCTGACACAAATAAGAAATCAAGGCGGTGCCAATGCACCGCCTCGTATCCGGCAATTATTTGCTTTCGAGATTAAAGCGCTTCTTGAATCTGTCAACACGTCCGCCTGTATCGACAAGCTTCTGCTTGCCTGTGAAGAACGGATGGCACTTGGAGCAAATATCTACGCGCATATTGGGCTTTGTTGAGGAAGTCTCAAAAACAGCACCGCAAGCGCAACGGATTTCGGTCTTCTCGTACTTGGGATGTACACCCTGTTTCATTTCTTTTCACCTCTCTCGGCTTTTGTGGGAATTACATTAACGTATGGATTTTATCACAATGTATTTGAAAATGCAAGCGATTTTTAAATTTTTTTTGAAAAATTTTTCCGAGCTGCCGAATCAGCATACTTTTATCTCTTTTTTCAGGGGTAAAGAGTAAATATATGCCGCTTTTACCCTGCAATCCGTACAGCGCTCCATAGCGGCTTTGTAAACGGAAAGCTGTTCGCTGTGGCGTCTGATAAGTTCCGCTTCATCCACACCACGGTCGGTCTTATAATCGACGATTACGATTTCGCCGTCCTCGACAAAGGCAAGGTCGAGCATACCCTGAACAACAATCGTTTCGTCAGCAAAGGTATCGGGTAAATCGGGATAGGCTTCCGTAACAGACATCAGCATTGCGAACTTCTTTTCACGCATAACGGTTTGCGAAGCCTGAATACGTGCACAAAGCTCTGACGCAAAGAAAGCCTCAAGCTCATCGGTCTTCATTTCTTTAACTTCAGTTTCGCTGAATATACCCTCAGCCGTCATACGGTCAAGCTGTGATTTCACGTCGGGGTTATTAACATCGCAAAGCTGCATAAACCTGTGGGTTAAAGTGCCCTTCTGTGCGGCAGTCAGACCGCCCGTATTCATAAAAGCGGGTCTTGAAGAAGCAAAGAAGCTGTCGTCAAAGGCCTCCTGATTAAAAACGGAGGCAAGCTTTTTGGACGATGCTCCGCTCAGAGCGGCATAGGGATAGACGTAATCCGTTCTTTCCTTTATCTGCAGGGCAAGCTCCATATCGGGCTGAGAAGCAGGCGTTTCTTCCTGCGCCTGTATCGGCTGTGCTTTCACAAAGCCCTCGTTACAGTACTGCGCCTTCAGCGAAAAATCGGGAGAAAGCAGCAAACGGTCACGGTCGATATCGGCAAGGTTATAAAACTCGGCGGCATCGGAATGGCGGCAGAACACGGGCAACAGCCAATCCAAAGCGGAATTTACCGAAACGGCGTAGCCGTAATCAAGCGACTTCGTGCCGTTGCAGAAGGCCAGCTTCGTATTTGCCGCTTTGTCGGCAGGCTTGCTTTCTGTACCGACGAAAACGAGGAGCTCCTTTGCCCTTGTCAAGGCAACGTAAAGTATTCTGACCTCCTCGGAAAGGTCACGCAGCATTGATTCGCGGTTGCCGGCAACGAACGGCAGAGTTTTCACGGTTTTACCGCTCAAACTATCCTTCACAACCAGACCTGCACCGAAGCTGCGGCTCAGCGACATTGCAGAGCGTTCGCCGTGGGCAAGGTTTGAGGAAAGGTCGGCAAGAATACACACGGGAAATTCAAGGCCCTTACTCTTATGAGTGTTCATCACCTTGACGGCGTGGGAATTCTCGGCAACGCCGTACTCCGTGCCTGCGCCTTTGGTTTTTTCCATATAGCGCAGAAATGCGGAAAGGCCGCATCCGCCCGAGGAATCAAAGCCCGAGGCACAGTCCAGCATAGAATACAGATTTGCCACACGCTGTTCCGGTGAGGAAAGAGCCTTGGCAATTGACAGAATACCCGTTTCGTCAAATATCCTGCGGAGCAGTTCGGCAGCGCCCATACCGATACCGATACGCCTTATCGAGTCTATTTTTTCGAGAAAGCCTTTACACTTCATATCGCCGTTATTTGCGGCGGTAACAACGCTGCGGTAAAGCGGAGTTCTTCTGTCCGCACCCATACGGATATTTGCAAGCTGTGTTGAGCTGAAGCCGAAAACGGGTGACATCATAACAGCCGCAAGAGGAATATCCTGCAGCGGATTATCGAGTATTTTCAGCAGCGACACAATCATTCTGACCTCTGCCGCACAGCTTATTTCACCCTCCACAAAGCTGACGGCAGGTATTCCCCTATCTTCAAGCGCCTGAGCATAAAGCATCATCGGCTTCTTGAAACGGGTGAGGATACATATGTCGCCCGGTGTAACGGGTCTGTGGGTATCGCCGTCCTTTATAAGTCTGCCCGAAGCGAGGAGCTTTTCAACATATTCCGCAACAAATTCGGGCTCGCTGATTTGGTCGGAAGCATCACGCAGATAAAACTCAACGTCGGGCTGTACCTGCTCTGCAAAGCCCGACGCCATAGCGTTGAGCCGTTCGTTTTCGTTATAATCTATTTCGCCGAGCTGAGGCGACATAAGCTGAGTAAAAAGGAAGTTTATCGCTTTTGTGACGTTGCTCTTACTGCGGAAGTTTGCACCGAGATTGACCCTTGCAGGGTAATTATCTCCGTTAAAGGCAGGTACGCTGTCCCGTCTGTGCAAAAAGATTTCGGGCATAGCCTGACGGAAGCGGTATATGCTCTGCTTGACGTCACCTACAAAGAACATATTGCTTTCGTTTTTGGATATTGCGGAGAATATCATATCCTGAAGCTCGTTGGTGTCCTGATACTCGTCCACCATAATTTCAACAAACCGCTCGGAAAGTGCAAGCGCAAGAGGTGTTTTCTGCGGTATGCCGTTTTCATCCTTTTTGACCAATAGCTCAAGAGCGATATGCTCAATATCGTTGAAGTCGAATTTTTCCGTCAGCCTTTTGATTTTCAGCAATTCGTCGGTATATTTTGACACACACTCCTTAAGTGCCCGTGCACAGGGACGGAGCATAGCCATATCTGCCGAAAATTCCTCGGCGGTACAGCAGAAGTTTTCCGCAACGGAATCTGCCGTTTTTTTCGCTTTGTCACGGCGGATTTTAACGTCCGCCTTAAGTGCGGCATCAAGATTGCGCTTCCCCGAAAATCTGCAATAGCTTCTTGAATTCAAGGTAGAGACAAGCTCATCCCACTTATTGGATTTCGCAATCGAGGTAAGAGACTCATACATCTGCTTTTCATTGAGCACCATTTCGCTGAGCGCATCGGCAGTTGCTTTATCGGCGTTTATATCGGTGAGCAAGGCTTCGGCGCTTTGCATAAGGCTGCGGCAGTAATCAAAACGCACAGCCGCATCCTCAAGAAGGAAAGCACCCCAGCAGCTTTCTTCAACGGGAAGGTCTGTAAAATAAGGCTCAAAAAGCTTATCCAGAGCATCCTGAGGAAAGGGGTAGGACGAAACGACCGTGTGTATACGCCTTATCGCTTCTTCAAGCCCCTTATCGCTTGCCCCGGAGGAAAGTATATCGGTAAGCACGGCAAAGCCCTCACCGCCCGAGGAATACATTTCATCGAGCACGGCTTTGAGCGCCTTTTCGGAATAGGCTTCCTGCTCACCGCTGTCAGCAACGGCAAAGCCTGCGCTTATTCCCGTTTCCTGAAAATTCTCACGCACAATGTCCGCACAGAAGCTGTCAACGGTACAGATTTTTGCCGACTGCAAAAGAAGCTGCTGCTGCATAAGCCACGCATCGGCAGTTTCAGCAATCTTTGCTTCAAGCGCCGCTTCTATACGCTCCTTCATCTGTGCGGCGGCGGCTCTTGTAAAGGTAACTATAACAAGCTTATCGGCAGGACAGCGGTTTTCCGTATCGGTAAGGCGGCGTATGACACGCTCGACAAGCACCGCCGTTTTGCCCGAGCCTGCGGCGGCGCTTACAACAAGCGAGCCTCCCCTGCCCTCAATGGCTTTGAGCTGGTCGTCAGTCCATTTCGGCATCCTCTGTCCCCTCCTTCATAAGCAGTTCAAGGCAATCCTTGTGTTTCATTGACGGGTAATCGTTTACGGGTGCGCCCTCTTCACGAAGGCAGATATCCGAATAGGCGCAGTAGTCGCACGGCAGAGAATACGTACCGCCGCTGACAGGCTTCGGTTCAACAAAGCCCTTATGAAGCTTCGTGCCCATTTCACGCACGGTATCAAGCACCGCATCTTCGAGCTTTCCGAGCGCCTCAAGGCTGATAAGGCTTTCCGCCATATCGCTTTTTCCTGCAATAACCGTACCCGTACACTCACGGTCGGTCGAATGAATAACCCTATCATCATCAAGAACAAGACCCGTCATCCTGCCCTCTTTGACAACGGCACTTAATATATCTTCTTTGGAGTCGGAATGGTTTATTCTTCCGCCCTTGCCCTTTGCAGGCACGTAAAGCACGCCCGCAGGCACGACGTTACCGTAGCGCTCCTTGCCGTTTGCCTTTATGGCAAAAAGGTAGAGAAGCATCTGCATATTGAGTCCGTGAAGAACGTCAACCAGTTTAAAGCTCTTTGAGCCGGTCTTATAGTCCATTACACGCACGAAGGTCTGCTCCTCGGTTTTGAGCACGTCCACACGGTCAACCTTACCGTTGAGCACCACCTTACCGCCGTCGGGCAGATTTATTTCGAGCGCAGGCACCTGAGGCGTGTCGCTGCCTATCTGCAGTTCAAAATCCGCAGGCTCAAAGTCGCTCAGCTTCATTTCGTTCACAAGCCTTGCCGCAACGACGCAAAGGGAGCTTACAAGCCTTGAATATAGATATACGAAGCGTGCATCCTTTTCTTCCGTGCCGCCCATATTCTCTTCCAGGAATATGTTGAGCAGGGCTTCAATTTCTTTCCTGATGCTTTCTTCATCAAGCTCAATAAGCCCCTTGCCAAATTTCGCAACAAGGTTTTCGAGCACAAAGTGAACAACTGTACCGCTGAGCATACTGTCCATTTCGGCTGTTTTCTGCTCGCCGAGCTTGAGCCCGTGACGGCAGAAGAACATAAACGGACACTTATTGAAGTCCTCAATCCTCGTGGCGGAGGCGTGGATATCGCTGCCGAAAAACCTCGTTGCAACGGCAGCATCGTCTATTCTGAAATTATCGGTTTTTCCCGTTCTGTTGAGTGCTTCTATTCTGTCTGCATATTCCGCTTTTTCCCTGAAGCACAGCTCCAGCGTTTTGTTGAGCACGCTGTTTTCATTACGGGTCTGTGCAAAAAGCTCAAATGCGGATGCCTCGCTTTCAATAAGCTCAAGCGGCGTATACGCCTTGCTGTCGGTTTGTCTGCATTCGGGCAGGCAGGCCTTTATTTTGGCAATCAGCTCGGACGGCACGCACTCGTTTCCGCCGAAATCGGTTGCACAATGCGAAACGTAAAGCCTTTCGTCGGCACAGCAGAGCGCATTATAGGCTATATGCCTTTCCTCAAGAAACGCATATTCAAAGGGCTCGACAATGCTCAGACCCATTTCGGTCAGGGCGCGCCTATCGGAATCGTTGAGCACTTTGCCCGAGGAAGGCTTTTTAGGAAACACGCCGTCATTCACGCCAACCGCAAACACGGCTCTCGGGCGGTTGACCCTTATTCTGTCGGCAGAGCCGATTGTAATTTCATCAATACCGGCAGGTATTACACCCATATCCTGCACACCGAGCACGAGAGAAAAAAGCTCGTAAAATCTTGATGCGCTGATTTTAAGCTCACCCAAAGCACCTGCAAGCTGGTCGAGCATATTCATAAGGCTGTCCCATATTCTGCCAAGCTCCGTCGCTTCGGCGGTTTCACCGCCAGCATCAAGCGTGACAGCAAGGGATTTCAGATTTTCCTGCACACCGTATTCCGTAAGGCAGTTATACAACGCCGCCGCCATATCACGTGCGGTTTCCGCTTTTTTTACTGCACCGATATATTTCACCAGAGGTGCCGTGCACCTTTCCCTATATGCGTTGAGTTTTTCGAGTATCTTCACGTCCTTTGCGGTAACGCCCGAGCCGAGACCCGACGGATTGGCAACCCATTCTTTCAGCCACCTTGAGCCGTCGATACGCCAGAGGTACACATAGTTTTCAAGCTCACACGTCTGCTGTGTATCAAGCCCCGTAAGCTGTGTTTTAAGCAGACGGAAAACGGCATCGCTCGATATTCCTCTTGCCGCAATCTCGACAAGCGCCCTTGCGGAAACTACGGGAGGACAGACCGACATAGGCCTGCGCTTATCCTCAAACACGGGAACACCGTGCTTTTTGAGTGCGGAGCGCAGCGCCTTTGAGTAATCACCCTCGCTTCGGGAAATAACCGCAATATCACGGCAGCGGTAATTTTCTTCACGCAGTAATTTCTTTATGGTCAGGGCAACAAAATCGCACTCCTCATAGGCTGTCTTTGCGCTGAAAATGCACACCTCGTCAGCCTTACCGCCGTAAGCCGACGGCTTTGAAGTATAAAGCGATTTTTCGAGCGTTTCAATTGCCCGTGATTTATACCTGCCCTCAAATTCGGGCGGTGTCACATAACCCACGGCAACGTTTCTTTTCTTTGCGGTATCTATGAGCCTTCTTGCCGTTGCACGCACGCAGGCAAAGGGAGAAATATCGTACTCCTCGCCGTAAACGCTGTCGGTACACAAAGTTACATACGTGTCGTCGCTCTGTGCAATTATATGCGACAGCACCTTGATTTCCTGCGCCGTAAAGCCCTTAAATCCGTCTGCAAAAACCGTTGCGTTTTTAAAGTACGGCTTTTCTTCAAGCCCGTGTGCAAAAACCGTGAGCAAATCCCTGTCATCCGAAAAGCTCTGTGCCGCAAGTGCGTCAAACGCCGAGGTTATAAGCGAAAGGTCCGTAAGCTTGTTTTTCAGCATACCCTCAGGCAGTCTGCGTGCTGACTCCTCGAGCATTTCGGGCGTAACCGCCCCCTGCTTGAGCTCGGTTGAAACGTTAAGCATTTCGGAAATAACAGCCGTACTTCCGGCGTATTTGCTGTAAACGCTCATTTTGTCCGCAGTCTGCTCAAGTGCGGTGCTCATAAGCGCTATCATTCCTGCACCGTCAAGCCTGCGGAGCATCCGGCTGTCGCCCACGGCAGTCTGCGCAAGGCGTGAGAAGCTGCACACCTCAACGTCAAGTGCAGCCTTTTCGCCCAAAAGCTTTATCATACGCTTTTCGCTTTCAAACGAAAACTGCTCAGGCACAAGCAGAATAACTCTGCTGTCCCCCTTGCGTACACAGTCCTTGATTAGGTTCTGTATATATGTTGTTTTACCGCTGTTGATTCTGCCGAGAACGAGTTTGAGCATCTTTATTTCTCCTGAATTTGATAATCTGATAATACCACAATAAAAGCTTATAATCAATTCCCGATTCAGGTTTTACCATTATTTGAGGGATGAAAACGGGACTTCAGCTGTGTTAAAATGGCAAAGAACTGTTTTTTCGACGAGAAAGGAAGGTAATATGCGACGAAGTATATGCGCCGTACTGTGTGCGGCGGTAATTTTAAGTTTTTGTACTTTCTTTGCTTCTGCAAAGGAAAGCTACCCGATGGCCGGTCAGATTTCGACCGCTTCGGGAAATCTAAACGTAAGAAGCCGTGCAGGCGGAGAGATTATCTCAAGCCTGCAAAAGAACAGCTACGTAAACCTGATTTCGCTGACAGACGGTTGGTACAAGGTTGAATACGCCGACGGAAAATACGGCTATTCTTCAGCCGACTTCATAAAAGCACTTCTCAACAGCTACTCCGCAACCGTAAAAACGACCTCAGGCAGGCTGAACGTGCGAAGCAGCGCAGGCGGAACAATAGTAAACTCGCTTGCAAGCGGCACGAAGGTAACGGTTATTTCCACATCGGGCGACTGGAGCAGAATTATTTACCACGGAATACGCACGGGCTGGGTAAGCAGTAAATATCTCGTAACGGGCACGCAAAGCGGCTACAAGGCAGTTTCGCTCACCGTACCCGATTACAAGCAGACAGACTCACGCTGGGCAAGCAAAAAAATCGGCTCGACCAAATACACTATAGGTCAGATAGGCTGTACCACGACCGCACTTGCAATGACCGAAAGCTACCGCACGGGCAAGACCGTTTACCCCGACACGATGTCAAGCAGACTCAGCTATTCTTCGGGCGGCTCGCTTTACTGGCCAAGCAACTATTCGGCAACTACGAATTTTTCAAATTATATGCAGACAATCTATAATCTTTTAGTGCAGGGCAAGCCCGTAATTGTCGGCGCAAAAAAGGCAAACGGCAGTCAGCACTGGGTTGTCGTAACGGGCTACACGGGAGCAAGCACGCTCACACCCACGGCATTTAAAATCAACGACCCGGGCACGGCAAGCAGAACTAACCTCGGACATTTCTTTACTGAATATCCGTATTTGCACAAAATTGTCCGGTACAACTAAGAACTAAGTTTGCCCTTGCAGGTAAGTGAAGTTATCTTCGATAGTGAAGTTGTACTGCGTACAGTGAAGTTTCGCCCACGGCGAAATAAGCAAACTTAACTTCACTACGCAGTAACTTCACGCAAAGCAAATTCACTTTAAATCTCACAAAACAGCCACCCGGAAGCATAGCGCTTCAAGGTGGCTGTAAGTATTTTCACACTATCTGCTTATGGTAAAGGCTTATTCTGCCCGAAACCGCCTTGGCTACAAGCGAGGCGGCAAAGAAGAAAACGAAGCCCTTTTCGCCGAAAAGCTCAACGCTCATAACCGCCGCAGCGAGCTTGCAGTTTGTAACACCGCTGAAAAATGCCGTCATACCCAGAGCAGCGCCGAAGCCAACCGGAAGTCCGATTATCGGGGACAAAACCGCACCGAGCGATGCGCCGATAAAGAACGACGGCACGATTTCGCCGCCCTTATAGCCTGCCGCAACAGTAATTACGGTAAACAGCATCTTGAGCAGGAAAGCCTCGGGTCTTACATAATACTCATCGAAAATCCGCTCTATTACAACCATACCGCCGCCGTTGTAATCCGTGCCGAAAGCGAGAGTCAGCGCAACGAGCACACAGCCGCCCACGGCAATTCTAACGAAGGAATTTTTAAATATTTTCTGAAAAAGGCGCTCGCCGCCGTGAAGAAGATTACAGAAAACGAAGCTCATAACACCGACAACAGCCGCAACAGCAAACGCACGGCACAAAACGCCGACGCTGAAATCGGGCACAAGACCCATTACGAAGCGTTCGGGCGTAACACCAAGCGCAAGGGAAACAACGTGTGCAACGATGCTCGACGTAAAGGCGGGCAGAATTGAACGCACGCTCAATCGCCCGACGATAGCGACTTCGGCAGCGAAAACGCACGCACCCACGGGTGTTCCGAAAACCGCAGAAAAAAGACCTGCCATACCGCAGGCAGTCAGCACACGGGTATCCGCCTTTGAAAAGCGTGAAACTATTCTGGCAATTGCGGCACCGAGCTGCAGCGCCGCACCCTCCTTGCCTGCCGAGCCGCCGAAAAGATGAGTTATGCACGAGGCAGCAAAAATAACGGGCAGAAGCACGAGGGGAACGCTTGACTCTCCCCTTTCGGTTTCAAGCACCCTGTCCGTTCCTATGCCTTCGGTTTTTGTTAATTTATAAATTCCTGCCGAGACAATACCGCCCAGAGGCAGAAACCATATGAGAAAGCTGTTGCTTTCCCTAAGGTAAGTGACAAAGCCCACGCTTTTGGCAAACGCCGCACCTATAAGCCCGCAAAGCAAGCCGATTACAGCGGAGGACACCATCCAGCTGAGAGCGGCAAACAGCTTTTTGCGAAGCTCATCAGTTTTATTTTTATCAAAGCAAGCTGATTTCATTTTAGCTACCCTACCTTTAACCTGAACGACGGATATTTTATATCAAAGTGAGTTTTAAGTCAATAGCCATAACGTCAATTATCAATTGACACAAAACGCTTTTTTCTGTACAATTAAACACGGACGGTGATTGAAATGAAAAACAAGGTTGCTTTGGTTACGGGCGGCAGCTCGGGCATAGGGCGTTGCACGGCGCTCAGCCTTCGTGATGCTGGCTGTACCGTTTACGAAATAAGCCGCAGGGACATTCCGCTTGAGGGTGTGACACACATCACGGCAGACGTTACGAAAGAAGCCGAGGTAAATGCGGCTGTTGAAAGAATTTTAAGCGAGCAAGGCAGGATAGATATTGCCGTAAACTGTGCAGGCTTCGGCATTTCGGGTGCGGTTGAATTCACAAGCCTTGAGGATGCCAAGGCACAGTTTGACGTAAACTTCTTCGGTACGGTTAACGTAAACCGTGCGGTGATACCCGTAATGCGAAAAAACGGCGGCGGCAGAATAGTCAACACAAGCTCCGTAGCGGCGGTTGCACACATTCCGTTCCAGACGTTTTACTCCGCAACAAAGGCGGCAACCGAAAGCTACACCTGCGCACTAGATAACGAGGTGAGGCCCTTCGGAATTACCGTAACCGCTGTTCAGCCCGGCGATATCTGCACACAATTCACGCAGGCACGCAAGAAAACGATGCTCGGCGACGACGTATACGGCGGCAGAATTGCAAGAAGCGTTTCGGGTATGGAAAAGGACGAGCAAAAGGGAATGAAGCCCGAAGCCGCAGGCGCATATATAGCAAAAATCGCCCTTAAAAATAAGGTCAAGCCGATATACGCAATCGGCACAAGCTACAAGTTTTTAAGCACGCTTTGCAAGGTTTTCCCCTGCGGAATACGAAACAGAATTATAGGTATGCTTTACGCAAGATAATATAATAACAATAAAAGACAAGCTTCAGGGAGAACCTTGTCTTTTTTGCTTTTATTCACCTATTTTTATTTTTGCCACGGATATTTTATAGGTTGAAGCATAGCACGGCGGATTGTTGGCGTAATAAAGCGTTGTGCCGTCCTCGGAGAAGAAGAGTGCAGGGCTGTAGCCGCAGCGCTCATAGGGGTCGTGAGAATACGGCAACGGGTTATCGACGGGGACGAAGGTTTTGCCGTAATCGAAGCTTAAAAACATATCCGAGCCCGTGGGACTTCCACCCTTTGCCATATGGTGTCCGACAACAACAAGCGTGCCGCACTCACCGCCTGCGGGAGTCCACGCAGCATAGGGTGATGAACCAAGGCACTTGCCTGTAGCGGATATCGGTTTTCCGTAATCGGAAACGTCTCCCCAATCGTCAAGCGAGGCGCTTGTTTTGTAATAGACGGTGACACCCGGCAGATTGAACATCTCATACGCCATAAAGTATTCGCCGTTGCCCATTTTTGTTACGGTCACCATACCCGGGCGCAGATTCGGGTCGTCGCAGGCAACACACTCTTTCTTTTCGCTCCAGTTGACAAGGTCGGTTGTGTATTTATACACGAGCTTCTGTGAATGCTCAGGGTCGGAATCATCGGAATAGAAGCAGAAAAGTCTGCCCGTTTCTTCTTCATAAATCAGGTACGGCTCCCACACGCCCCAATCTATGCCGCCTGCCTTATCAACGTTGCAGAAGGCGTTGAACGACCTGCAAAGGTCTGTGCTTGAATAGAGCGTAATCGTGCTGTCGGTAACGCCCTCGCCGTAAATTGAGGTTGCGGCAAGGATGATTGTACCCTTTTCAAATTCGCCCATATCCGCTGGCAGTTCATAGAGGAATGGCATCCACTCGTTCCAGTAACCCGTGTTGAGGTTGTCCTTCACCGTGGTGACATAGTGCCAGGTTTCTGCGTCATCCGTGCTTTCAAAAACGGGATATGTATCTCCCCATTTTTCAAAGGCTGCAAACAGCTTGCCGTTATCCGCCTCGTTTTTCTGGTGATGAAGCTTAATGATTGTCGGGTATTCACTGACATTGGCATTTTCATCGGCAGGAACAAAAATATCGCTGACACTTTCCACCTCAAAATCAACCGGCAATTTGTCATACGGAATATTGGTACCAAAGCCGAACAGCGTTCTGAACACCGTCATCAATGCGATTACAATATAAAAAACTATTCCGTCCATATTCATACATCCTTTTCAAACGCTGTGGTGTACTCTCCAGCGAGTACACTCACACGACACAAATGGAACAAGCTCCCTATATTTCACAATGTTATCAACATAAGATTTAACTAAAACTTCTTTCGTAGGGGCGCATATTATGCGCCAGCAAATTTTGATTAAGCCTATCGGGCGGATAATATCCGCCCCTACTTGGATAATCTTTAAATTTCATTTCTTAAATTAACTACATTCCTATTTTTTCAAGGGAGTAATTATTTCGCAGTAAAAATAGAACTCAATCGTCCAAAACATTATCTGCACAGTTTTGGCAAAAAACTACCCAATCCTCATCAGGTATGTTGTCTTTCTCAGCTTTAACCTCAACCAAATTATCGCAATTTTCTCCATCGCAATGAAGTTTGACTGTTTCGGATTTACAAGCAGCTAAACTCAGTAAAAACATTACCATAAGGATTAACAAACATATTTTTCTCATTTCGAGCTACCTCTAACTTTAATTATTCTGTCGCCGAACTCGCTTGTTTAGCAGTTGCTGCTGGAATTTCGTTGGATACCTCTATCCAATCAACTGTATAATTCTCGCCAACCGACTTACCTACATTAACAACATACTGCTCTATTAAATCCTTTGCGCTATTATAAGCTATATTTATTATTTCTTGAGTTTTGACATCGTCCCTAAGCTTTTCTACGCCTTCATAGACGATTCTCAGTTCGTCATCCGTCGTAAATTTTGTAAATGCACCAAGCTTATACACAGGTTTAGAAATAGTAGATTTATCTGCCTTTGCGCTAAGAATCTTGGCCGGTGGCAAAAATATTTTTACTACACCTTTAGATGTCGGTTCTTCAATCCGCACCTCATTAACATCAATTCCTGCCTCAACAATAACATCATACTCAAACCAAACGTATTGCTCACCTACGCCTAAAACTTTACCTTCTTTATCATAAACTGCAACATTGTGATAGCGACAATTTATAGTTGTCAATTCGCTTATCATCTCAATGCTAAACAAGTTGTGATTAACTTTTTTATTATCTGGTCTGAAGATAAACCAAGCAGATAAAATAATAGCGGTAATTGCCAACAAGACACAGGAAATCAGCAAATTCCTAACAAATGGAGTAAGTTTTTTCTTTTCCTCTTTTACTTCGGCATCGCTATATATTATAGTGTTGTTTTGTATTTCCTCCAAATCTTACACCTCCAAACCTGCACTGCTCTTAAAGGCTATTGTATATCCAGATTCATTTAGTAACGGTTTCATTAACACTTCAATCGTGTTGGTCAAACTTTCTTGTGCCTTTTTTATAAGTTCAGTATTCTCCTCAGCCTTTTGTTTAGCATCCGTTTCACAAATATAAAGAGCATCCTTAGCAGTCCATTTTGACTCTTTGGGATAGAAAGAATAGTTATGGTCTTCATCATTTAAAATTTCGACATCAAAAGTGAATTTATTTGGAATTATTACGATTATTTCTTGTTTTTCCTCATTAATGTCATATGTGATTTCTTCAAGGTTTACATTTGGCTTTACAACTGCATAATAAAGCACGTATCCATCACCTTTTCCGTCAATATGTACTTTTGCAATACCATTCTGTACATACTTTGCAGTTGCCAATTTGGCAGTCTCAATAGCCTTTGTCAAGGTAGAAGAGGTTATTAATGTTTCTTCAGGTTTGTCAAAAACGCCTACCGAAAACAAGCCTATTATAGTTGCAACTATAATTAACGTTACAATTAACGGAGAAAACTCAATTAATTTTTTGATAAAAACCATTCCTTTCCGATGAATAATTACACAATTGTATTATATACCCCTTTACCGTAGAAGTAAATACCATTTGTCGAAACAACACAGAATCTGTAAATTGTTGTCTCTAAACACAATTTGTTTTTTTAGCGAACAGATTTAAAACAAAAAAATACAACGGTTTATAATAAAACCGCTGTATCTAAGTGGTGCGGGTAACAGGGGTCGAACCTGCACGCTTGTGGGCATAAGATCCTAAATCTTACGTGTCTGCCAATTCCACCATACCCGCATATTTGAAATATTAAGAGTGAATAGGTGCATTATAACAGAAAAAAGATATTATGGCAAGAGGAATTTAATTTAAGTTTTATAAGAGTAATATTCTTGATATTATTGCAATAATATGATACTCTACTGTTGTAAATTACACAAAGGACTGATAAATTATGCATAAGAAACTTGCGCCTACTCCGCCTATGGGCTGGAACAGCTGGGACTGTTACGGTGCGGCTGTGAATGAAGAACAGTTGCTTGCCAACGCCGATTATATGGCAGAGCACCTGAAGGACTACGGCTGGGAATACGTTGTTTGCGACATTCAGTGGTCGGAGCCTACTGCCGACAGCTTTTATTACCACTATTTCGCCGAGCTTTGCATGGACGAATACTCCCGTCTTATTCCCTCGGTTGAGCGTTTCCCCTCCTCCGCAGGCGGCAAGGGCTTCAAACCGATTGCCGATTATATTCACTCACTCGGGCTTAAATTCGGTATTCACATTATGAGGGGTATTCCAAGGCAGGCGGCACACAGAAACACAAAAATCAAGTGTGAGGGTGTTACGGCAAGGGATATTGCAAAGCCATCTTCCGTTTGTTTGTGGAACCCCGATATGTACGGACTCAACACCGAAGCCAAAGGTGCACAGGAATATTACGATTCGATATTCGAGCTTTACGCTTCGTGGGGCGTTGACTACATCAAATGCGACGATATAGCCAACACCGAAATATTCCCCCACGACCCGTATTCGGCAAGAAAAGAAATTGAAATGCTCCGCAAGGCAATTGATAACTGCGGCAGGGATATGGTGCTCAGCCTCTCCCCCGGCCCTGCTCCCGTTTGGGAACACGAGCATCTTGCGGCTAACGCCAATATGTGGCGTATGACGGGTGATTTCTGGGACGAGTGGCCGAAACTCCACGCAATGTTTGAACGCTGCTACGCCTGGCAGGAATACGTTCAGCCCGGTGCCTGGCCCGACTGCGATATGCTTCCCATCGGCAGAATTCAGAAAACTGAAAAGCTGGAGAAATACAGAAACCGCTACACCCGTTTCACGCACGATGAACAGATAACAATGATGACTCTTTGGGGCATTTTCCGCTCGCCGCTGATGATTGGTGCGGAAATGCGTGAAAACGACGAATTCACGCTTTCGCTTCTGCAAAACAGAGAGCTTATTGATATGCTCAGAAATTCAAGCGGAGCAAGACAGTTCAGCCGTAACGAAACCGACGGCAAGGGTGAAATAGTCTGGACTTCAGAGGGTGAAAACTGCAAATACGTTGCACTTTTCAACACCGACGATAAGGAAAGAGAAATCAGCTTTGATATTTCCGATATCGCTGTAGCCGGTGCTGAATACAGCGTATGGGATATGTGGGCACACGAGGAATACACCGTTACCTGCAATGAATTTTCCGCAAAGGTAAATTCCCACGGCGCAAGGCTTTTCAAGATTACTTTGAAATAATATTCATACATAAAACAGCCTCAGGTGTGAGCACACCCGAGGCTGTAATTTTTTGTAGCTTAAATTATTTCTTTGCTTTGCGTGCTTCGATTTCAGCAACCATTTCACGCTGACGCTTTTCTGTGATTGTGTAGAAGAACATCGGTACTGCACAGGCAAACATACTGATAACACCGGAAAGGATAAGAACGTTCCAGAGTGCATCAGCGTTGCCGACGGTGTACGTTTTGGTATCAATCTGTGCAATGCTAAGAGCCATAACGCCGATGAATGCACCGACAGCCATACCGATTTTGTTGATAAGGGTCTGCATTGCAAAGCAGATACCCTCGCCTCTCTCACCTGTTTTCCACTCGAGGTAGTCAACGGTATCACCGATCATAGCGTAGGTGATGATGTTGTTGACACCCTGGGGAATACCGAGGAGAACAAGACCGACTGCACAAATAGCAATCTTCCACGGTGCGTCGTAGCCGACGAAATACATTATAGCCATAACAACGCCGCCGAAGAGGTGAACAACGATATATGACCACTTCTTTGTGAACTTCTTGGACATCCACGGAACGAGAAGAGAAGCAACAAGACCACCGGGAACAACAAGAAGAGTGATTACGCCGTAAAGACCTTCGTTCTGAAGGATGTACTTTGCAAAGTAAAGACCGCCTGTGTAAGAGTAAACCATTCTTGCACCGCCGAGAACGCCGGAAAGAACGATGAGAAGAAGCTCTTTGTTTCTGAAAAGGAGCTTGAGGTTGTGACCGAATGAGGGAGGATTATCGTCTGAAGTGAATCTCTCTTTTGTGTTCTTGAAGCCGTAGAAGAACATCGGAACAGCGGAAACAACAAGAACAACGGCACAGATAAAGTAAACGATTTTGAGGGTATCTGCGTTTGAAATTTCCTGACCCTTCATAACCGTGCCGACGAATGTATTTGCGGCTTCTTCAGCGGTAATGCCCTGGTTCTTGACCATATTTGCAATCGCCTCTGCCTTATCCTGCATAATAAGGGCAATATCGTCAACCGTGTACTTGAACTTAGCTGTTACTGCGCCGGTTATCATAGGAACGAAAACGGTAACAATACCGGCACCGACTGTACAGAACATACGGGCAACCGTAAGAATGTTACCACGGACAGTTGTGTCATTAGTAAGGCAGGTTGAAAGTCCCCAGTAAGGAACATCTGCAATAGTGTAAAGAACAGACCATACAACGTAAAGAACTGCTATTGTGACAAAGGTCTGTGTAGTCTTTGAGCCGTCGTAAACAGCTTCTGCGCTGAAAACGGGAAGGAAGCACAGAATTGTTGAAATTGCAATAGGAACAGCCATCCACTTAAGATAAGGACGGCACTTGCCCCACTTTGTACGGGTTTTGTCAACAACGCTGCCCATAATGGGGTCGTTGAAAGCGTCGAAAACACGGGCAGCAAGCATAAGGATAGCAACGGCTACCGCACCGCTTATGTGACCGACCTTAACACCGTCTGCACCGAAGAGAAGGGCATCTGTCATAAATACTGTGATGTACGAGCCGATAATTGTACAGATGAAATTCTGACCGAAACCGGCAATACTGTACGCAACTGCTTCCTTCGGCTGAACACCCTTACCGGGAGTTGTGCCGAAGAGCTTGTGAAGAAAAGAAGAATTCACCGCATATACCTCCGTTAAGTTGATTTTATAATTATATCACAGCTAACTGAATATTACAAGTATAATTATATATGTTCAAGCGTTAATTCGACAGCCTTTTCTATGCTGACCGTTTCCGAACCGAAAAGCGAGGTGTGGATTTTGCCGTTAACTGGCTTTTTCCAGTATTCGTCTATGCCGTCTATGCCGTTTCGCATACCGAGAATTGAGCCGACGGTTGCGCCGTTGCAATCGGTATCAAAAGCCATACCCACGGCAATACAGATTGATTTGCCGAAATCTCCGCCGCCGTAAAGAAGCGCAGCGGTAACTATCATAGCGTTGGAAATTACGTGGCACCAGCCGTGGTCGGTGTGCTCGTCGTAAGCAGAGTGAATAATATCGAAGCAACCGTCAACCGTTACGCCGCTTTTGCAGGCGTTCAAAATACCCGTAACGGACTCGTAAAGGCGTGAGGACTGCGGAATCTGTGCAAGACCGCCGAGAATTATATCCTCAATATTATCCGTAACTGCGGCACAGGCTATCATAGCCGAAGCAAACATTTCACCGTAGATACCGTTCTTTGTGTGCGATATTCTTGCATCTCTGTATGCCATTTCAGCCGCTTCCTCGGGCTTGCCGGGGTTGATATAGCCGAAATAGTCACCTCTTATCTGTGCGCCTATCCACTCACGGGCAACGTTTTTATACATTGCAGACGAGGGCGGCATAATACAGTTGATAAAGTTGATATAAGCCGTTCTTTCGGCGGTAAAGTAAGAGTGGACAGACTGGCTTTTAAGCCACATTGAAGCTACGTCCTCCGACTCAAAATCCCTGTCGAATTCTTCAATAAGCTTCTGTGCCATAACGACGTAGTTTGTGTCATCGTCAACGGGCATACCGTCCACCGTATCGGCATAGCACTTATTGCGAAGCCAGAATTTATAGTGTGAGCAGACCTCGTTTGTGATATCGGTGCTTAAGATATACCTGTGCATAGGATAATTGCCTGTTTCCTTGAGCAAGGGAATAAGCTCGTTGCTTCTGATGCACTCGACGGGTTTACCGAGAAGACAGCCGCAGGCTCTGCCCGTCCACGCACCGAGAAGCTTTTTACGCAGAGTATCATTATCGGGCATAACAGACTCAAAGCTATGCGGTTTACGCAAGGCTTTTATTTCGTCAAGTTCATTTGGCTCGTTGTATTTATAGTCCTTTCTTATATCTGCATTAAGGACGATATCAAAAAGCACGTCGCTCAGCCTCGATTTGTATTCGCCGTTATCAAGCTGAGCAACCGCCTCAAAAAGAGGCTTGTATTTTTCGATATTGAGGCCTTCCTCGCAGGACTGAACGTACTCCTTCATAATATCCGACGGATAGCTGCCGAAGCCGTCAACGCTGTTGTAATCATATTTGATTTTTGGGTTATTGTTTTTCGCCATAAAAAATCACCTCTGCAAATAATCTTATCATATTAACGTTATTTTGAAAAGACATTAAATATTGATTTTATTCAAAACAACTGTTACAATACTGTTCATACGGAGGTAAGAAATATGCTTCAATTGTTCAGATTCTTATTCAGATGCTTTATTACTTTGTCGATAAGCTTTTCTTCGGTTTTCTCACCCGCAGTTATTGCACCGCCTACGGACGGATTGGATTTAGGCGTGCTTGAATACCCGAAAGAAGCGGTAAAAACGCTTGAGGTATGGGACATTACGGTTGAGGAGCTCAAATCCCGAGCCGATTCGGACAAGGAGCTTTACGAGTCCGCACAGGGTTACGAGGACGTGAACGGAATTGTGGTTTCGCCCTATTACACGGCGAAAATCGGCGAAAAAGATATTCCCGTCTATGCCGCAACGGTTTTCCTCGGCGAAACGCAGTACGGCGAGCTTCATTCCTTTTCGGAAGTATATCTTGAGGAAGGCGAAGAGTTTTCGTTCAATATTGAGCTCACCTCAAAGGATTTCAGAATAAGGGATGCCATCTGTCTGCCCGAAAAGCTCGGAGTAAAGGCAAAATGCTCGGGCGGTGTTATGGCGGCGAGCATAGACGGCTTCGGCATATACACCTTCCTTTTCAACTCCGCCTCGCAGGAATGTGCTTACACGCTTTTTGTCAGAGAAAAAATTGACGAGGAGGCTGAAATCAAGGCATATCAGCAGCAATACGGCGAGGATAATGTTCTTGTCGTTGAAAGCGGGCTGCTCGAAATTCCCTACGCCTGCTTCTATCAGATGAACAACACGGTTGTTTACCTCAAGCAGGGAGCTTACGTGCTCGCACAGCACGTTTATGACATTATGAGTGAGGAGGATGAAATGCGCCACGCTGACCCGGATGCGTTTTACCTCAACGCCTTCGGTCTGTCCCGTCACCCGTTTGTAAACTTCTACAAATGCGACAACATAAAATTCGTCGGCAGAGGCGTGCTTGACCTTTCCCACCTCGACCGCAGAGAGCGCAGAGGCCTTGTTTTTACCGAGTGCAGCAACATTGAGGTAAGAGGAATGAAAATTGTCAACTCGCCCGAATGGTCGTTTATCAGCTACCGCTGTCAGAACTTAAATATTAAGGACGTTGACATTTTCGGCTACAGACAGAATTCCGATGCATTTGCAATCTGTAACACGCAGGGCGGTCTGATTGAACGCTGCTTTGCCCGAAGCGGCGACGACCTTTTTGACGTCAAGGCACTCGGTGCTGCCGAACCCTCCGCAAGTGAAAACATCACCTTTACCGACTGCGTAGCCTGGGGCGGAAAGGCAAGGTGCTACGGCATACACGGCGAGGTAAACAGAGCAATCCGCAACATCACCTTCAAGGACAGCGCAGTAATCTGCCGAGATGCAACGTGGAACAACGAAAGAATAGCCTCGCTTGCGGTTATCGTTGAGCTTGCCGAAGGCAGTATTGACGGCGTTACCTTTGACAACATTGAAATTTTCCGTGACGACGGCAGAGCTATGGCGTGCGTAATATTCACGGAAGAAATCGGCGATATGGACACCGTGCCGATTTATAATTTCACCGCTGACAATGTTGTTTTCAAAAACATAACCTACAATGCGGCTATGAAGCCCAAATTCTCCGCTGCAAACGAAACAAATACAGTTAACGTAACGGTTGAAAACGTAAAATTCCAGGGCTTCAATTCCGCCAAGCACAGCCGGCTGATGTTTGAGCAGGACGAATTTGCGAACGTGACGTACAGATAAACTAAGTTTGCCGTACGGCAAACCCGGCAAACTTAACTTCACTTTCGCTTTTGCGAAAACTTCACCAATCAGATACATACAAAAGGACAGAGAACGTTGAAATTCTCTGTCCTTGTATTTTTATGATTTAAGCTAACGAAAGCTCTTTTTCTATCAGCTCTCCGACACCGAGGGTGATAAAATCGGCAAGAGCTTTGATTTGGTCAACGCCGTTTTCCATTGCGTACGAGCGGAATTCCCTTATCATATCGCTGTCGTTGATATTGTCGCCCACGGCAATTATATCGGAATAATCAGCACCGAGATAATCGGCAAGAATGCGAAGACCCTGCGCCTTGTTCATATCCGCTCTGACAATATCTATACACGTGCCGTTCTGCAAGGCTTTAAGGCTTTCTCCGAAATGCTCGTCAATAAGCTTTGTGACCCTTGCCGCTGTTTCAAAGTTCGGTAAAGCCGTGCTTATCTGGCTGAAATACGGCACCTCCGGCATTGTTGCGAGGGCAAAATCGGTTTCATCCTCACGCTCGCTTTCCTCTGCATAAACCTTGCAGGCAAAGGCGGTATCTGCCTTAGCCCAGGGGCAGCCCCAGCCAAGCAAAGCTTTTATTAAGGGTGGGGCAAGAGCACCGTCGCACCGTGTTTCGGACACAACCGTACCGTCCGTTTTCATTATGGTGGCACCGTTATCGGCAATCAGAAAATCGCAGGGAAACTGCTGCCTGTTATAAAGCTCGATAACATCCTCACGGAATCTGCCGCTGATAAGCGCAAACACGTTGCCCTTACTGCGCCAGAGCTGGAGCTTCTGCTTTTTCGCTTCGTCAATTCCGTTGTGGTTTAAGGTTCCGTCGTAATCACTGCCGATTATTTTCACGCTAATCACCCGATTGTACAAGAAATAATTTCCTTACCAGAATGGGTCAGCGTTACGCTGTCCCCTGCCTCTATGAGAAGCATATTTTCGTTTTCCGCCGCTTTGGCCCTGAAAGCGTTGCCGTTTTTATCGAAAAGATAAATATAGGTATTGCCGCCAATATCAATATATTTCACATTGTCAACCGTGATTTGAGTTTCCGTTATATCCTCATCACGGAAGCTGCTCTCAATTCCGAGCGCAGACTTGTATTTTTCGATACATTCCGCCTGCGTTGCGGCTGTTGCAACTATATTGTACTGCTCAACGCTTACCGCTGCATACAGCTTTACAAGACCGCCCGAATCCTTGAGCACCATTATGTATGTAGGATTGCCGTCAACGTTGATAAGCGACGGGAAGGAGGCCTGATAGCCCTTTTCCTGCACCTCGCCCTCGGCGGCAGACATAGCGGACTTTTCGTCGGCACCCGCAACGGAATAGTAACGGCTTTCGCCCGTTCTTTCGTTGGCAAGCAGGAAGCCGATATTTGAGCTGTCACCGTTTACAGAGGTTACGCCAGTATAAATCCAGATATCGCCGTCCTTGGCAACGTAGCCGTAGTCGCAAGCCGGTGTTTCGTCGTCAGCTTCCTCGTCAGACAAATAGTACGTGGTTATCTGCTTGCAGTCCTTCTTGGCAAAAAGGCTGTTGAGATAGCCGTTTTGCAACGTGCCGTACCAGTTGTACTGCTCACAGATAAGGTCACCGTAATAAACGACGTCCACCCATTGCGGAATACTGTCCAGACAGTATTTGGCGCTTTCGCCGGATATGGGGTCAAGCACGATACAGCCCGTTACGGTTTTACCGCCAAAGAGCATAACCGTGTTCTCGAAAACGGTTGCAACGTAGCAAGGCTCGCCGTCCTCATCAATTTCAAAGTGAAGGTTTTCAAACAGCGTTGTGGGATACGCCCTGCGGAGATAGCGGTACGCATCCTCAAGGAAATATGCGGAGGGAACGTATTTCATCCCTTCGGTTCTGACAAACGAGGCCGACATTGAAACCGGGTCAACCGTTACGTAGCCTATAACACCCTCATCCCTGTTGTTTATCCATTTGAAAAAATCCGCATACATAAGCGCAGAAACCTTGACGGGCTTGCCGTCATAATCAATCTGCGTGTAATTGTCGGAAACATCAAACTGGCTTACAACGTCGGACAACGCACCGATTTCACGGTCGCCGAGCATCTTTGCGGAAGACGTGTCCATAAGCGCAATTGAATCCGTACCGACCGACTCTGCAATGTCTTTGGAAAAATCCGCATTGCTGACCTTAAGTATTTTTGCATAATCCGTTGCGTTCATTACCGTACTTCCGCAGAATGAGATAATTGCGGTAAGCACAATAAGGGCTATGGGCGGAATATAGTATTTTATATTGAAATTGAATTTCGTGTGCTTTTTGGTACGACCCTTGGAGCCGGTTTTCTCGCTGACCGTAACCCAACCGAAATCCTTGCGGCCCTTTACAAGCCGCACAACACGTATAAAAACGAACAAGGCAAAGGCAGCAAGCAACCACATTACCGGATTCTGAACGTTAACGGCGGGACAGAAAATAAACAGGCACAGCGCCGTGACGACGGCAGTTACAAGCAAGCCGATTATATACGAAAAGAAATTAATTTTCTTCATTTTCCCCACTCCTTTAATTTTGCTTTTATATTACCACAGTTTTTCGGGAAGCACAACGGGATTAAGTGAAAATTTTTACGGTGCGATTTGCACAGCAAAACGCCCACGGTAAACCGCAGGCGTTAAAAAATTATTCTACCGTAATATTTTTACCTGTCTTGCAATCCTCTGCAAGGTTGAGGTTCATAAGGATTACGGGCTTATCGGCAGAAACGGAAACGACCTTGCCGTTTTTCCACTTGAAGGAAAGCTGTGCGCCGTTGATGAGCATATTCCTGACCTCGCCGTTTTCCCAAGCAGAGGGAAGTGCAGGAAGAAGTTCCGTTTTGCCGTTTTCGCTGTAAACGAGCAGAGCGTTTACGCCTGCGGTAAAGCCGAAGTTGCCGTCAATCTGGAAAAGGAAGGGCGGATGAGTGTCGAAAAGGTTGGAGAACACGGAATAAGTGAGCATATTTGCAATAATCTCGCTTGCCGTATCGGGCTCGTGGAGAGTACCTGCAAGGCAGATTGCCCAAGCGGCAGACCAGCCGATATAGCGTTCCCAGTTCTTCTTGCGGAAATGGTAAAGCTCACGCACCCACTCACGCTGTTCTTCGTTTTCGTAATACTTGATTGTATCCGACGGATAAAGACCGTAGAGAGGTGAAAAATGTCTGTGACCCGGCTCGTGAAGCTCGTAGTCCTTTGACCACTCCATAATGCCCGTACTGCCCTTTTTCAGCGGACGTAGCTTTGCAAGCTTCTCCTTAATCTGCTTGGCAAGCTCACCCTCGGACTCAAAATCAAGATAAGCAAGCAAACCCTTTCTTGCAACCTCCATATCGAAGGCACTGGCGCAATCAATTGCAATTGACCTGCCGTTAAAGCTGAATTCGTTTTCGGGTGAGGTTGAGGGAGCAACAACGTATTCGCCGTTGAACTCAACAAGATAATCGTTGATAAACTCTGCAGAAGCCTTTACGCTTTCAAAAATCTTGTCCTTATACTCGTCAAGGCCGCCGTTCTTATAGTGGCCGTAAACCTCATTCACAAGCCACGCACCGCAAAGCGGAGAGAACATATAGCACGGGTCGCCCTCAACGGGTGAGGTCTTGCGCCAAAGGTCCGTATTGTGGTTACAGCAGGCACCCTTACAGCCGTAGTTCGTCTTTGCCGTGCTTCTGCCCGTCTGCATAAGCTCCCACGCAAGATTTACAAAGGGCTCGGCACATTCTGCCATATTGCTCTTTGATACGGGCCAGTAGTTCATTTCCGTGTTGATATTTACAGTATAGTTACTGCTCCACGGGGGACGTACCCTTGCGTTCCATATACCCTGCAGGTTAAGCGGCTGACCGCCCTTACGGCTGCCGGCAATCATAAGGTACTTGCCGTAGTTATAGAAAAGCTCAACGAGCTTGGCATCAGGCTTGCCCTTCTTTGCAGTTTCAAGGAGCCTGACCGTTTCTTCTTCGCTTGTGCCGCCGATTGAAAAGCTCTGTCTGTCAAAAATTTTCCTGTAATCGGCAACGTGCTTTTTAAGGAGCTTATCGTAATCGGGCTTTACATTTGCAAGCTTCTTTATGCAAGCCTTTCTTACAGCCTCACGGTCTGTTTCGGGCATTTTATCGTAAGCAATAAAGCCCGTGGCGGTTGTGGCAAGAAGCACGGTTGATGTGGAATTTTTGACCGTTATTTTTTTGTCGGAATATATAACCTCACCGTCAGTAACAACCTTTACGGCAAGGCAGAACGCCATACCCTTGTCGCCGTAAATAACGGCATCGGGAATTTTGCCGAGGTAACTCGGCATAGAAATATCGGGCGCATTACCGCAAAGGCAGAGGTAACCGTCCTTTACAACCGTCTTTGACTTAATCTTTGATTTTGCCTCAACAGTAATATTGACGGGCTTTTCGCTTTCGCTTTTATAAACGACAACGTCGTCGGGATAAGAAGCAAAGGCTGTACGCTTTTCGCCCTTGAACGAAACGGTATGTACGGCGTTATCGATATCAAGCTCTCTTGTGTAGCCCTTTGTAGTCAAGGAGGAAAAGCTGATTTTAAGGTCGCCGAGGGGTGTATAAGCCTCGCTGTAGCAGCCGCAAAGCTTGCTTTCAACTATGTCGTGTGCCTCGTCGGGCTTGCCTGCAAAAATGAGCTGACGCACCCTTTCAAGGTTTTCAAGGCTTTCGGGGTTATCCTGATTTTTCGGGAAGCCCGACCAAAGCGTTACGTCGTTAAAGCAGAGCGTTTCCTTTCTTCTACCGCCCCAGACCATAACACCCGTGTGTCCGTTACCCAGCGGAAGCGCCTCGTTCCAGAGCTTTGCCTGTTTCTTGTACCAGAGTTTGTTCATAAAATAGACCTCTCTTACTTATTTAAAAATTACGGTGAATATAATTTTTTCTTCTCGTGTATCGGCAAAAATATCTGCCTTGTGCTTTTCGGCAACAGCCTTTGCAATTGAAAGGCCGAGGCCGTGGCTGCCCGTCTCACGCGAGCGTGATTTATCCGCCCTGTAAAAGCGGTCAAACAGTCGGTCCGTGTCAACGGTTTCGCCCGAAATCAGGCTGTTTTCAACCTCAAACACCACGGACTTGTTTTTCTTTTTCAGGCGAATGTCAATCTGTGACTCTGGCGGAGAGTATTTCACGGCGTTATCAACCAGAATATTGACAAGCTCGGTAATACTTTTTTCATCGCAGTAAACCCTTATGCCCGGCCAGACCGACAGCTTTATTCTCTTGCCGTCCTTTTCGGCAAGGATTGCAAACGAATCCGCCGAATTTTCAACGATTTCGCTGAGCGTTACCGTTTGGAAATTCTTTTTGTCGATGCGTTCTTCCATTCGGGCAAGCACGAGCATCTGATTGACAAGGTCTGCCATTCTGCCCGTCTGCTTGCGGATTGAGCTTGTCCAGTCGTTTTCACCGCAGGTCATTTCAAGCACCTCGGTGTTGGCTGAAATAATTGCAAGCGGAGTTTTAAGCTCGTGACCCGCATCGGCAATGAACTGCTTTTGCTTGAGTGAATTTTCTTCAACGGGTCGGATAAAGTACTTTGAAACGAGCACCACGACAACCGACAGAAGCAGGAAGAAAAACAGCGCTATCGAAACCGAAATAACCATCATTGAGCCAACGTACAACAGCTCCTCGTGTATATCCATAAAGCACACACGCTGACAGCCGTCTGCCGGCTTCACCGTGTATTTGTACATTGCCTCGTTATACCCTGCCGTTTTCCCCGATGCCAGCACAGTCCTTGCGTATTCAACGGCTGTTTCATCGTCAACCGCCGCTATGTTCTTCGTGTTGACGGCGGTAATTTCACCGTCCTCGGAAAACTCAACATAGAAAAAGCGTGTTATGTAGGACAATTCCTCGTAGTTTACAAATTCGGGAAGCGGTGTTTCATAGGCGTTTATGTCGAACACTCCGCCGTTTTCGCAGATATTGTCAATCAGCCGTGCGGTACGCTTGTCCATACTGATTATACTGACAACGTTTATCAAGCCGACAACAACCATCAGCAAAGCAAAAGCGGAGGCGGTAATACTGACTATAAACTGTCTTCGCAGCTTTTTAATCATAGCTCCTCATCACCGCCGTTTCTTTTTTCAACGGAATATCCGACGCCTCTGGTTGCCTTGATTTCAACGTCAGCCTCAATAAGTGACAGCTTTTTGCGAAGGTACGATATATATACCCATACTACGCTGCTTTCCGTTTCGCTGTCGTAGCCCCATATATGCTCCATAAACTGCTCAACCGAGATTATTCTGCCCTGTGCGCTCATCAGCATTTCAAGCATCTGAAATTCCTTGCCTGCCAGCTTGAAGCTGCCGCCCGGTGCGGAAATTTCGTAGGTTTCACGGTTGAGGTTAAGGTTACCCAGAGTAATTACGTTGGGCTGATAGTCCGTCCTTCTTCGGGTTATTGCTCTGACACGGGCAAGAAGCTCGCCCATTGCAAAGGGCTTGGTCAGGTAATCGTCGGCACCTGCGTCGAGCCCCTGAATCTTGTCCTCCGTTTCCGCCTTGGCGGTAAGCATCATAACCGGCGTGGTTATGCCCTTTGCTCTTATCCGCTCAAGCACCTCTATGCCGTTCATTTTAGGCATCATTATATCAAGCAGTATGCCGTCGTAATTCTCCGTTACCGCCCAATCGTAAGCCGACTGACCGTCGTAAACGGCATCAACGGAAAAGTTATTGTGCCTGAGCACCGCAACCACAGCGTTTGAAAGCTCTTTTTCATCCTCTGCAAGAAGAAGTCTCAACCCGTTCACCTCACTTTTGTTTACAATAGTGTATTATAACATACTACACAAATAAAACAAATAGAAAAAATAAATTTAGTTTATTTTTTATGTTTTTATTGAATTTATGCCCCATATAGAGTAATATGGTTTTAAATAATTATTCATTTATTTTACGGAGAACTGCCAATGATTCGCAAGGTTTATACAAGCAAGGACGAATTTATTTCACAGCGTGACGAATTGAAGCTGAACATACCGTATGCCGAGGATGTTTCCGTGCTCGGAACGCCTTTACAAATCGGCAAAAAAGCTGTACCCAACCGCCTTGCCTGCCAGGCTATGGAGGGCTGTGACGGCACGGCTGACGGCTCACCCGATGAGCTGACGATACGCCGCTACGACCGTTTTGCCAAAGGCGGTGCCGGCACAATATGGTTTGAAGCCACCGCAGTTATGCGTGAGGGCAGAGCAAATCCCCGACAGCTTTGGATACACAACAGCAATATTGACTCTTTCCGGCGTGAGGTTGAGCGGATTAAGCAGACAGCCGTTAAGGAAAACGGCTTTGAGCCGCTCGTAATAATGCAGGCAACGCACTCGGGCAGATATTCAAAGCCCGACGGCACACCTGCACCGCTTATTGCGTATAACAACCCCATTTTTGAAAAAGACACTCCCATTGACAAAAGCCGTATCGTTACCGACGAATACATTGATACGGTTAAGCAAGCGCTGGTTGAGGCTTCTCTGCTTGCAGAAAAAGCAGGCTTTGACGGTGTTGACATAAAAGCGTGCCACCGCTACCTGAACTGCGAGCTGCTTTCCGCATACAACCGTGAAGGCAGATACGGAGGCAGCCTTGAAAACAGAACAAGGCTTTTAAGAGAAAGCATTTCGGGCGCAAAAGAGGTATGCTCAACGGATTTCATCGTGTCGTCAAGGCTTAACGTTTACGACGGTTTCCCCTACCCCTACGGCTTCGGTGTGAAGGGCGACGGCTCAACCGATTTCGACCCGACAGAGCCGATATGGCTGCTCAGAGAGCTTGCAAAATCGGGCGTTGAGCTGCTGAACATAACTATGGGCAACCCCTATTTCAATCCGCACGTCAACCGTCCGTTTGCAAGCGGCGGTTACGATATTGACGAACATCCGCTTGAGGGTGTTGCAAGAATGTTAAACGGTACGGCAGAGCTGAAAAAGCAGGTGCCGAACATTAAAATAATAAGCTCCGCTCTCTCCTACCTCGGTGCGGCGGCGCCCAACGTTGCGGCAGGTTATATTGAAAACGGCGGTTTTGATATTGCAGGCTTCGGCCGAACGGTTTTCGCCTACCCCGATTTTGCAAAAGATATAATCAATGACGGCAGTATGAAAAAGGAAAAGCTTTGCATCTGCTGTTCAAAGTGCACGCATATTATGCGCTGTGCCGGCGGTACACCCGGCTGTGTAATCAGGGATAAGGACGTTTATTTACCGATATACAAAAAGCTTTGCGGAGGTAACGGATAAATGAAAAAAATTGCATTGGTAACGGGTGCTTCCGCAGGAATAGGCAGAGCCTCGGCAAAGGCACTTCTTGAAAACGGCTTTGCCGTAATCGGTATGGGCACGAGAGAAAGAGAAACCGACCCGCTCGGCGGAGAATTCACCTACGTTTCGGGCAGTATAGCCGAGGCCGCAGACAGGGAAAGGTTTGTTAAAACCGCCCTGGATAAATACGGCAGAATCGACGTGCTCATAAATGCTGCCGGCGTTGCGCCCAAGGTAAGGGCAGACGTGCTGACAATGAGCGAGGAAAGCTACGACAGGGTTATGGGCATAAACACCAAAGGCACGCTTTTCCTCACACAGCTTGCCGCAAACGAAATGATAAAAAACGAGGGTGACAGTAAGGGCACAATCGTCAACATTTCCTCAATTTCCGCCTACACAAGCTCGCCCAACAGAGGTGAATACTGCATATCCAAGGCAGGAGTTTCAATGATAACCAAGCTCTTTGCCGACAGGCTTTCCGAATACGGTATACCCGTAAACGAAATCCGTCCCGGCATAATTGCAACGGATATGACGTCGGGCGTTAAAGAAAAATACGACTCACTTATCGGCAGCGGCTTGCTTCCGATTAAGCGTTGGGGCACTCCCGAGGATGTTGCGGCGTGTGTACTTGCACTCTGTAACGGCTCACTCCCCTATATTACGGGTCAGTCGTTTGACGTAGACGGCGGATTCCACCTGAGAAGGCTTTGATTATGGATTTTTTAACCTTTGATGCACTTGTAATCGGCAGCGGAGCAGCAGGCTTCAACGCTGCTAACACGATAAAAAAGTTGGGCAAAAAAAGCGTTGCCGTTATTACGGAAGGCGTTAACTGCGGCACTTCACGCAACACGGGCAGCGACAAGCAGACCTACTACAAGTTAGGTCTTGGCGGCGACAGCCCCGACAGCGTGAGAAAAATGGCGCAGAATCTTTTTGCGGGCGGATGCACCGACGGCGACACGGCTCTTTGCGAGGCGGCGCTTTCGGTGAAATGCTTTATGCACCTTTGCGAGCTGGGCGTGGAATTCCCCTGCAACCGCTACGGTGAATACATAGGCTACAAAACCGACCACGACCCCTACGCAAGGGCAACCAGTGCAGGCCCTCTCACCTCACACTATATGACAAACGCACTTGAAGCAGAGGCGAAAAGGCTTGAGGTGCCTGTATTTGACGGACTTCTTGCCGTTGAAATACTAAAACACAACGGTGAGGTCTGCGGGCTTATTTGTTTGGAAAAAGCAACGGGCAAATTCAGGGTTTTCCGTTGTACGGACATAATTCTTGCCACGGGCGGCCCTGCAGGAATTTACGCACACAGCGTTTACCCCGAAGGGCACACGGGCTCAACGGGGCTTGCGATTAAAGCAGGTGCAAGTCTTCAGAATATGACCGAGTGGCAGTACGGCCTTGCAAGCGTTAACCCGAGATGGAACGTTTCGGGCACGTATATGCAGTGCCTTCCCCGTTTTGTTTCGGTTGACGAAGACGGAAAAGAGCACGAATTTTTAGCAGAATTTTTTGACGATATTTACGGGGCACTTTCGCTCGTATTCTTAAAGGGCTATCAATGGCCGTTTGACAGCAAAAAGGTGCTTGAAGGCTCATCGGTAATCGACCTGCTTGTATACCGAGAAACGGCAATAAAAAGCCGAAGAGTTTATCTTGATTTCACAAAAAATCCGTTCGGGCTTGAAAAAATTGATTTTGAAAAGCTGTCACAGGAAGCATTCTTATATCTGAACAACGCCTTTGCGTGCTTTGGCACGCCGATAGAAAGGCTTACCAAAATGAACGCACCTGCGGTTGAATTATACCGCTCAAAGGGTGTTGATATAAGCAAAGAACGGCTTGAAATTGCACTTTGCGCACAGCACAGCAACGGCGGTGTTGCCGTTGATTTATGGTGGCAGAGTGACGTAAAGGGGCTGTTTGCCGCAGGCGAATGTGCAGGCACACACGGAATAACCCGACCCGGCGGAAGCGCACTCAACGCAGGTCA
Organism: Clostridia bacterium; assembly: GCA_017521365.1. Lineage (GTDB taxonomy): Bacteria > Bacillota > Clostridia > Oscillospirales > Acutalibacteraceae > UBA8612. The sequence continues at coordinate 39,137 of JAFXCT010000126.1, forward strand.
GGTCGGCTCATACAGAGCGGCACAGTACATATCCGCACAAAACAAGGAGCTTTTATCCGAAAAAGAATTTGAAAGCGTTTTTGAAGCGGCATTAAAGGAACAGAACGTATTTTATTCTAACGCAAAGGCTGAAATTGCCAAGGCGCAAAGCCGTATGAGCAACACCTGCGCCGCAATAAGGAACAGGCAGGCAATACAGACCGCTCTTGAAGAAACGCTCGGTACAATCGGCAGATTTGAAACGGCAGAGTGTACGTCGGAGGAACGTTGGAACACGTTTAAGCTGCGTGATATTCTGCTCACACAGGCGGCTGTTTTAACGTGTGCAAACGATATGAACATCAGCCGCGGCAGTGCAATATACACCGACGAAAACGGTGCTTGGAGAAACGGACTTGACGAGATTTTCCGCTTTTCATCAAATGAACTTGCCGCCGACAGAATTCAGCAGATAAAATATGCCGACGGCAAGTTCAGCACACTTTGGCGCAGCGTGCGTCCGATTCCCGATGACGGTGATTTTTTTGAAAATGTGTGGCGAAGCTACAGAGAAAACAAAAACATTTTTTAGGAGAGCAGATATGTACAGCCTGGGTCTTGTTTCAATATCCTTCCGCAAGCACAGCCCCGAAGAAATAATACTTTCCGCCAAGAAAGCAGGGCTTGAATGCATCGAATGGGGCAGTGACGTACACGCACCGTATAACGATAACGAAAAGCTGAACGGTATTGCTGCTTTGCAGAACAAGCACGGTATTTGCTGTTCATCCTACGGCACTTATTTTCGTCTTGGTGTAACACCTACGGAAGAATTGCCGCAGTATATTTGTGCCGCAAAAAAACTCGGCACGGATATTTTAAGGCTTTGGTGCGGCGACAAGGGCTCTGCCGAATATTCACAGGAAGAAAAAGAGCTGCTTTTTGCAGAGTGTAAAAAAGCGGCGGCAATTGCCGAAAACAGCGGCGTTACGCTTTGTATGGAGTGCCACAACCACACGTTTACCGATGAATTAATTGCGGCGCTCGAACTGATGAACGCCGTCAACTCCCCTGCTTTTAAAATGTACTGGCAGCCCAACCAGTATAAAACGATTAATAGCAATCTGGAATACGCTGAAGCGATTTCCGATTACACCCGACATATTCACGTTTTCAACTGGTCGGGTGACGAGAGATATCCGCTGGGAGAAAGCGTAGATTTATGGCGGAAATACCTTGGGAAGTTCAAGGGCGAACGGGCTTTGCTGCTTGAATTTATGCCCGATGACGATATAAATTCCTTAAGCCGTGAGGCTGACGCACTGAGAAAAATTGCAGGTAATTAAAATGAAGAGTATATTTTTGTGCGAGGTTGCAGACAACCCCGAAAGAGTTTTTTCAAAAGAAACCGTTGCTCTGCTCAAGGAAAAGGCAGGGCTTGAAGAAGCGGTTTACAACAAGGATTTTTTATATAAAAACCCCGATAAATTTACCGACACACGGTACATTTTTTCAACCTGGGGAATGAGTGAGCTGACCGAAGAAGAAATTGAAAGATTTTTCCCGAGGCTTGAATGTGTGTTTTACGCCGCAGGTACGGTACAGTATTTTGCCAGACCGTTTCTGAATAAGGGTATTCATATTTTCAGCGCATGGGCGGCAAACGCAGTACCCGTTGCGGAGTACACACTGGCACAGGTTCTGCTTGCAAACAAGGGCTTTTTCCTTACCTCCCGTTTGCAAAGCACGGGCGAAACCCGAAAAGCAAACGCAGAAAAAGAAAAATACAAGGGCAACTTCGGCGAAACGGTGGGCATAATCGGTGCAGGAATGATAGGCAGTCTTGTAATCGAAATGCTTAAAAATTACAAGCTTAACGTTAAAGTGTTCGACCCGTTTTTGCCCGACGAAAAAGCTGAAATGCTCGGCGTTGAAAAATGCCCGCTTGAAGAAATCTTTTCCACCTGCTCCGTTGTTTCAAACCACCTTGCAAACAACGAGCAGACCCAAGGGATGCTGAAAAAAGAGCATTTTTCGGCTATGCTCCCCTACGCAACCTTCATAAACACGGGCAGGGGTGCACAGGTTGTTGAAAAGGATTTGGCTGACGTGCTTGAAAGCAGACCCGACCTTACCGCTCTGCTTGACGTTACACACCCCGAGCCGCCCGAGGAAGGCCACGCATTTTACGCTCTGCCCAACTGCATACTCACGCCGCACATTGCAGGCAGCAGCGGCAACGAGGTGCACCGAATGGCAGAATATATGGCAGAGGAATATCTGCGGTTTGCCGCAAACGAGCCGTGCAGATACGAAGTAACACTTAAAATGCTTGAAACTATGGCGTGAGGTGAAAATTAATGTGCAACCCGTATTTTACAAAGGATTACATTGAATTTATCAAAGCCTGCGAAGACCCGATGCTCATTTCGCTCAGAGAAGCCGTTATTGCCGCAGCAGACAAGGCGCTTGAGCTTGAGCCGATTGCAGAATTCACCGTTAACGAAAGCGGTGAAGAACAACCCAATTACGGCCCGGCCTGCTTTCAGATAGAGGGTAACGCTATGCCTCTGGGCTTGGCCTACCATATTACGGGCAAGGAGGAATATTTCCTTAAGGCGAGGGAGCTTATGCTCGCATACTGTGCTTACACCAAGTGGGGCGGTGATGAGTTTTTCAAGGGCGATTTGCTGACGGGACATTTCTGCACGGGTATGGCTCAGGGCTATGCCTGCTTCAGGGATGTTTTAAGTGAGGAAGACAGAAAAACCATAGCGGAAGCTACGTACAGGCTCGGTATCCGTGTACTGCTTGAGGACTGGGTGCTGCCCGAAACAAAGGCACATTGCTTTGACACGATGGGTCACAACTGGTGGGCAGTCTGCGCTTCAAACGGCGGACTTGCCGCAGCCGTAATGAGCGAGGATATTCCCGAATGCAGAGAGCTTGCCGACATTACCGCAAAAGGTATGGAGGAATGGTTCAATTACCAAGGCAACCCGATTAACGTAAAGCCCGCAACGCTTGATGACGGCGCATTTTACGAGAGCGTGAGCTACTACAACTACGCTCTTTTTGAGTACCTTCGCTTTGCGTGGGCTTATCTTAAAACTACGGGTAAGGCACCGTTTGATGATGCGGCGATTCTGCGCCGTGCGGCACGCTTTTTCGTGCAGACCACCTACCCGTCCGGCAAGGACAATTATTTTGTCGGCTTCGGCGACTGTGACAGAGGAACGGGCTTTGCCTCCTGCGTTCCCCTGCTGCTTGCACGCCTGCCCGATTTAAAAGAGCTTAAATGGTACGTAAGCAGTAAAGTAAACTTGCAAAATGACTGTATCTGCGAAAGGCTGTTACATTATAAAGATATATATCCGGCCGAAGAAAAAGCCCCCGAAGAAACCGCCTGTTTTTATCCGAACATAGGCTGGGCGGTATTCAGGGACAGCTTTGCACCCGACAGCAATTTGCTTGCCGTAAAATGCGGCGACAGCTGGAACCACGCTCACCTTGATGCGGCACATTTCGTGCTGTACAGAAACGGTGTGCCGGAAATTTACGATTCGCTCGGCTGCAACTATTCCAAGGAAATTTACAGAGATTATTTCGTTCAGTCCGCGGCACACAACGTTGTGCTTTTCAACGGGCAAGGTCAGCACCACGACGACCACCATCACCACGTAAGGGCCGTCGGAAAGCTGTACAATTTTACGGACGAGCCGGATTTCCGCTACGTTGCGGCAGATGCAAGCGGCCCTATGGGCAGGCATTTTCGCAAGCACTTAAGGCATTTCCTGTGGCTTAAGGATTTCATACTTATTTATGACGATATTCAGGCACACGAGCCGGGCGAAGCAAATTTCCTTCTCCACGCAAACGAGCCGACCTGCTTCAAAATGCTCACAGAGTGTGAGGAAAGAGAAGAAAAAGGCGTATTCGGAGAGGATGCGCACGAGGTAACGTTCAAGTCCTTCAACCGTAATACGGACAGCGAGGGCAGGGTAAAATTCGTTTCCGTGCTGGCACTCGGCGAAGAAACGCCGACAATGCAGAAGCTTGACGAAGCGTATAAAATAACCTGCGGCGACACAAAGGTTTACATAAACCTTTTAAGCGACGGCAGGGTTATGCACCGCAACTGCACCAACACCTTTGACGGCATAACGACCGATGCGGTAATTCTCGTTGAAGACGGCGAAGGCTATGCGGCAGTAAATGCAAGCTCAATAAGGAAAGACGGTAAAAGCCTTTTTGACAGACTCAGCAGAATTACGGGCAGAATAAAATAAAATCACTCCGGATTATCTTCTGATAGTCCGGAGTTTTCGTTTATTATGAGTAAAGCAACAAGTATGAATGAAACGAACAGTATTGCAAACGTTCTGTAGCCCGAAGCCCATACCGTAGGCGAAAAGCCCATAAGCACGCGGCTGCCAAAGCCTGCGGAAAGAACGAGTGCACCAATCATTTTTGCCTGTTTTGTTTTCAGAAGCGCAAAAACCGCAATTATAACGCAGACTGCAACAAGCAGGAACAGCAAATCCGAAACGGGGCTGAAAACGTATTCCGCCTTGCCTACCCTGCCGTTTACCAGACCGCCGCAGACGGCCTTTACCCAATCGGGCCTTATTAATGACGTGATGCCAAAGCCAAGTACAAACACAAGAGGAAATACGCTTGCGGTTTTGACTGAGGTTTTACCGCAAAGCCTTACACCGCTGACAGCAAGAAACAGCGCAAAAACGGCAAAGCCCGCAAAGGCAAGGCGAAGCTCCATAGTCATACAGTAAAAGGTTGAAGAAAAGCCGAGCTCTGCTTTTTGCAGGACGCTGAGTTCACCGAAGCCCGGAAAATACCGCGCTGTTTCGCGAAGCATTCTCGAATTGTCGGAAAAGACGTTAAGTGAATACGTATACACAGCCATTGCGCCGACGGCAACAGTCTGCAAGAGTGAGTACAAATCAAAATCTTTTCTGACAAACCATAGATAAAAGTTTGTGCAAAGCAAAATTCCGAGCAAAGCCGCACACATCTGCTGCATATTGCAGGCATAAAAAAGCAACGGAACAATTGCAAGCTTATACCACAGCGGTGTTCTTTCTTTGAGCAATTTGTTTCTTACGGGGAACAGACACAGCAGACCAAAGGTTATGGGCCAAAGGTAATTTACCGTTGTTGCGATAAAACCTGCATCGACAAGCACCATTGACGGAAAAACCGCAAAGCAGGAAACGAGCTTTGTTGCCCGGCTTTTACGCACGGGCAATATTTCTTCAACGGCCGCCAAAAGAATTGTCAGCACAAGCGGATTTGCAATACGCCACGCAAGGTTAACCTTTGCGAAAATATAAGTTGCGGCATCGGTCAAGGGTCGGGCACTTGTCAGAAGAAATCGTCAAGCGAGGTTGAAGCCGCCTTTTCGTAAAACACGGCATCGTCCGACCAGTTAAGCGGCAAGAAAAAATGCACAACAAGCGCAGCGAAGAAAAAAGCAATATAAAACCTGTATCTTTTCATATTAATATTTATAAGGTGTGCCGACAAAGCCAATCTGCGAGAAGGCTTCAAAATCGTGGCGGATAATGTAGTCGATATACGAGCTGATAATCTTTGCGGAGAAAAGATAGCCTGCGGCATTCATATGACCGCCGACAAAAAAAAGCTTTCTGAATTCTTCGTCACAAACGGGGCCGTATTTGCGCCAGTCAATAATATATGTATTCGGGAAAAGCTCTGCCATTTCATATAGCAGGGCTGACATATCGTCTGCACCGCCGGGATTTCTCTCATCTCTGCTGTCCTTGGGCTTTGTGACGAGGAAAAACTTTGCATCGGGCTGAATTTCCTTATATCGCTGAATAATTTTGCCGTAGTTGCCTGCAAAGGTATCGGCGTTTTTGTTATAATCCTCAAGGCAGATATCCGCAAGGCTTCCTATCAGGTGACCTGCGTTGATTATGTCGTTAACGCCAAGGGCGATTATGTAGCCCTGTGCCGCCTTTTCCTTGTCCCACATACCGTTTTCTTCGGCAAAGGAAGCGCAGTATTCCCTTGCGGTCATACCGCCACGGGAGAAATTATACACCTTGCAGCCTGCCATTCGGGCAATATACTGACCCCACGAATAATCGAACATATCGTGGTAACCACGCACGCCGTTTTCGTCCATTGACTCAAATTCACCCGATGAAAGGCTGTCACCGACGCAGGCAATTGTACGCATAATTCCGACAAAGCCGCCGTCCGTAACAAGATTATCAAGCGGTTTTTCGTTTTCGTTATTGAAAATAAAATTAAGGTTCATTTTATAAAGCCTCCTTTTTTAAAATTATATCACAATACCGCAATAAAGTGCAACAGATAAATGTCGGGCTTGAAAAAGCGGCAGTATTACTGTAAAATATTTTACGGGAGATGATGAAATGAAAATTGAGCTTATAGGGAAACCTGAAACAATAATATCCAACCCCGACAGCAAGCACAACTATTTTGGTTGGCCGACGGCTGTCACTCTGCCCGACGGCAGAATTGCTGTAGGTGCTTCGGGCTTTCGGCTTGAACATATCTGCCCCTTCGGCAAGGCTGTAATTTCTTATAGCTATGACGGCGGAAAGACCTATACACGCCCTGCCCCCGTTATTGACACACCGCTTGACGACAGGGACGCAGGTATATGTGTTTTCGGCGAAAACTCGGTTATTGTAACCTCGTTCAACAACTCTGCCGATATGCAGCGCCACCACAACACTAAAAACAGATATGTGCAAAACTACATAAACACAATCACAAAAGAGGACGAGGAAAAGTACCTCGGCGCAACATTCCGCATAAGCCGTGACGGCGGAATAACCTTCGGCGAAACCCACCGCTCCCCAGTTACCTCTCCGCACGGACCCGTTGAGCTTCGTGACGGCACGGTTTTGTGGGCAGGAACAAGGTTTGAGGATATTTTTGCAGGCATTGAGGTGCACAGGCTTGACACCGAAACCTGCCAAACCGAGCTTGTTGGCAAAATAATCAGTCCGGACAAAAACGCCGTGCTCAACGAGCCGCACCTGATTGAACTGCCCGACGGCAGACTTATCTGCCACATCAGAGGCGAAAACTCAGAGCTGTTTGACGGCGGCAAGGAGCACCTTTTCACAACGTTCCAGAGTATTTCCGAGGACGGCGGCAAAACCTGGACCGAGCCCGAAATGCTGCTTGACAAAACGGGCGGTGCACCGCCCCACCTGTTTATGACAAGCAAAGGTGTTCTGCTTTGCACCTACGGCAGAAGAAAAAAGCCCTACGGCATTATGGCAATGTTCAGCACCGACGGCGGCAAAACCTGGGAAAAGGATGTGCGCCTTTACGAAAACCCGTTCAGCGACGACCTCGGCTACCCCTCAACGGTTGAGCTTGACGACGGCACGCTGATAACGGTATTTTACGCAAAGAACGAAAAAGACGGCCCCTGCGAAATCATACAGCAGAGGTGGAGAATACTGTAAAAAACAAAGCACCTCAGTCGAGGTGCTTTTAATCTTTTATTCGGCTTTGCTTTCCTGCTGTTCCTTATAGAACCTCTGAACGTTTATGAAAGCACCGATTACGCAGTAAAGTGCGTAAATGCCGTAGATAAGGTAAGTCATTTCTTTAAAGTCGTTCATTACCATCTGCACGTTGAGCAGAAGGCCGATAACCGCCTGCACAATCCAGAGGTAGGTGTATTCAATGTATGCAAGCATAGTCAGAACAGGCACGATAAAACCGAGCAGAAAGGTTATGCTGTCGAGAACCGCATACTCGTATTTCAGGTGAACGAACACGCCTGCAAGCACCGCCCAGGCGGCAAGCACGGCAAGGATAAATATAATTCTAACCTTGTTCGGCATTTTTCTGAAAACAGCCGTGTTTTTATACGCCTTCTTTTTCCAACTGAAAAAAGTACCGAGCTGAATCGGAAAGCTGAAAAGAAGAGCAGATGCGGCAGAAGCATAAACGCCCATATAGATATAAGTTGCCGTATAGACAAGAGAGTTTACTGCACCTATAAGAGCACCGACTCTGTTAGCCTCGGACTGAAACGCCATTACGAAAAGCGAAACGAACAGAGGTATCATCAGGAAAAATTCCTGCTTGCACAAAATACCTGCGGCAAGAATTGCAAGGCCGGTCAGTATAATAATTATCTTTTTAGAATTTTTCATAAGTTTACCGAGAATATTATTTTTCAAAATACATTGCACCGCTCTGGGCAAAAATCAGCGGCGGTAGCTTCATACCCTTTTGCTCGGGTATTCGGGAGGCAATGGCGTAGTCGTGGATTTTGCTGTAGAAAAATCCCGGCTCAAAAACAACGTGAGCGCACACAAAGCCTTCTGTTTCAACAGGCAGGGTAATGGAATAATCCCCCGTTTTCTTTGCGGTATATTCATAGCACAAGCCTCGGGAATTAAAGACCATAAGCTTATGGGTGCGGTGCAGCTTTTTGACATTTATTGTAACTGTTGTATCTTCCGTGAGCTTGACAGTATCGCCGAGTCTGCCCTCGCCGCTGACAATATCAACGAAGGTTGTTCCAACGTCAAAGCAAATAGTCGTATGTCCGCTGACGATTGCTTCAAGTATATCCTCGGGAGAATTCGATTTGGCATAAACGTATGTAACCGGCCAGGTGAGAAGATTTGTAACAACGTAGTCCTTGTGATAATCGCTGCCACCTACAACGGGAAGCTTAAAGCCGCTGCGAAGCTGCTCGTGCCACCACTCGGTGCACTCAAGGTTATCGTAGTGAGTGGGAGCATTCCACACCTCAAGCACATCAACGTCTGCCGCATTCTTTTCCCATCTCCACGGGCACTGCTTACAATGCGGATGGTTCATACAGATAACCGCACCGCGTTTTTTTGCCTCGTCCTTGATTCGCAGAAAATCCTCGTAGGTTTCGCAGGAATCATAATCCTCACGGTCGATAACGTCCTTAACACCCCACATATTGCAGTGACCGCCCCTTTTGGTAAGCTCTGCACCGTAGATAAGGGTAAGCCCGTCAACCTCGGGAAGCTCCTCACAGTTGACGTTGTGGTCGGTAATCATAAGAAAATCGAGCTTATTCTTTTTCGCCTTTTCAATAACCTGCTCCAAGGTGAGTCCGCCGTCGGAAGCAGTTGTGTGGCAATGCGGCACACCGACGTACCATTTGTAATTTTCGTAACCCATCGTAATTCCCCTTTTATTTAATAATATCGGGCATCATAAGTCCCATTAAAATTTCGGCATTTGTCCAGCCTGACTCGCTGCATTTTGCCGCCCAGCCGACGTCGTGAGGGCAGGCGTAAACCTCGCCCATATCCATATCAAACGCTCTGCACCAGCTTCCCGCTGTTTTCGGGTCGTCCGAATGCACCTGCGTTTTAACAAAGAAAGCGGAGATATCACGCCACAAATCATAAAACCGTTTGTCGCCCGTAACGCTGTGTGCAACGGCAAAGCCCACGGGCAGCCAGTTGACCGAATATAGCAAATCCGCAACGGGGTCGCCGTTATGGGTAAGCAGTGAGCATTCGCCGTCGGACTCGCGGGAGAAATTTGCCTTGTAGCCCGTGTCCCACTCTCGGTAGCCGCCGCAGGGATGGCGGTGCTTTACAAGGTCATCGGTAACACGGTAAAGCATAGCCCTGTGTGCTTCGGCCTTTGTCACGTCATACAGCACGGCAAGAGGCAAGACAAGGCGGCAAAGCTCCTGCGTTTCGCTCTGCTCACGCTTTGTTTCGGGATATAGCGACATAATCGTTTCAAGGCCCCGTTTGCCGACCTCAAGATATTTTTCATTGCCGCCGATTTTATAGGCAAGCAGCAAGGCGGCGTGGTAGTAGGCGTTATAGTGTGCCGAGGGAAGACCGTTTCCGGCCCGAGAAAGCTCAAGAATTGCCTGTTCGGTTAAGCTGCAGGCCTCGGTACGCATAACACGGCAGCCGTCCTTTGCGGTTGTTTTCACAAGAAAATCAAGTGCACGGCAGATATCGGGAAAGCGCCGTGTATCCCCGAAATAAAGGCAGTTATAAAGTTCGGGCAGAATTGCACGGGCAACGTCATCCTGATAGCAGACCTCCCAGCCCGTATCAGTCCAGCGCACCATACCGTCAAGCAGTCCGCCCTTGACCGTCATTGGCCCGAAAACGAAGCTGCTAAGGTTTTCGGCAATTTGCGAACACTCATCATCGCCGTAAATTTTACCGTAAAAGCGGAAAGCACCCGATGCTTCGCCGCAGCAATCCGTCCTTACCGTGTCGGCGGTAAGCTGAATACCGTCGGGGGAGGTATTGTGGCGCAGGCCCTCTTTTATTCCGCCGTTACCCGCATCAACCAGATAACGGCTCAGCCACTCAATGCCCTGCTTTATTGCTTTCTTGCGCTGACGTTCAAACACGGCACAGTCGGAAAAATCCTCGCTGAACAGGTGGCTTACGGCAGGCTCGGGGAAAAGGGCAGGCTTATTACCCGTCAGCCACTCGGCAATAAACGAAACGAGGCTTTTCCACGCTTTCTGCGGCGCAAAACGGGCACGGACAAAATTGTGAAGCGCAAAGCCGCACATCATAACGTTTTCGCCGAGCAGCCACAACGCAGGGTCACCGCCCGAAAGCAGCTCCTCGCAAGTTGCCTGCACCTTTGTGTGGGCAACCACACGCTCACGGTAAACGAGAAGAATTTTCTGCTCGGGCACGGTGTACCACGGGCGCATTGTACGGTTACTGCCGTCGTCGAGCAAATCGCCCGTTTCAAGTCCGGTGATTTCATTGCCGATTACAACAAGGCGGCTGCGTGTGGTATCGGGAAGCTCCTCGGAATAAACGCCGCCCCAGCTGTTAAGACCTTGTGTGAAAAGCCGTTTGCCCACGGCAACCTCGGCTTCAAGGCTGACACGCAGACGCGGGTCAAGCACCCTGCCGTTTGCAAGCACGGCAAAGGCATCATATCCGTCGAGTGATATGCCGAGCGCCTCATCAATTGTTTTTCGTGTGATTTCAACGCCGCAGCTGTCCAGCACAAGGCTTAAATCACAGGCACCGTCGGCCAAAAGCAAAAGCTTCATAAGCTCCCCCACCCCTGATGAAAAACATTATCAATAGAATATTACCACGAAAAGGGAAAGTTTACAATAGTTTTATAAGCCTTCTTCACATTCGGAAAGCATAGCCGTAATCTGTTTTGCTTTTTTGAGGTATTCGGGGTTATTTTCCGTTTGGCTGAGTGCCGTCAGGTGGTGCGTTATATCCCAGGCAAGCGGCTTGAGCGCCGATTTTGCAACCGCACGTTTTTCCTCGCCCTCAAGGAAATACACGAGGGCGTTTTCCCTTGATTTATAAAGGTTCGGCAGTTTTTTCGCCTGTTCGATTGCCTTTTCGTGCTCGCCGATTTTTTGGTAGGCAAAGCAGATATTGTAAAGCGTTGCGCCTCGCACCTCCGAGTCGGGGCAGAAGTTTATAATCTGCTCCTGCACGGCTATGGAGTCACGCAAATATTTTTCCTTTTCTTCGGGCGCAGTACCGATTTTTTCAAGCGAGGTTGAAAGCTGAACGAGCAAAAGTGCGTCATTCGGAAAGCTTTTGAGTGCTTCCCTCATCAGCTCAACGTTTTCGCCGTGCAGACCGTTTTTGTTGTTATAAGCCCAGGTGTTATTGATTTCATCGTACCTGCTTTGCTTTTCCTGTTCACTCACGCCGAGAAGTTCATCCACGCTGATACCGAAATAGTGTGCCAGGGCAGGAAGCAGCTCAATATCGGGGTAGCCATCTCCCCTCTCCCACTTGCTGACAGACTGCGAGGATATGCCGAGATGCGTTGCAACCTCCTCCTGCGTAAGACTGCGTTCAAGACGAATCCGCCTTATATTTGCACCGATTGAAAGATTCATAAAATCACCCTCCGTTTTGGTTTGTGATATTAATATACAGGAAGCGTTTGCATTGTTCAATAACCGCTTCGGGGAACGGTTTATACCGTGGGTTGATAAATTACAGTTTGTCGGGATGTTCTTAAGCATAAAGGTGATTGTCAAAAGCTCCCTTTGAAGGGAGCTGTCACGAAGTGACTGAGGGTTGCTTGTAAACAATTTAATGAACATAAAATCTTGCAATCCTCCGTCTTTTGC
>JAFXCT010000127.1 GCA_017521365.1 Clostridia bacterium
ACAGCTTCTTGCAGGCTTGGAGGTGAAGTATCTGCCGTAAACCTCGTTAAAGGCGGCAAAATCGGCAATTTCGGCGAGGAAGCAGGTCGTCTTTACGGCGCCTTCAAACGATGCGCCTGCGGCCTTTAAAACCTCGCCGAGGTTTTTCATAATCTGCTCTGCCTGCTCGGTGATACCGCCTTCAACAACGTTGCCTGTGGCAGGGTCAACGGGTATCTGGCCCGAGGTGAAAAGCAGGTTGCCCGTTACAATTGCCTGTGAGTACGGGCCGATAGCGGCAGGTGCGTTTTGCGTTGAAATAGCTTTCATTTTTATAACTCCTTAATGGTTGTAAAGCTGCCAAGGTTGACAAGCTTTGCTCTTTTTTATATAATAACATAAGTGTGCAAAAAAGGAAAGAGGAAAAATCAATGGTAAAACAGAGAAAAAAAGCATCTGTTTACATCACGCAGGCGGCGGTAATTGCCGCACTTTACGCTGCGCTTACATATTTAGCTTCCGTTTTCGGTATAGCCTACGGTAACGTTCAGTTCCGCTTTTCCGAGGCACTCACGGTGCTTGCTGCGTTTACCCCTGCCGCAATACCCGGGCTTACGATAGGCTGTTTTATAGGCAATCTCGGCAGCCCGTTCGGCATTATGGACGTAATCCTCGGCACTCTGGCAACATTTTTGGCGGCATATTTTACCTATGTCACCCGTAAGGTCGGCGGTAATTTCGGCTATATTCTTGCGCCCGTTTTTTCAACCCTGTTCAACGCTGTTATTATCGGCGTGGAAATTGCCGTTTTTCTGCCCGAGGGTCTTACCTGGGCAGGCTTTGCGATTTCCGCATTGCAGGTCGGTGTCGGCGAATTGGCTGTGTGCTGCGTGCTCGGAATACCGCTGAGGCTGATAATTGAAAAAACACCGGGACTCAAGAAATTATTTAAAATATAACGGAGAAATTTACAATGGAAAAAATTGCAAGCTTTACAATAGACCACACAAAGCTCCCCAAGGGTATGTATATATCCCGTGTTGACGGCGACGTTGTAACCTACGATATCCGCTGCCGCCGCCCCAATGTTGAGCCCGTAATCGAAAATTCGCCCATTCATACGGTTGAGCATCTTTTTGCAACCTTTGTCAGGAACTCACCGCTGAGCGACGGCGTAATTTATTTCGGCCCTATGGGCTGCCGCACGGGCTTTTATTTCCTCGTGCGCAGCGGCGTAATCAGCCATGAGCAGGCAATTGCGCTGACAAAGCAGGCGTTCGATTTTATTGCCTCTTACGAGGGTGAGGTGCCCGGTGTCAGCGCAAAGGAATGCGGCAACTACCGTGAGCACGACCTTGAGGGTGCAAAGCGTGAGGGCGCTATGATGGCAGAGGTTATGGAGAGCGTCAGCGTCCAAACACTTGAATATCCTGCTTAATTGTGTTATAATATTATGACTTTTCAGAAAGGAGGCAAGACCGTGTCAGAGGAAAAAGAGCTTGAAATACAGGCTGAAGAGGCTGTGGCTGAAGAAACAGCCGAAGTAAAATCCGAAGCAATAACCGAAGAAGCGGTCGAAGCCGCCAACGAATACGGCATATTCTCTTTCCTTGCGGATTTGCCGATTTTCGCAATAGAAAAGCAAGTATATGCTGTCCCCGAAAAGAAAAAAGAGCCCGAAAAAAAGGCTCAGGTTGTCGATTGTACGATACTGGACGTTGCCCCCAGAGATACGGGTGCAGCCTACGATATGATATATTATTTCGGCCTGCAGATAATACGCCGTGTGCGCCGTGCAGGTCAGCTTATAAAGCGTATTCTGCGCAAGCCCGTTCACGCAGTTGCCGTTTTTGCGAGCATACTGTTTTTGCTTCTTGACAGAATAGTGCTCGATTCCGTGCGAAACGCAACGAACGATATACGAAAGCTGCGTGCGGAAATCAAGCTGCTGTTTGCAACAAAGGATAAGCAGAAACGCAAGGGCGTTTTCAGGCGCCACCCCAACGCCGTAAGAACTATCGTCAACATTGCCGCACCGCTTGCCGCCTTTGCCGTGCTTCTCGTAACGGTCGGCTACTGGACAGGCTCTACCTATGCGCTTGAGGTTGTTGTGGATAACAACGGCGAGCCGTGCTCGCTCGGCTACATCAGCGATGAATCCGTTTTCATTCAGGCACGCTCAATTGTCAAGGAGAGAATTGACTCGGGTGCGGCTGACGAGGACAAGGCGCTTATTGCTAACCCGACCTATAAAATCACCCGTGTCAAGCTCAACGAGCTGAGCGATGCACACGCAATCAGCGACAGGCTTATCGAAAATTCCGACTCGAAGCTTACAAACGCCTGCGGAGTTTATATCGACGGTGATTTTATCTGCTCGGTCAAAAACGAAACCGATGCACGAAGCGTTTTCAACAACCTTCTCAGCGAGGCGGAGGAAAAATACAACATCAGCTCAGAGGACCCCAACTCCTTTGCCGATTTCGTTGAGGACGTTGAATTTGTGCAGGGACTTTATTCGGACGATGCCGACAAAATGTGGGAGGCTTCAAGGCTTCTTGACGTGCTCACAAACCAGAAAAAGAGCGAGGCTGTTTACTACACAATTCAGAACGGCGACACACCCTCCGAGGTTGCACAGTCGTACGGTATTTCTTATTCAGAGCTCAAGGCGATGAATCCCAACGTAAATTTCAGCGTCTTCAAGGTCGGCACGAAGCTTCTCGTTTCGCAGGAGGTCAACTTCGTAAGAGTCAAGATTATCAAGATTGTCGAGCGCAACGAATCCACACCCTATAAAACGGAAAAAATTGAGTCCTCAAAGCTCTTCCGCGGCGATACACGTACAATCCGCAAGGGTGTAAAGGGTACGGACAAGGTAACCTATCTGACTACGTTTATCGACGGCGTTCAGGTTTCCGCCGAGGAAATTGACCGCATTACGCTAATTGACCCGATAACCGAAAAAATTCAAGTCGGTACGAAGAAAACCGGCTATTCCGGCGGCAGCTACGACGTTGTGGTCAAGGGCAAATTTGTCTGGCCCGTTTCGGGTCTTTATACGATTACTTCCTACTACGGCAACCGCAGAAGCGGCTTCCACACGGGTCTGGATATTTCGGGACCGAGTGCTTCGGGTAAGCTTGTGCTTGCGGCCGAAAGCGGCACGGTTGAGCTCGTTAAATTCAGCAACCGCAGCTACGGCAACCAGGTTGTAATCAACCACGGTAACGGTGTCAAAACACGTTACGCACATATGCTCGACGGTTCAATTTCCGTTTCCGTCGGTCAGCGTGTCTCCAGAGGACAGCCCATAGGCCGTGTCGGTAATACGGGCAACAGCTCGGGTGCTCACCTGCACTTCGAGGTTATCGTAAACGGCAATACCGTCAACCCGATAAACTATATCAAATAAATTTTCAGAGCAGTTCACTAAACGGTGAGCTGCTCTGTTGCTTTGTTGTGTTGGGGCTTTCGAATCCACCCCTTTTTGCAAAAAATTAAGAACCACACAAAAGTGTAGTTCTTAATTTGGTGGAAAGTCAGTTAACATATCCGAACTTTTTTTGAGCTTTTTTAAAGAGAGCGTTTTTGCACCCTCTTTGTAGTTAAAATAAAAATCAATTCTGTCATCGTGAAGAATTACCGAATTAACAAAGCAGTC
>JAFXCT010000128.1 GCA_017521365.1 Clostridia bacterium
CAGCTTGAGAGCGAATTCAAGGGCTGTCTTGAGCTTGCAATCTATATGCTCAAAACTCTCGGTCTTTACGAAGACGTTTCCTACCGCTTCTCACAGTGGGATCCCGACGACAAGGAGAAATACATCGGTACTGTTGAGCAGTGGGATGAGGCACAGGGCATTATGGCAAAAATCCTTGACCACCTTGAAATCCCCTACAAGGTCGGTATCGGCGAAGCTGCCTTCTACGGTCCGAAGCTCGACATTCAGATTAAGAACGTTCACGGCAAGGAAGATACGCTCATCACAATCCAGATTGACCAGATGCTTGCAGAAAAGTTCGGTATGGAATACGTTGATGCAGACGGCACAAAGAAGAACCCCTACATCATCCACCGTACTTCTATCGGCTGCTATGAGCGTACACTCGCTCTTCTTATTGAAAAGTACGCAGGCGCCTTCCCCGTATGGCTTGCACCCGAGCAGATAAGAATCTGCCCGATTGCTGACAGACACCACGAGGCTGCCAACGCCCTTGTTGAAAAGTTTGCCGCCGCAGGTCTTCGTGTATCGGCTGACTGCCGCAGCGAAAAGCTCGGCTACAAGCTGCGTGAAGCACAGCTTGAAAAGATTCCCTACATCCTCGTTATGGGCGATAAGGAAATCGAAGAAGGCACAGTCGGCGTACGCAAGAGAGGCGAAGGCGATATCGGCGCAATGAGCGTTGACGAATTCCTCGGCCTTGTACTCAGACAGCAGGCAGAAAAGGTGATTTTCTGATATGATAACCGAAATCAAATTTAAAAGGCTGCGTGAAAACGCAAAAATACCGCAGAGAGCAACTGCAGGCAGCGCAGGTCTTGACCTTTGCGCCTGCATTGACGAGCCGATAACACTCGATAAGGGCGGCCACGCCCTTATCCCGACGGGTCTTGCAATAGCTCTTGATGACCCGGGCTATGCTGCTATGATTTTCGCCCGCAGCGGTCTTGCAATAAAGCACGGTCTTGCCCCGGCAAACTGTGTCGGCGTGGTTGACAGCGACTACAGAGGCGAAATCTGTGTAGGTCTTATCAACCAGTACGAGGAGAGCTACACAATTCAGCCTGGTGAGAGAATTGCCCAGCTTGTCGTTATGCCCGTTTGCACCGCCCCGACGGTTGAGGTAACCGAAATTGACGAAACCGAAAGAGGCGCAGGCGGCTTCGGCTCAACGGGTAAACAGTAAATATTGTGTATTTATGCACAATATCCCAAAAAAACAGCAAAAGTAATGCATATTTATGCAATAAAACAGTTGATTTTCTGCACAATAAGTGTATAATAATGCACATCGACTGAATAAAAATGAATTTTGAAAAGAGGAAACCGAAATGAAAGAAATTAAGAAAGTTGTTCTTGCCTACTCGGGCGGTCTTGATACATCCATCATCATCCCCTGGCTCAAGGAAAACTACAACAACTGCGAGGTTATTGCAGTATCCGGCGACGTCGGTCAGGGCACAGAGCTTGACGGTCTTGAGGAAAAGGCTATCAAAACAGGTGCTTCCAAGCTCTACATCGAAAACCTTCAGGACGAGTTTGTAAACGAGTACATCTTCCCCACACTCAAGGCAGGTGCTGTTTACGAGAAGGATTACCTGCTCGGCACATCCTTTGCACGTCCCGTTATCGCAAAGAGAATTGTTGAAATTGCCAAGGCTGAAGGCGCAGACGCTATCTGCCACGGCTGTACCGGTAAGGGTAACGACCAGGTTCGTTTCGAGCTTGCAATCAAGGCTTTCGCTCCCGAAATGCAGATTATCGCTCCCTGGAGAATCTGGGATATCAAGTCCCGTGAAGAGGAAATCGAGTACGCAGAGGCTCGCAACATTCCCCTTAAGATTAACCGTGAAACAAACTACTCCAAGGACAAGAACCTCTGGCACCTTTCCCACGAAGGCCTTGACCTTGAAGACCCCGCAAACGAGCCGCAGTACCTCAAGGAAGGCTTCCTTGAAATGGGCGTTGCTCCCGAGGCTGCTCCCGACAAGCCCACATACATAACTCTCTCTTTCGAGAAGGGTGTTCCCGTAGCTCTTGACGGCGTTAAGATGGGCGGCGTTGAGCTCATCACAAAGCTCAACGAAATCGGCGGCGCAAACGGTATCGGTATTGCTGACCTTGTTGAAAACAGACTTGTCGGTATGAAGTCCCGTGGCGTTTACGAAAACCCCGCAGGTGCTATCCTCTACAAGGCACATCAGGTACTTGAAACAATCACACTCGACAGAGATACACAGCACTACAAGGAGCAGGTTGCTCTCCGCTTTGCAGAGCTTGTTTACTTCGGCCAGTGGTACACTCCCCTTCGTGAGGCACTCAGCGCATTTGTTGACAAGACACAGGAAACAGTTACCGGCGACGTTAAGCTCAAGCTCTACAAGGGCAATATGATAAACGCAGGCGTAACCTC
This sequence comes from Clostridia bacterium, assembly GCA_017521365.1. GTDB lineage: Bacteria > Bacillota > Clostridia > Oscillospirales > Acutalibacteraceae > UBA8612. Next base: position 2,435 of record JAFXCT010000128.1, read on the forward strand.
TCCCTACACCCTCTACAGCGAGGACTTTGCAACCTTCGATGCAGACGAGGTTTACGACCAGAAGGATTCCGCAGGCTTCATCAACCTCTTCGGTCTGCCCATCAAGGTACGTGCAATTCTTGAAGCAGAGCGCAACGCAGACAAATAATTAACATTAATTAAACATAATAACAAGGGCGGAGTTATCTCCGCCCGAATGTTGTTTTTCAGCTACCGCAAAGAATCCAATAAAAAGGCAGGATTTAAGAAATATGAAACTCTGGGCAGGCCGCTTTTCAAAGGAAGCAGACCAAAGAACAAACGATTTCAACTCATCCATAAAATTCGACAGCCGTATGTACCGTGAGGATATTGACGGCTCAATCGCCCACGCCGTTATGCTCGGCACGCAGGGCATTATTCCCGTTGAGGACTGTGAAAAAATCATCAACGGCTTAAAGCAGATTAAAGAGGATATTACATCGGGCGCACTTCTTATCGACCCCGATGCGGAAGATATACATACCTTCATCGAGCAGACCCTTACCGCACGCATTGGCGATGCAGGCAAGAGACTGCACACAGGCAGAAGCCGCAACGACCAGGTTGCAACGGATATCCGCCTCACCCTGCGCAAGGAATGCGAAGAGGTTATGGATATGCTCCGCCACCTGACGGATACGATATTCAACAAGGCACACGAAAACGAAAACACAATTATGCCCGGCTACACCCACCTTCAGCGTGCACAGCCGATTACCTTCTGTATGCAGCTTTCCGCTTATGTGAGCATGCTTGAAAGAGATATGGGCAGGCTTGCAGATGCCAAGGCGAGAATGAACTATTCTCCGCTTGGCAGCGGCGCGTTAGCCGGCACAACATACCCGATTAACAGAGCAATGACGGCAGAGCTTTTAGGCTTTGACGGTGTTGTGGAAAACACGCTTGACGGCGTTTCGGACAGAGACTTCTGCCTTGAAATCGCCTCCGCGCTCTCAATTCTTATGGTACATCTCTCCCGTCTTTGCGAGGAGATTATTCTCTGGTGCAGCTGGGAATTCAAATTCGTTGAGCTTGACGATGCTTTTTCAACGGGCTCAAGCATTATGCCGCAGAAAAAGAATCCCGACCTTGCCGAGCTTATCAGAGGCAAATCGGGCAGAGTTTTCGGCGACTTGATGGCACTGCTCACCGCAATGAAGGGTCTTCCGCTTGCATACAACAAGGATATGCAGGAGGATAAGGAAGCCATTTTCGATGCTATCGACACGGTTAAAATGTGTATGACGGCACTTGACCCGATGATAGACACGATGCGCGTTATTCCCGAGAATATGCGCCGTGCGGCAGCCGAAGGCTTTATCAACGCTACGGACTGCGCCGACTACCTTGTCGGCAAGGGTCTCCCCTTCCGTGACGCTTACAAGGCAACGGGTGAGCTTGTTGCGCTTTGTATCAAGGAAAAACTCACGCTTGAAACACTTCCGCTCGATATGTACAAAAACGTATGCGAGCTGTTTGATGAAGACGTTTACAAGGCAATCAACCTCGAAACCTGTGTAAAGAACAGGATCAAAAAATAAAAATAAGAATAAGAAACAAAACAAGGAACTGAACACTATGAAAATCAAAGCAGCCGTTATCGGCGCAACCGGCTACGCAGGCGCAGAGCTTGTCCGCCTTTTACTCAAACACCCCGACGTAGAGCTGACCGCCCTTTGCTCCAAGAGCTTTGAGGGTCAGAAGCTTTCCGATATATACCCGTCCTTCCTCGGTCTTTGCGACAAGGTATGCATTAACCAGAGCGAAGCCGTTGATATGGCAGACGTTGTTTTTGCCTGCCTGCCTCACGGCCTTTCCGAGCCGCTTGCCGCCGAATGTCTTGAAAAGGGCAGAAAATTCATCGACCTCGGCGCAGACTTCCGCCTTGAGAGCGAAGAGGAATACACCGAGTGGTACGACAAGCCCTTTGACAGGCCCGAAATCCACGAAAAGGCTGTTTACTGCATTCCCGAGCTTTTCAGAGAAAAGGCAAAGGGCGTTGACATAATTGCAAACCCCGGCTGTTATCCCACCTCGGCCGCACTCGGTCTTGCACCCGCAATTGAAAACGGCCTTGTTGAAACGGACAGCGTTATCATCGACTCCAAGTCAGGCGTTACGGGCGCCGGCAGAGGCCTTTCACAGACCACCCACTACCCCGACTGCAACGAGGCATTCTCGCCCTACAAGGTAGGTGTGCACCGCCACACACCCGAAATTGAGCAGACACTTTCAAAGGTCGGCGGTAAAAAAATCAACGTCACCTTCGTCCCCCATCTTCTTCCCGTCAACAGAGGCATTGTTTCCACAATGTACGTAAAGCTCAGGGACGGCGTTACAAAGGCGCAGGTAAGAGAAGCCTACGAAAGCAAGTACGCAGCCGAGCAGTTTGTCCGTGTGCTCAAGGACGGTCAGACAGCAAACTTAAGAAACGTTAAGTTCACAAATATGTGCGATATTTCACTGCACATTGATTCAAGAACAAACACTCTCATAGTTGTTTCAACTATTGACAATATGGTCAAGGGTGCGGCAGGTCAGGCAGTACAGAACATGAATCTGCTCTACTCCCTGCCCGAAGAAACAGGTCTTGACCTCATCCCCCCTGCATTTTAATCCAATCCCCGTAGTTTAGGAGATACAAACAAATGGAATTTATTAAAGGTACAGTTACTACACCGCTGGGCTTTGTTGCAAACTCTGTCCACTGCGGTATCAGAAAAAACAAATCCAAGCACGACCTTGCGCTTGTTTACTGCGAAAAGCCCTGCACGGCTGCCGCAATGCACACGAGCAACCTCGTCAAAGGTGCGCCCAACAGGGTCACCGCCGCAAACCTTGAAAACGGTATTGCACAGGCTATCATCTGCAACTCTGGTATAGCAAACACCTGCGCCGCAGACGGCATTGAAAAGGCAGAGGCTATGTGTGCCCTTGCCGCAGGTGTCCTCGGCATTGACGCAAAAGACGTTGTCGTTGCTTCAACGGGCGTTATCGGCCCCTCCATCAACATTGAGCCGATTGCAAGCCACATCGACGTACTTAAAGAAGGCTTAAGCCGTGACGGCGGTGAAAAGGCGGCAATCGCAATTATGACCACCGACACACACGAAAAGCAGGTCTGCGTTAAGTTTGAGCTTGACGGCAAAGCCTGTTACATAGGCGGTATGGCAAAGGGCAGCGGTATGATTATGCCGAATATGGCAACTATGCTCTGCTTCCTTACAACCGACGCTGCTGTAAGCGCAGAGATGCTCAAGAAAGCTCTAAACGCAGTTGTCTGCGACACCTTCAATATGGTATCCGTAGACGGTGACACCTCCACAAACGATATGTGTGCAATTCTCGCTTCGGGTCTTGCAGGCAACGCAGAAATCGCCGAAGAAGGCGCAGACTTTGACACCTTCAAGGAAGCACTTTTCGAAGCGCTCCGTTACCTCTCCCGTGAAATTGCACGTGACGGCGAAGGCGCAACAAAGCTTGTTGAGGCATACGTACACGGTGCAAAGGATATCGCAACGGCAAAAACCGTTGCAAAGTCCGTTATCAACTCTTCACTTCTCAAAGCCGCAATGTTCGGCGCAGATGCCAACTGGGGCAGAGTTCTCTGCGCAATCGGTTACTCAGGTGCAGAGCTCAACATCAACGGCGTTGACGTTGACTTTGTAAGTGCCAAGGGTAGGATTGCCGTATGCCGTGACGGTGCAGGCATTGAGTTTGACGAGGATATTGCAAAGACGATACTTCTCGAAAACGAAATCACAATCGACATCAGGCTTTCCGACGGCGAGGCTGAAGCTACCGCTTGGGGCTGTGACCTCACCTACGACTACGTAAAAATCAACGGCGATTACCGCTCATAAAGAGGTAAACACTATGGAAATTTCAAATTTTGACCGTTCACAGATTCTGGTGCAGGCACTCCCCTACATCCAGAAATACTATAACAAGGTTATCGTTATCAAATACGGCGGCAACGCTATGATTAACGAGGATTTAAAGCAGGCTGTTATGGAGGATATCGTTCTTCTTTCGCTTGTCGGCATCAAGGTTGTACTTGTCCACGGCGGCGGCCCCGAAATCAACGATATGCTGAAAAAAATCAATAAAGAGAGCAAATTTGTTGACGGTCTGCGCTACACCGATGAAGAAACAATGGAAATTGTTCAGATGGTGCTTGCAGGCAAGGTAAACAAGGACCTTGTAGCCCTCTTGCAGAACAAGGGCGGCAAGGCCATCGGCCTTTGCGGTATGGACGGCGGTATGATTACGGCAGTAAAGCACCGTGAAAAGGACCTCGGCTTTGTCGGCGATATTACCGACATCAACATTCAGCCCGTGCTTGACGTGCTTAATGCCGGCTATATCCCCGTTATTTCTACCGTTGCAGGCGGCGACCACGCCTTCAACATCAACGCTGACCTTGCGGCAAGCAGAATTGCGGCCGTACTCGGCGCAGAAAACCTTATTCTTATGACCGATATTTCGGGTCTTCTCAAGGACAAGGATGACGAGAGCACGCTTATCAAGGAGCTTAACGTAAGCGAAGTACCCGCACTCAAAAAGCAGAACATCATCAAGGGCGGTATGATACCCAAGGTTGACTGCTGTGTTGAGGCAGTACGCAGAGGCGTAAAGCACGCAATCATAATGGACGGCAGAATTGAACACTCCATACTCATAGAGCTTCTTACCAATGAAGGTATAGGCACAATGTTCAGATAATGAGGCAGATAATATGAATTTTGAACAGATTAAAGAAATGAACAACTCCTCCGCAATGCCCACCTACGGCCGCTACGAGCTTGCAATTGCAAGCGGCAAGGGTGCCGTTGCAAAGGATTTTGACGGCAGGGAATATATAGATTTTACGTCGGGCATAGGTGTCAACTGCCTTGGCTACGCAGACGAGGGCTGGGCAGAAGCAGTCAGCACTCAGGCGCACACCCTCAGCCACATCAGCAACCTCTACTACTGCGAGCCGACTGCAAAGCTGACAAAGCAGCTCACCGACGCAACAGGCTTTGACAAGGCTTTCCTCGGCAATTCGGGCGCAGAAGCCAACGAATGTGCAATAAAGCTTGCCAGAAAATACAGCTACGATAAATACGGCGAGGGCAGATACGAAATAATCTCCCTCAACAGCTCCTTCCACGGCAGAACGATGAACACACTCACCGCAACCGGTCAGGATGCGCTTCACCCTGCCTGCTTTGCCCCCTATCCGCAGGGCTTTGTTTACTGCGACAAGGATATTGACTCCGTAAAGGCTGCCATAAGCGACAAAACCTGCGCTGTTATGATGGAAATGATTCAGGGTGAGGGCGGTGTTATTCCGCTTGACAAGGACTTTGTAAGTGCCGTGTGTGCACTTGCAAAGGAAAAGGATATCCTTATTATTATTGACGAGGTGCAGACGGGTATCGGCAGAACAGGCAAACTTCTTGCACACGAAAACTACGGTATAAAGCCCGACATCGTAACCCTTGCAAAGGGTCTTGGCGGCGGTCTTCCGATAGGTGCCTGCCTTTGCACGGCAGAGCTCGGCACAACAATGGGCGCAGGCAGCCACGGTTCAACCTTCGGCGGCAACCCGATAGTCTGTGCAGGCGCAAGCTACGTACTTGAAAAGGTTAATAACCCCGATTTTCTCAGCACAGTAAAGGCTAACGGCGAATATATCCGCGAAAAGCTTTCTGCCTTCAAAAACGTAAAATCCATACGCGGTATGGGTCTTATGATAGGTATTGAGGTTGAGGGTAAAACGGGCGCAGACGTTGTCAAAAAGGCAATAGAAAACGGCGTAATCTGCCTCACGGCAAAAACACTCGTCCGCCTCCTGCCCCCGCTAAACATCACAAAAGAAGAAATTGACCTCGGCCTTGAAAGACTGAAAACAGTTATAGAAGAATAAACTAATAAAGCGTATCGTTCTGATACGCTTTTCTTGTAATACGGAGTGATTAAATGAACAGCAAAAAACGCAAAAGCGGCGTGCTAATGCACGTTTCCTCTTTACCCGGTGAATACTCAACAGGCAGCTTCGGCAGGGAAGCAAAGGAATTTATTGATTTTTTAAGCAGCTGCGGCTTTTCAATGTGGCAGGTGCTGCCCTTCTGCCTTGTAGATGAGTGCAATTCACCCTACAAATCCTATTCGGCTTTCGGCGGCAATCCTTATTTTGTTGACCTGCCCACACTTTTTGAGCAGGGCTTGCTGACAAAAGAGGAGCTTGACTCCTGCCGCCAGCAGACACCGTACAGCTGTGAATTCGTACGCCTTTACCACACGAGAACAGCCGTGCTTATGAATGCGGCAAAGCGTGTTGACGAAAGCCTGAAAAGCAAGATTTCGGCTTTTATTGACGGCAACGTTTATTTAAAGCAGTTCTGTGAATTTATGGCGCTGAAAAAAGCCAACGGTGAAAAGCCGTGGACCGAATGGACGGTAACGGATTACGACCCCGAGGTGCTTTTCCTGTGGCAATTTATTCAGTACGAGTTTTTCACACAATGGGCTGAAATCAAGAAATATGCCAATGGCAAAGGCATAAAGATAATCGGCGATATTCCGATTTATGTTTCGTTCGATTCCTGCGACGTCTGGGCAAATAGAGAGCAGTTCCTGCTTGACAAGGACAACGTACCCACCTGCGTTGCCGGTGTACCGCCCGATTATTTTGCCGAGGAGGGTCAGCTGTGGGGCAACCCGATTTATGACTGGGCAAAAATGGAAAAGGACAACTTCAAGTGGTGGCGAGCAAGACTCGGCCACAACCTTGATATGTTTGACGCAGTAAGGATTGACCACTTCCGCGGCATTGAAAGCTACTGGAGCGTTGACGGCAAGGCAACTACAGCCAAAAACGGCAAATGGGTGAAGGGTCCTGGCGAAAGGTTTGTCGATATGGCAAAGGAAATCGCCGGCGAAAAGCTGATTATTGCCGAAGACCTCGGCGACATTACAAAGGAAGTTATCGACCTTGTGGAATACAGCGGCTTCCCCGGAATGAGGGTTTTCCAGTTCGGATTTTTAAGCGATAACGACAATCCTCATCAGCCGCACAACTACACCGACAACTGCATTGCATACACCGGCACTCACGATAACAACACTCTGCTCGGCTACGTGTGGGAGCTCGGCGAAGAAACAAGGAAGGGTATGCTCGAATACTGCGGATATTATTCACCCGACTGGAACAACGGCTATTCTGCTATCATCCGCACAATTTTTGCTTCCCACGCAGATACCGTTATTCTTCCCATACAGGATTTGCTCGGCTACGGCTCCGACACACGCCTTAATATTCCCGGCAAGGCGGACGGCAACTGGCAGTACAGAGTTACCGCCGAACAAATCGCCTCAATTGACAAAAACCGCTGGAAAAGGCTCAACTACCTTTACAGAAGATAATTGCAAGTCAATACCCGTTATGTTATAATTAAGAAAAATCCACCACGGAGGGGATAATAATGCTCGCATACGTTAAAGGCTTTTTCTATTTTATTGAAGTACTCCTTCTTGTTATCGGTGTAATTCCCGTCAGCACCGACGGTGTTGACTACGGCGGCGGTGAATACTCCGCACCTGAAATCAACACACCTATGTACATAGTTGAAAACGGCGAAACGGATTTCGTTATTGTTACAGCAGACGGTGCAGACGCTTGCATTATGACTGCTGTTGAAGAATTGCAGACCTATGTTGAAAAAATCAGCGGTGCTAAGCTTCGACACGTAACGGAAAGCTCATACGCCGAAGGAAAAGCTATCGTGCTCGGTGAAACAGGGCTTAACGTAACCGATACAGACTGCTCAGCAATCGGTGAGGACGGCTTCCTGATTTATTCCGACGGCGAATATCTCCTTATTAACGGCGAGGACAGCCGAGGCACGCTTTACGGTGTTTACACGCTGCTTGAAGAATATTTCGGCGTGCGCTGGTTCACACCCACGCTTGAGCGTGTGCCGACAAGCGAGGATTTGGTTGTAGATGCGGCGATTGACAGAATTGTTGAGCCGTCGTTTACCGTGCGAAGAAACGCCTGCCCCGGCACAAATTCCTCACACTATGCAAGAAACAAAATCAATGTCACCTTCTGGGACGAAATGGAAAACCACGGCGGTGCAATGACCTTTGTGCTGTGGGATGTTACGCTTGACACGCTTGTACCCGATTCCCTGTTTGCAGAGCATCCGGAGTATTTTGCAATGAATCCCGACGGTACACGAACAACAGACCACGTCTGCCTCTCTCACCCCGAGGTGCTCCCCATTGCAATTGCTAACGGCAGGCAGGCTATTCTTGACTGTCCCAGAGAAACCGCAAAATATATCCATATAGGTCAGAAGGACAATTCAAATTACTGCCATTGTGAAACCTGCGAAGCTCTTTACGCAAAATACGGTGCAATCAGCGCACCGACTATCATTTTCACAAACGCCTTTGCAGATGCGCTTGACGATGAATTTCCCGATATGACCTTCACCTTCTACGCCTACGGGGAAACCGACAGACCTCCGACTGACCTGTCGCTTCGCTGCAACAAAAATGTTGTGCCCGTGCTTTGCGGCATACACAGAGCCTGCCGCAGCCACCCGATTACGGAATGCGGCGCTATTGACGGCCATGAAACTTTCGACAATCTCTTTGTAGAGCAGGAGCCCTTTGTAGCCGAGGATCACGCTGTATGGACAAAGCTGGCAGACAGAACCTTTATTTACGATTACACCATTAACTTCCTCAATTCCGCACAGTTCTTCTCCAACCTTGAAACAATGCAGTCCACAATGGCATATATGCACGATATAGGCATTACGGGCTATGTCTACAACTGCGGCGACGGCCACAGCGCAGCCTTCAACGAGCTGAGAAACTACCTGCTTTGCAAGCTCCAATGGGATGTCAACGCCGACGTTGAATACCTTATGATGGACTTTATGAGCGAGTATTACGGCGAAGAAGCGGCACCGTATATCAAGGAAATTCTTGATATTCAGGCTGCACAGACAGCCGCTACAGCCCACGCCTTTGATTTTGACTGGCACTATCAGGCAGGCTTCTATCCGTTCTATAAAGTAATTGAGCTGGATAACCTGTGGAAAAAAGCGCTGAACGCAGACATTACCGAAGAACAGCTTTTCAACGTCGAGGTTGCAAACCTGAGCTGGGAATACTTCAAGGCTAACCAGTTTATCGGCAAATACTCCTTCCTCAACCCCGGCAGACTTAAGGCAAACGAAGAGCTTTATGACAGCTTCCTTGCCCATAACGTCCACCGTGTCTCCTCCTTCGGACTTATCCCGACAGATAAAGCTCAAGTTGACTTTATGTTAAGACCGTTCAATTGGGGTTAAATTAAATAAACATAATACCGCCGTATGGAATTATCCACACGGCGGTATTTCTATGTATTGATTAATAAATCACTCTGTTAATACCAAACAGATTCTTAAAGAATGAGAGGAACTTCTGCCAGAAGCCAGCTTTTGAAACTATGGTAATTTCGTCCAAAATCTCCTCGCCGTCGGCGTTGGTAACGGGGTTTTCTTCCTCGTCAACCAGTTTTGCATAAACCGTCGGGTTGCCGTTGGCAATAGATGTTACTCGGCACTCCAATCCATCCTCACTCACCCAAGTTGAAACACCTGCACCCTCAACAAACCAAGCAACCGCATAGCCCTCGGAAATTTCGATTTCTTCGAGCTGTAAAACAAGGGTTTCACCGAAGTTAACTGTTGTTTTGGACGGCTGGTTAATTACAGGTGTGCTGTCTTCCCAATCGTCGGTCGGGTTATCGGGATTTACGGGGTCGTCGGGCTGTGTAGGGTCGGACGGTGTGTGACCCTCGTGACCCGTGCAAACTCTGAAATCAAAACCGTTTTCCTCGGCGTACGCCCTTAAATAGTCACTGTCCGTCTTTGCGCAGATATAGAAATCGTATTCGTCGCCACCTATGAAATTATACAGATCAATATACTCTATGCTGTCGGGAATATGAACAGAATTAAGGGATTCGTTATACCCAATCACATTTGTGCTTAAGTGAGTAATACCTTCGGGAAGAATGAGATAACCGCTTATATCACAGCCGTCAAACACGCTGTAACCTAAGCTGATATGATGACCGTCCGTTTCGGTGAAATATATGTTTCTCAGGTCGTTACAGCTGCCGAAAGCATCTGTACCTATATATTCAATCGTTGCAGGGAAAGTAATGCTGTTAAGCTTGCCGTCGTAAAATGCGCGGAAGCCTATAAAGCGCAGATTATCCGAAATAACTATGCTCTTAAGACTTTCACAGCGAATAAAGCTACCGCCGCCAACACCTACTACGCTGTCGGGCAGAATTATGCTTGTAATCCCGAGGTTACTGTCAACGTATTCAGAGCCGGTAACAGTCAACGTACCCTCTTTTACCCTGAACGTGCCGCTTGCGTTTTCGCTTATTGCAACGAGATGATTGTTTATATACAGACCGTAACCCGACCAGTTTTCCTCGTTAAAAATAGCGGCGTAAAAATTCTGATGTCCGATATAAAATACGCTGTCGGGAATCGTTATGTCATCAATATCGGAAATATAGTTTATGGCTGATGCCGCTATGGTTGTAGTACCGTCCTTGACGGTATAGCTTTTCAAGCTTGTGTCAATATAAGCAAGATGTGTGCCTATATAAATTGCGCCGTCTTCCCAGTTTTCATCATTGTTCCAATAAGCAGTATTGGAAAACGTGTTACAAACAAACGAAGTATGCTCGGGTATTGTAATATCCGCAAGAGCCGTACAGCCAAAAAACGCACTGTTTTCAATATAATATACGCTGTCGGGAATTACAATTTCTTCAAGACTTGTACAGCCGTAAAAAGCGCTTGCGCCTATTTCGCTGACACCTGACGGAATGGTTATGCTTTCAAGGCTTGAACAGCCGTAAAACGTGTTCGGAAATATCGTAGAAATTGAGTCGCCCCAATTTACCGTTCGGAGATTGATACAGTTTTTAAATGCGCTTGAGCTGTCAGCGCCAACTGAAACTACCGTATCGGGAATGGTAACGGATTCAAGATACTGGCAATTTTCAAAAGCTCTGCCGTTGACAGCCGTAACATAGTCCGGAACAGTGTAGCTTGTTCTCCTGTTACCCGTGGGGTAGAAAAGAAGCGTTGAATCTTCAAAAAGCACACCGTTTTCGTCACTGTAATACTTTGTGTTACCTTCGGCAACCGTAATTTCTTCAAGTGCGGTACAGCCCTCAAAGGCATACGGGTCGCCGGCTGTAAGCCAGATATATTTCGTTGTGCTTGCGGGGATATGAATTGTTTTAAGAGCCGTGCAGTTTTTGAAGGCGGCAGGCTGAATTGAGGTTACACCCTCGGATATGGTAATGCTTGTAATCGCCGTGCAGTCCTCAAAAGCATAATACCCTATTGAGGTTACGGGGTAGCCGCCGAGAGTTGCAGGAGTAACTATGTCACCGCTTATTGAGGTATCGCAATCGGTTATGGTTGCCTGATTGTCCCTTACGTAATAGGTATAGTAGCCCGAGGTGTATTCACCCTCGGCACTTGCGCTGAATGTAAAGCCGCCAAAGGCTGATAACAGCAGTAATACTGCCATTATCATTGACAATGATTTTCTGATCGTTGTTTTCATTTTGTGTTTACCTCCTAAAAATAAAAAGTGCGCCCACCGAAGATGAGCGCACAAAAAACGCAAACCCCGGTAGTCGCCAAACTAACATATGTGAAAATGGATGCAAATCCACAACAACAATTGTCGGAGTTTGAATTTTTATCAAATTCCCAATTGTTGTTGGCAAAAATAAGTGCAATTATCCCGTAAAAAGAAAAAACACACCCGATTTTCACATATTAAGTTAGTTTGGCATTATTTAATATACCACATTTGCGCAAGTTATTCAACAGTATTTTTAAAAAGCAAAAAAATTGCGGTTTGTCGAACAAATGAAAGATGTTGTTGCCGATGCCTCCCTCTGACGAGGGAGGTGGGTTTTGCGTAAGCAAAACTCGGAGGGAGAGAAAATATATTGAAACAGCAGCGTTATTAATCTCTCCCTCAGTCAAAATCGCAAGCGATTTCGACAGCTCCCTCGTCAGAGGGAGCCGAACATAACAGCATCATAACAGACAGACAAACTGTAATTTGAGCAACAAACAAAAAGCAGGCACTCACACGTTGGTGAGTGCCTGCTTTAATTTTATAATGTTATTAATAATTATGCGTCTTTGCTCATTTCAAATACGAGCTCGCCGCCTGCCATCAGCTGTTCGTGGGTTACGTAAACGCCGTCGAGCTTTGTGCCGTTGAGGGTGATGCTCTTGACGTAAACGTTATCGTCGGACTGATTGTTGGCGGTAATTTTAAGGGTATTGCCGTTTGAGAGGGTAACCGTTGCGCTGTCAACGCAGGGTGAGCCAATCCAGTACTGGTCTGTACCCGCAAGCGGATAGAAGCCGAGGGACGAGAAGACGTACCATGCGCTGAGTGCGCCGCCGTCGTCGTTACCGTCAAGGCCGTTGATATCCGTGCTGAAGCGCTCGTCAAGTGTCCAGCGCACCCACTTTTGTGTCAGGTCTTTTCTGCCCGCATTGGAGAAAAGGTACGCTGTGTGCAGGTCGTGCTCGTTACCAATCCAGTAGCCCGCACCGGGGTCAATACCGCCACGTGAGGGCGAAGCGGACTCCATAAAGTCCTCAAGCTCGCTGACGAAATATTCCTCGGAGCCGAAAAGCTCAATCATACCGTCAATATCGTGCAGAGCGTTCCAGCGCCACTGCTTTGCGCTGCCCTCGGAGTAGCAGTTTGCAAATTTCTGAATAAGCACCATATCGTAGAAATAGGTGATGTTGGGGTTGAAATTCCAGACGAAGCTGCCGTCCGAATTTCTTGCCTGGAAATACTTTGTTTCGGGGTTGAAAAGGTTTTTGTAGTACATCGATTTTTCGGTGTACCTTTCAGCGTCCTCTTCCTTGCCGAGAAGCGTTGCAAGCTTGGCAATTGCGGCATCCTGCCACGCATATTCAAGCGTATGGCTGACGGATTCCTCGTTGCCTGCAAGGTCCTGCGGAATGTAACCGTATTCGTTGTAAACCTCTACGCAGTCTCTGCCGTCCCTGTTGACACGGTTGTCAGAGGTGTTCTTCATAGCGTTGTAAAGCGTTTCAACGTCAAAATCCGTAAAGCCCTTGATGTAGCTTTCCGTAATCATAATATTTGCCGGATCACCGAACATTGAGCCTGTGTAGCCTGCGCCCTGCGGCCATCTCGGAACAGCGTTCACGCCGCCCTGCTTTGTCATTTCAACAAGGCTCTTGAGGCAGTCCTCCTGCACGTCGTGAGCAATCAGCGTATAAAGCGGATGAGTTGAACGCACGGTATCCCAAAGCGACATATCCGTGCGGTAGGTGTAACCCTCGGCAACGTGCGCCTGCTTGTCAAATCCGAGGTATTCGCCGTTTACATCAGTAAAGTTGCTGGGCATAGTCATCGAATGATAAAGCGCTGTATAGAAAACGGTCTTTGTTTCGTCGTCAGCCTGAATATCGGCTACAGAAAGGCGGTCTTCCCAGAGTGCAACCGCTTCTTTTCTGACATCCTCAAAACTCTTGTCCTTGGTTTCGGTTTCAAGGTTGAGGATTGCGTTATCCTTGCTCACAAAGCTGACTGCAAGCTTAAGCTCAACGCTTTCGCCTTCGATTGAACCGAAATTGACATCAACACCGAGATTGTTTTCCTCACCCGTTACGGTAAGTGATTTGATTTCCTTGTCAAACCTTGCGGCAAAGTACGTCGGCAGTCCGCCGTATCTGCCTGCAAACTGACCGGGAAGGAGACAGTAGCCGGTAAGAATACCTGTTTCCTCGTCGTATTCTGCCGTAGCGTTTGATGCCGTTCTTGTGCCCGTTGAGCTTGTGACATCAATGTAAAGGCGTGCGTCATCCTTATCAAGGAAGGTGTAGCGGTGTACACCCGTATGTACGCTTGCCGTCATTTCGGCAAGGCAGGCTGTGCTCGGCAGATAGACCGAATAGTAACCTGCCGAAGCGGTTTCGTTTTTGTGGGAATAAGGCATTACACCCGGCTTATTCGTGCCCGTTACGGGGGTTACACGGAACATACTGTAATCCTCCGCACCCGTGCCCGAAAGACGTGAATGGCTGAAGCCCTTGATATGGCCGTGCTCATAGTAATAGCCCGATGTGTTTGTTTTGACAATATATGCGCCGCCGACAAAGCAGGTGTCGGGGCCGAGCCTTATAAGGCCGAACGGAGTTGTTGCCGCAGGGCTGAGCATAGCACAGGTCCACGGAATGCCGCCCGTACCGATAAACGGGTCAACGTACTTTGTGAATTTACCCGTTTCAACCTCGGGCATATCGACCGATTTGAGGCTGACACCGCCTATGAGACACGAAAACAGAGTTTCCACGGTAACAAAGGCAGATACAAGAATTCTGATAAAGGTAATCATACAGAGCGTTCTCCTGTCTTAAAAAATTAATAAGTGATAGTGTAATCTTTTTCAAACGTAAAGCCCATTGTGCCGCTGTGCGTACCGAAAAGGTTTACACGCATAATCAGCACGAGCGGAGTGGTATAGTTGGTGTGTATAACGTTACCCGTAGTCTTATCGATTGTTGCCTTTACGACACAGTTATAATACTGCGTTGAAAACTCCTCAACGAACGACGCTTTTTCGGCAACCTCGTGGGTTTCAATTACATCACAAACAGCGCCTACACCGACACCTGCCGTAGGATTCTTATGGTCCTTGAGCTTAATGGTAATTTCGTAAGTGCTGCCCTTGTCCTCGCACACGGCGGAGGTTACCCACTCGGGCTTGAGCTTACTAACGTAATTCTGCTCGGGCACTATGTATTCGGCAACGATATCCTCTTTTGCCGTCCATACCGTAGGCTCGGTATCGTCCCCCATAACCTTGGGAATCATTTCCTTGGCAAAGCTGTCAAGGGCACCGGGAATCTGAGTCTTATCCTCGTTGACGGTGCGCTTCTCGTAGTTTTTAACCACCTTTGAAGCGTTGGTCTTGATTCGGTTTGCCGCCGTATTGAAAAGCTCAACTATTTCTTCCTTGGTCTGCGGAACAGCCTCGGAAACCTCCTCGGTTGAGCTTTCTTCACTCGTTGCTTCGGAGGTTTCTTCCTCTGCCTGTGTTTCGCTTTCTGCAACAGAAGAAGGCTCTTGCGTTACGTCAGCATCAACATTCTGAACTGACTCTGTCTCGGAAGAAAGGGATTCTTCTTTCTGCTCAGGCTCGGGCTGTTTGCCGCAGCCCGAAACCAAAAGAAGCGATATAACAAGTGTAACCGAAATCAATGCCGTAAGAAATTTATTCCTGCGCTTTATCATACTTACACCCCTCATATTTTTATCTGTTATTTTTTAGGCTTTTTAACCTTGTTGAGCATAGCGTTGATTTCAAGAATCTGCTCCTTGGTGAATTTTCCGCCGAGCATTGAGAAAATACGCTTTACGGTGAAGCCCTTTGCCATACCGTAAACGTTCTTAATCATACCCATATCGAGCTTGAAGCCTGCAACCTCAAAGCCGGCAACCTCGGCCTTCTTGCCCTTTTCCTTGCCTGCGCTCATAGTGTTCTTGATTTTGAGCAGAATCTTAACCATTGCAAGCTTACCGCTAAGAGTTGACATAATATCGCCGATGGTGTCGTTGATTGAGAATCTGCCGTCGGGCATAGTGATGTCAAACCAGTTGATAACCTCGCCTTCCTCTTTCATAATGTAGGCTTCGTTGGGCTTGTCAACCTTGCGGATTACGGCGGTATCCTCAAGCTCGCCTGCCTTGACGGTGAGCGTTGTTTCGCCGACGTTCTTTACGTTGAAGTAGAAGAAAGGATACTTGCCCTTTTTTTGCTTGCCTACGCTTTCGCCGTTTGCAAACAGCTCAACCTCGTCAAGGTTGGAGTAAACTGTAACCTTGGTTACGTCCTCTACCCTGTCGATATATCTCTTTGAGCAAAGGTGAAGCACGGGTGACTCGGAAAGCCACGCCTTGTATGCGTAGAAGGAATCCTTCTTATACTTTCTGTCAAAGGTAACCAGACCCTTGTGGTTCATACCGTTTTCGCCGCCCTCGGCTCTTGCGTCTGCGGCAAAGTCAAACATATTCCACACGTGGGTTGCCCAAAGATAGGGTCTTTCGGCAATCTGCTTGATAAGCTCCTCGTGATAGAAGGCCTGGTATTCTTCCGTGTAGTCGCCCTGCATAGGCGTTGACGTGTGCCAGTCGAGAGCCTCACAGCCGTATTCGCTTATTCCGATAGGCTTGTTGGGGTACTTCTTGTGGAATTCGTCAAACCACGGGCCGTTCATATCCGTAGTACCGCCGTACCAGCCGAAATAGTGGTTGTAGGAAAGCACGTCGCTGATGTGAACGTACTCAGCATCAATTGAGCACATTGAAACGGAAGCAATCGTTGTAAGTCGGGTTTTATCCATTTCGTGGCAAAGCTCGTTGAGCTTTTTGTGGTTGCGGATAAGGTCAGGGTCGTTGGCACCGGCAATGGTGATTTCGTTTGAAAGACCCCAAACGACGATTGACGGGTGGTTGTAGTTCTGTGAAACAAGCTCCTTCATCTGGGAAACCGTGTTGTCGTAGCCGCCCGGCATATGACGGGAAATATAAGGGATTTCCGCCCAGAGAACAAGGCCTGCCTCATCGCAAAGGTCGTAGAAGACCTGTGAGTGCTGATAGTGTGCAAGGCGGATTGTGTTTGCGCCCATTTCAACAATGAGGTCAAGGTCCTCCTTGTGGTGCTCGGGAAGAAGTGCGTTACCGATACCGGGTCTGTCCTGATGGCGTGATACACCGCGCAGCGGATACTCTCTGCCGTTGAGGATGAAGCCCTTTTCGGGGTCAATTTTAAACGTGCGGCAGCCGAAGCGTGTCGAAACCGTGTCAACCTCCTCGCCCTTATAGATAAGGGTTGCCTTGGCGGTGTAGAGGTAGGGGTCCTTAAGACCGTCCCAGAGGTGTACGTTTTCTATTGTGATTTTAACCTCGTCGTCTTCCTCGCCGACAGCCGAAGCAATAACCTCACCGTCTGCAATAATATCGTATTTAACGGTGCAGTCATCATCGTCATTGATAAACGTTTCGATTTCAACAACTGCGTTACTGCCCTTGATTTCGGGGGTAACCTTTATTCCGGGTGCTCCGTAATAATCGAGGTCAAAGTGCCTCTCGCCTACGCCGATAACCTTTACGTCACGGTAAATGCCGCCGTAGAAGGTAAAGTCCGCATTCTGGGGATAAACCCTGTCGTTGGGCGAATTATCAACCGCAACGGCGAGGGTGTTTTCGCCCTTTATATCCTCAAGCTTAACACGGAAGGTTGAATAGCCGCCGTCGTGCTTTGCAATGCTCTTACCGTTCCAGAAAACCTCACAGGAGGAGTTTACGCCGTCAAACTGAAGGTATTTAACCTCACCTGCAGGCAGCTCATCCGCCTCCAGAGCTTTTGCAAAATAACAGGTGCCTCTGTAGTAGTCGTTGCCGCCGTCCTGACCGTCCTGACCGTTCCATGTATAGGGCAGGTTGACCTCCTGCCAGCCTGTGGGCAAAGAAGCAGGTGCAGCCTTGGCTTCCTTGGAAAAGAGCCAGCCGCCGTTGATTACATTGATATTTCTCATAGAGCCCTCCGTTTTGTTTATTATAGTCTAATTTTAATTATATATCATTAAAGAAAAATGTCAATCTGTAAATTGACACTGCCTAAATACTATGGTATACTGTATTACACGTTCAAGTAAAATGAAGGAGGAAAAAGAATATGAAAAATTTCAGGAAAATCCTCGCACTTTTAATCGCCGTGATTACCGTTATCGGCGTGTTTGCAATTCCCGCAACAGTCAGTGCAGAGGAAGTTGACGAAACCGAGGAGCCCATAGTTGCAAGAATGTACCTCGGCCATAAGCCCAGAAACAACAATATGTCCGGCCACACCTGGATTTACATTGAAAACCTGACCAATCACGACATTCAGGTCGGTGCCTTTACCGTAAAGAAGGGCAAGGGCGTTTCCACGGGTACATACGGCACCCAGATTAACGACGGCAAGGGCCTTTACTACAACGTTGAGGCTTGGCGCTACAAGAATTCCGACCCCGAAAGCTACATTTACCTCAGCAAGGACCTTACCGAGTCCCAGCTTGAGAAGGTCAGCAGCAGAATTCTTATGGCAGGCACGTGGTCCTATCTTCTCAACTGCGGCTACTACGCACTCGGTATCTGGAACTGTGTTCCCGGAAAAACAATTTGGTACTTGGTATGGCCCTTCCTCACTCAGGTTCAGATGCTTACCTTCTCCGAATGCAGCACAGGCTTCCAGATGATTAAGCCCAAGAAGACCGATTGCTACAAGCAGATAGGTACGGGCAATCAGGCTTACCTCATTCAGGTTGACCCCACAAACCCCAAGAACATTCCCGAAGACGCAACAACAGCACCGGCACAATAAACCGAAAAACGGAGTTGTAGACAATGAGCATTTCAGCAAAAATACTCAGCATTATTCTTTTTATTCCTGCGCTCTGCGGTCTTTACAAAGCAGACACTGAAGACACCGAGGCACTATACCTTGCAAACATTGAAAGCGTAGGCTATGAAAACACGGTTGAAACCGCAATCCCGATGACGGAACTTTACAATATGGTTGTTGACCACTTCAAGGCTCCCCTGCCCGAAGGCAAGACCGAGAAGAAGGCAATCATCATCGGTTACGACGGCTGCCGTGCAGACGTCGTATCACTTGCAAACGGTAAGTACAGCGCCATTGCAAAGCTCGTAAACGAGGGCGGTTCAATCAACCTCGGCTACTGCGGCGGTGTAAACTATCCCGACGGCGAGAACACGCAGGACACTTCAACAGCTCCCGGTTGGTGCTCGGTACTCACGGGTGTATGGGCAGACAAGAACGGTGTTTACGGCAACGGTCAGCCCAAAAGTCTCGAATACAAAACGCTTCTGACCACACTCGTTGAAGACGGTACGATTGAGTCCTCCGCTTTCCTCACCAAGTGGAACGGTCACTTCACAAACGAGGATTCCACTTATCTCCCCGAAAAGCAGTACTGTGAGGAGAACGGTCTCAACGTCAGCTTCACAAAGTGCAACGGCCACGAGGCAACCGTAATTGAAACGAACAAACAGCTTTCCGAAGAAAACTGCCCCGATTTCACAATCGCAATCTACGAGGGAACGGACAGCGCAGGCCACGGCTTCGGCTTCTCGTTCAACAACCCCGTATATAAAGCAGGCTTTGAGCGCTGCGAAAAGTTTGCGTATTCAACACTCAGAACAATTGAGGGCAGAGACAGCTACGAAACCGAGGATTGGCTGATTATCATCACCTCCGATCACGGCGGCATAGGCACAAACCACGGCGGTGCTTCCGTGCAGGAAAGAATGATATTCATCGTAACAAATGAATAAAGCTACATAAGGGAGTATTTGTTTCTCAAGTAAAATTCCCCGTATATTTCAAGGCGACAGCCGCTGAGTTTTTTCTCAGTGGCTGTTTTTTAATCTTAAGTGCCGTATATACCGCTGCGAAGTCATTTCTTTCTTGCTTTTTTTATTATTAAATGTTATAATTTCAGCCGATATCCGTTGTATTTTCATCAGGAGGATAACAAATTGAAAAAGGTTTTTATATGGCTTTTAAAGGCGTTTACGGCAGGATTAGCTGCCCTGTGCATTGCCAATCTGCTCTGTTTTTTCTATTATAATCTGCCCGTTCACTATACCAATAAATCCGGAACAACGGATTATTATTGGGATGCTGACCATTTTTCGTCCCGAGGCACCGAGGGCTTTGCCTTGACCAAAACGGACGAAAACGGCTTCGTCAACACCTTCCCGTATAAAAAAGAAACCGTTGACGTGCTTATTATGGGTTCTTCCCACACGGAGGGCTTTAACGTTAACGAGGATGAAAACTACACATACCTTCTCAACAGCAAATTCCTTGAAAACGGTTTGGATAAATACGCCTACAGCATCGGCACATCCGGCCACGGACTTTTGAGAAACCTCAAAAACCTTGAAAATGCGCTTGAAGCGTACCGACCGCAGGAGTACGTTGTAATTGAAACCACCAAGATTGATTTTGATACGGAGGATTTGGAGCAGCTTAACAGCGGAACCTACGAAACGCTCAAGTCCTATGATTCCGGCTTTATCTATGCCCTGCAGAAAATTGATTATTTCCGACTGGTTCACACCCAGTACAACAGCTTTATAAAGAGCAGCGACAATGAAGACGACTCACCGTCGCCGGTGCAAACGGAAGCTGCGGTAACGGACGAATACATTCAGCTTCTGGATACGGCAATACGCAACGCCGCTAAAACAGCTTCCGACAAAGGCTGTACACTCGTTGTGTTTTACAGCCCTTCTTTAGAAATAGATTATAACGGCAACGTAATAAAGCGGGAATACACTCAGGTACAGCAAAGCTTTATAACCGCTTGCGGGAAATACGGCGTAGATTTTATAGATATGTCCGAAGCGTTCACGGCAATGTACGAAACAACCGACCGTCTTCCCTTCGGCTTTTCCAACACGGCTGTCGGTACAGGCCATATCAATAAATACGGTCATGCCTGCGTTGCTCAAGAGCTTTACGACTTTATGATTGGAGGGTAAGCAGCTTGGTATTTACGAGCATTGAGTTTTTTGTTTTTTTCCTTGCAGTTTATCTGCCGATTCTTCTGTTCAACCTCAAGCCGCTTCGCAATAAGCTTTCCGAAAAGACACAGCTTAGCTGCAAGCACTTCATACTTCTCGTTTCCAGCTATATTTTTTACGGTTGGTGGGATTATCGCTTTTGTCTGTTAATGCTTTTGCTCACCTTCGTTTCCTGGTTAAGCGCAAAAAACATCAGCCAAAACAAGCACAGACGGCTGTTTACTGTAACAGGCATAGTTTTTCCGCTTGTCATTCTCGGCTTCTTTAAGTATTTCAACTTCTTCGTTGACGGATTTACTTCCCTTTTCGGTATCGAATCCGCAGGCGCACTGAACATAATTCTCCCCGTAGGCATTTCCTTTTATACCTTCCAGTCAATGAGCTATACCATTGACGTGCTCAAGGGCACAATTGCGAGCCACAGCTTTTCCGACGTTGCTCTGTACATTTCGTTTTTCCCGCAATTGGTGGCAGGCCCCATCGTCAAGGCGGCGGATTTTATGCCCCAGTTAAAGAAAAACGAGCCCCTGAATTTATGCGATTTATCTGTCGGCCTTCAGATTTTTATGTTCGGTCTGTTCAAGAAAATCGTTATTGCCGACAATCTTTCCGTTTTTGTTGACGATGTTTTTGCCAAGCCCCTTGCTTTTTCCTCGCTGTCGGTAATTCTTGCCGTAATATCGTATTCCGTTCAGATTTACTGCGATTTTTCGGGATATTCGGATATGGCTATCGGCGTTGCAAGGTGCTTCGGCTACAATTTCCGCCCCAACTTCAACATTCCCTATATTTCAAAAAACGTGTCCGAGTTCTGGAAAAGGTGGCACATCAGCCTTTCCGGCTGGTTGCAGGAATATCTTTACATTCCGCTGGGCGGCAACCGCAAGGGCACGGCACGCAAATATATAAACCTTTTGCTGACTATGGTGCTCGGCGGCCTGTGGCACGGCGCAAATTACACCTTTGTTTTTTGGGGTCTGCTGCACGGAGCTGCCCTGTGTGTGCATAAGCTGTGGCTGACGCTGAAGAAAGGCAAAAAGAGCTCCGGCGTTATCACGTCGGCGGCTTCGGTGCTGTTCACTTACGCCTTTGTTTGCGTGTGCTGGGTATTTTTTCGTGCGGAAAATTTCAAAACAGCAATTGACGTTTTATCAAAAATGTTTATCTGGAGCGGCGGCATAAACCAGATTTTCTTCTGGTCCGTTTTCAGCATAGTCCTGCTTGTTGCCGCAACGGCTGCAGCAGCTTTAAAAGCCAAAAAGGAAGGCAAAAAATCCGTCAACGGCTACTATCCCGTTTTCGATTTGAACAAAATAAGCGGATTAATAATCTTCTTCTCCGAGATTATGCTCATCATTATGTTTGCGTACACCGGTTCAAATCCGTTCATCTATTTCCAGTTTTAAAAGCTGTCTACGAAGCGTAGGTTGTAAGTGCGTCCGGCTTAGCTTATAATAGCCGTGCAAAGGAGAAATGCTTATGAACAACTACATTACAGGTGCAACCGTAAAACGTCTTCGTGAAGAAAAAGGTCTTACACAGGCACAGCTTGCCGACAAAATCGGCGTTTCCGCCAAGGCTGTTTCAAAGTGGGAAACAGCAAAGGGCCTGCCCGATATAACGCTGATTGAGCCGCTTTCGCAGGCACTCGGCGTTTCGGTGCTGGAGCTTATGTCGGGCGATACGGTTATAAACCAAAACGTTTCTGCGAACATTCTTCGCTCAAAATTTTACGTTTGTCCCGTTTGCGGCAACATTATCCGCACGACGGGTGATACGGTAATAAGCTGCTGCGGCATTACCCTGCCCCCTCTTGAAGCCGAAGAAACGGACGCAGCGCACGAAATAAAGCTTGAAAAGGTTGAAGACGAATATTATTTAACGGTAAACCACGAAATGACTAAAACACACTTCATTTCGTTTGTTGCCCACCTCACCTCGGACAAGGTGAATTTCGTCAAATTCTATCCCGAGGGCAACGCCGAAACCCGTATGCAATTACGGGGCAAAGGCTGGCTGTACCTTTACTGCAACAAACACGGGCTGATGAAGCAGAAAATTTGACAACAATTCGTTTTCCGTGCTATACTGCCTTTGAACGCAACGGCTCGCTGAGCAGGGTCGGATATTATCCGCCCGATAGGTTGTATAAGAATTTGCGGGCGCATAATATGCGCCCATACAAAAGAGGTATGAGTATGAAATACGATATAGCAGCATTCATCTGGCCGTCCTACACGGGCGACGAGCCCCGTACACGCATTTTCTGGCCCGAGGGCTACGGCGAATGGCAAACCGTCAAGGCAATGACAAACAAGGGCTACAAGGGCTGCCGCTGGCCGAGAATTCCGACCTGGGGCTACGTAAACGAGGCCGACAGCCGTGTTATGGAAATGCAGATTAAATGCGCCGTTGACTACGGCGTAAACGTATTTATTTACGACTGGTACTGGTACGACAACCGTCCGTTTCTTGAAAACTGCCTGAACGACGGCTTCCTTAAGGCACGCAACAACACGGATATGAAATTTATGCTGATGTGGGCAAACCACGATGCGACCCACCTGTGGGACAAGCGCAATTCCGACAGCGACCTTTCCACCGTTATATGGAGCGGTGTGGTAACGCCCGAAATCTTTTCAAACATCTGCGACAGAACGATTGAAAAATATTTTAAAAAGGAAAACTACTACACGATTGATGGCTGCCCCGTTTATATGATTTTTGACCTTGATAATTTCATCCGTTCCTTCGGTACGAGTCAGGAATGTAAAAAAGCTATCGAAGAATTCCGCAGAAAGACGGTTGAAGCAGGCTTCAAGGGGCTTCATTTCCAGGTTGTATATTGGGGAAACAAGGTTTTTAACTGGCTGAGTGATAACGATGAGTGCAAAGGCTGTAAAGAATATGAGCTTTACAGCTACCTCGGTATAGATTCCGTAACGAACTACAACTGGGGCGGCTCGGTGCACTTCGACGGCGACTACAAGGACCTGACCGAAAAATACTGCCAAAAACTTGAAGAAGCAACGGAAAAGCTTGATATTCCTTACTATCCCAACATTTCCGTCGGCTGGGACAACAACGTAAGATTTTACGATTTTATGCCCGGCGTTGTTGAAAACAACACTCCGGAGAACTTTAAAGCCGCCTGTGAAAAGGTAAAAGCCTTTACAGACGACTCAATGAGCAAGGGCATTATGAAAGCACCGTTCATCACCGTAAACAGCTGGAACGAGTGGACGGAAACAAGCTACCTCCAGCCCGACGACCTCTACGGCTACGGCTACCTCGAAGCAATTAAAGAAACGTTTGATAAATAAACAACACGAAACTCCGCCTGCCGATTGCTCGGTAAGCGGAGTTCGTTTTTGCTTTTTATTTACCCGGAATTTTTACTCCGATTCCTTTATCATTTAGTACAAGCCTTTATCAGTCCTATTACGCCTGCAATAAGTAACACGGGCAGGAGAAGCAGCAAGCCGCCTGCAAAAATCAGCAGCACGATAAGCAAGGGTATAGACAGCACAAGAAGGCATATTGCGGCAATTTTAGCCGCACCCCACGTCAGCTTAAGTGCCAGCCTGAAAGCACAAACCAAAAGAACAACTGCAAGCACGGTAAAAAGAATTTCAAACATTTAAATCACTCCTTCGTATTTCCTTTGACTATATTATACTGTGTTAACGCCAATAACGCCACAGCACTTTGTGCAAAAAACGCCTGTTGATTTTTACACTTTGTGCAAATTTAAATGCAACAATTATCCGCCTGTTATTTCGTTATACTTTTCCATATTGATTTTCTTATCGGCGAGCATCTGCTCAACCCACAGCTGCAGGGTTTCAACGGTAACCGAAATGTGCTCAAGCTCTTTCTGAATGCTGACGAAGTCCTTGATTTCGCCGTCGTCAATCGTGCCGTCGGCGGTAATTTCAATCAGCCGCTCCTGACGCTTTTTCATAGAATTGAGTGAGGAGAGCATTTCGAGCACTATCTGCGCAAGGTCCTTTACCTTGATTTCGGGAACGTATTTTCTGCCGATGGGACAGCCCTTTGAGCAGTAACGGTTGCAAAGCGTGGGTTCGCCGTAAATTTCCGAAAGCAGCATAACCTCGTCGGGCGTTATCGGAAATTTGCCGTTTTCTATTCTTTCAAGCCGCTCGGGCTGAATGGGGTTGTTCAGCAGCAGCGATTTATCGCAGACCTCGTCCCTTGTAAGTCCGTGGCTCTTGCGTATTTCCTTGTAGATTGTATCCGACATAATTTTTACACCTCTCAACGCTAATATATCATACTTTCTATCTGCTTGCAACTTATAGGCGGGTGTGATATACTTTGAATCGGTAAATAACACTACTTATATTTATTATCGGGTGATAAGAATGATTAAAAAATATGAGCTTCATACGGATGTGCTCGTTCTGGGCAGCGGCCCGTCGGGCTTTGCGGCGGCTTATACTGCCGCAAAAAACGGTGCAAAGGTCGTTCTCGTTGAGCAGGGCGGTGAGGTTGGCGGAATTTCAACCTCGGGACTTATGAGCCATTGGACGGGCAGCTGCGGCAGTCCGCTTTATTATGAAATTTTAAAAAGAACGGCGCAGGGCAACGAGGGCGAATTCAAGGATAAAATAATTGAGCTTATTGACCCCGAAAAGCTGAAAACGCTTTACCTTGAAATGCTCGATGAGGTTGGCTGTAAGCTGATGCTTTACACCTTTGCGCAGGATGCAATCTGCGACGGGGACAGGGTGCTCGGCGCAACCGTTTTCAACAAATCGGGCACAACGGATATTTTTGCCAAAATTACGGTTGACGCCACGGGTGACGGCGATATTGCCGCCGCAGCAGGCGCAGAGTTTGTCCTCGGCAGAGAGAGCGACAACAAAATGCAGCCCGCAACGCTTATGTTCAAGGTTGGCGGCGTTGATTACGGGCGAGCCGTATTTCTGGGCTCGTTTGAGTCTACGTACCAAACGCCTGACGGTGAGCTTCAGGCACTTGCAAAGGAGCATATCCCCTACCCTGCAGGACACATTCTCACCTATAAATCGACGCTTCCCGGTGTTGTTACCTGCAATATGACGAACGCCGTTGAAATTGACGGCACGGTTGCCGACGACCTGACAAGGGCAACACTTACCTGCCGCAGGCAGATGGACGATATAGTCAGCTACCTTCGCAGGTTTGTGCCGGGCTATGAAAACTGCTTCGTCATCAGCTCGGCATCGCTTATCGGTATACGGGAAACGAGGCATTTCAAGGGCAGATACACGCTCAACGAGCAGGATATTCTTGAGGCAAAGGTGTTTGACGATTACGTCGTAAAGGATGCCTATTTCAATTTTGACGTGCACAACATTACGGGCGCAGGGCTTGACAAAACGGGTGCACAGAAGCACTTTAAGCAGAAAAACGGCTACACTATCCCCTACCGCTGTCTTATCCCCGAGGTTAAGGAAAACCTTCTGCTTTGCGGCAGAAATATATCGGGCACGCATATTGCACACTCCAATTTCAGAGCTATGCCGATTTGTGTCGGCATAGGCGAGGCGGCAGGTGCCGCAGCATATATCAGCACAAGCCAACACCGCACGCTTAGTGAAATTGACGCAAAGGAAATAAGAGAAGTTATCGGGATATGAATTATAAAAACACATAACCGCTTCGTCGGGGCTGACACTTGCAAAATTCCGATACGAAATATATAATATATCCGTAAGGCGGAAACGTCTGCGGCAAAAACGAACAAAGGGTGATGAGAAATGTTTTCACAAATAATTGCGGTAATAATGAGCGTGCTTACTGCGCTTTCGGCTCCGTTTTCACAGCTTTTCTCGGAAATTGAGCTCAAGAACGAGCTTTCCAAGGGCAGCTACGAAAGCCCGTATATCGTAAGACCGCTCGACGGAATAACCGTAAACGGCGTGTCAATTGACGAATACTGCGTAACAGCACCGCAGGGTGATTTGTACGCCTATGCCGCCGAAACGCTTGTCAACGAGCTTTACAAGGCCTGCGGCGTTAAAATTGCCGTGAATAACGGCGCAACGCAAAAGGCTTTTATAATAAATGAAACGCTCGGTGAAAACGACAGCTTCAGCCTTAAGGTTGAAGACGGCAGCGTTTATATTTCGGGCAGTAAGGGCACGGGCATTTCCAGAGGTATTGCCGCCTTTGCCGACGAATACCTGCTCAGCGCACAGGGCACCTATGATTTCAAGGACGGCTACGAGTACACAAAAACCTTTACCGATTACGTAACCTATGCGGATTTCGGTGCAGTCGGCGACGGTAAGGCAGACGACCTTGAGGCAATTGTAAAAACCCACGAATATGCCAACGCAAACGGCCTGAGCGTTTTTGCTGACGAAACCGCAACCTATTATATCGGCGGCGCAAGCAAAACCGCCTACATCAAAACAAATACCGACTGGTCAACGGCGCACTTTATAATTGACGACACGGCTGTAGAAAACATAGGCTCGTGGATATTCAACGTTGCCCCGTCACAGAACTCCAAAAACATTACCGACAAGGTTTCGCCGCTTAAAATTGATGCAACGAGCATCGGCACAACGCTGGACGAAAAAAGCCTTGTCGTGCTTTACGATTCCAACACAAAGCGCTATATCCGCAAGGGCGCAAACCAGAACTCGGGCAGCACCCAGACGGACGTTATACTCGTTGATGAAAACGGCAGTATTGACCCCGCAACTCCCCTTATCTGGGACTTTGATGCGGTTACAAACGCCGTAGCCTACCCCATTGACAGCGAAACCCTGACAATAAACGGCGGCGTCTTTACAAGCATTGCAAACAACGCCCCCTCCGAATACACCTACTACTCCAGAGGTATTCAGATAAGACGTTCCAACACGGTTGTTGACAGACTGTACCACATCGTCACCAACGAGGGCAAAACGGGCGCACCCTATTCAGCCTTTGTCAGCCTTTCCTGCTGTGCAGACGTCACCGTTAAAAATTCCACCTTCACGGGCCACAAGAAGTACAAGACCATAGGCTCGGCAGGCACAAGCGTTACAATGGGCACCTACGATATAGGCGGTGCAACAGCGGTTAACGCCAAGTTTATCAACTGCAACCAGACCAACGACATAACCGACACCGACTACTGGGGAATTGCGGGCACAAACTACTGCAAAAACCTCGTGTATGACGGCTGTGCCCTTTCACGCTACGATGCACACCAGGGCGTTCTAAACGCAACTATTAAAAATTCCGTTCTCGGCCACCACGGAATAAAGCTGATTGGCAGCGGAACGGCGCTGATTGAGAACACCACCGTTTTAGCCGAGGATTTTGTGGACCTTCGCTCCGACTACGGCTCAACCTGGAACGGCGATTTCATTATCCGAAACTGCAAGTTCTACCCCACGGGTGTCAGCACGCACATAATCAAGGCGGAAAACTCCGAGGACCACGACTTCGGCTACACCTGCTATCTGCCGCAAAGGGTCGATATTGACGGCCTCTACGTGCACAGACTCGGCATAAATTACCTTTTCAGCAAGGTTAACCCCGACCACAAAAACGAGTCCTACACAGCACAGTTCCCCGTTGTTCCTCCGCAGGAAATAACGGTTAAAAATTACAGCAACCTGCTTTTCGGCAGCCTTGCCGTTTCGCAGAACAAGGCGATTTTCCAAACGGAAATCACGGAATAAACTAAACAAAAGCATCTCCGAACAGCTTTGTCAGTTCGGGGATGCTTATATTTTTCGGCAAATTCAAACAATATTTGCATTTTTTTGCATTTGTGTTTATAATTGTTTATTATTGCTATAATTATTCAGGGGTGTGCTATGAACAATTCAATGCAGGAAATATACACTCAGATATGGAACGATAATATCCAGACAATAAGAGCTGTTTGTTATGCCAAGCTAAACGGACGGCGTGAGGATGCGGAGGATATGGTGCAGAACGCATTCGGCCTGCTGTGGAAAAAGCTGCTGACAGGCACCGTGCCGCCAAACCCGAAGGCGTGGCTGATTAAAACGGTAAAAAACCTGTCATACGAGCAGTACCGCAGCAACGCCCAGAACACCGACA
The DNA here is from genome assembly GCA_017521365.1 of Clostridia bacterium. Lineage (GTDB taxonomy): Bacteria > Bacillota > Clostridia > Oscillospirales > Acutalibacteraceae > UBA8612. The sequence continues at coordinate 31,283 of JAFXCT010000128.1, forward strand.
ACATTTCGTCCACACCCGTTGACGAAGGCTTCCGCACCCGATATTCCGACGCAGACGTTGCCCAATTGCTTGAACAGCAGGAGCATAGCGAAGCGCTGCTGAAAGCGTTTAACGAAAACTTCACCCAAGAGGAAAAACAGATTATCATTTACGACAGAGTAGACGGAATTCCGCAGGCGAAAATTTCACAGCTTTTCTGCCAGAAGCCGGGCTCTACAAGGGTCAGAATACACCGCCTAAAGCACAGGCTGAAGCTGATAAACCCCCAAGAATAAAAATTTTTTAAAAAATTTTTTGATGTGTGTAACATTTTGTAAATAAAAATCATTATAGGAGTAGTTTTGGCAATTATGAACGATAAAACCAAAATCACAAAAGAGTTGCTTGAAAAGTTCATATCCGACAGCAGCACCGAGCTTGACCTTGCCGAGGTAGAGGCGTTTATGGACTCCGAAATTGAAAAGCCCGAGGACGAAATGGACACCGAGCTTATTGATATGTGCGCCACGGTTCTGGCAAAGGCATACAACAGCGGCTTCAACAAGGACGAGCAGACGGAAATGTACCGCCCGTGGGAGGAAAAAAGCAATCCCGTCAAAAGGAGCGTTCGCTTTAAGCACGTTGTTGCGGCGGCAGCAATACTCGTGCTTGTTTGCGTGATAGCCCTTTCCGCAGGCGCAAAGCTGTTTGACAGCCCCTCGCTGCCAATCCGCTTTTACGCCAATTATTTCAGATTAATGCTGAATAACGACGAGCCGACAACTGAAGCCCCCAACGGCACGCAAGCCCCAACACCGCCGGATAATCTCGACGCATTTATGCTGCCCGAAGCATTGCTCAGCGATGAGTATGAAAA
>JAFXCT010000129.1 GCA_017521365.1 Clostridia bacterium
AGCTACAGCAGTAACTTTTCTTGCCTTCCCCTTGAGGGGAAGATTCCCCCACGGTGTGGGGGAAATGTCACAAAGTGACAAAGGGGGACGGCTCCGTCAGAGGGGGACCGCCGAACGGCGGTGGATGAGGTGTTCAAAAGAGCCCGACAAACTGTAATTTGTGTTATTCTTTAATACGTCCCGACTCTTTCGTTTCCTCAATTTTGAAAAATGCGGGTCTTTCGTCGGGCTGGTTGTTGGGGCAATGCAGGGTTAAGTAAAGCTCGCCGTCAAGCCCTATGAATATCATTCCGTGTCCGCCGTCCTTGCCAAACATTGTGGGCAGATGAGTCCGGTTGCCGTCTGTCCTGCCATTGTCGGATGTAGTAACGCATTGCGCATAGCCGTTTTTGAGCGTATCAGTTTTAACATCTTCAAATTTCAGTTAGACATTCTCAAACTCATCAACAGGCTCTGATAGATAAATTAAAAAATATTAAAATAAAGTAACACTACATTGACGCACTCCTACAGAAGTGGTAAAATTAATTATGTTTGAAGTTAATTCATTCATCGTAAGAAACGAAAAGGAGGAGTGATTTAATGAAATTGCGAAAAGTATTAAGTTGTGTTCTGATTTTTACGCTGTTGCTCGGTGCATTTCCAACTGCTTCATTTGCTGCTCAGGACAGTTGGCAGCCTAAAAATAACGAACCGTTTATTTTTGTTCACGGTTTAAACGGCTGGGGTAGTGATGAAGGTATTAACTCTCTGATACCTTATTGGGGAGCAACCACAGGCGACCTGATGGTGTTTCTGAACAAAAACGGATACGAATGTTATTCTGCATCAGTAGGTCCTATAAGCAGTGCATGGGACAGAGCGTGCGAGCTTTATGCCCAGATTATAGGTTCAACCGTTGATTACGGTGTTGCACACTCAGAGAAAAACGGTCACGACAGGTTCGGCAGAACATATTACAGTGCACTTGTTCCCGATTGGGGAGAGCTTGACGAAAACGGTAAAATCCAGAAAATCCATCTTATCGGTCACAGCTTCGGCGGTACAACAATCAGAATGCTCGTGCATCTTTTAACCTACGGTTCACCCGAAGAAATTGCAGCAACAGAATCAAACGATATTTCAGGTCTTTTTATAGGCGGCAAAAAAGATTGGGTAAAGAGCGTAACAACGGTCAGTACTCCTCATAATAGCTCAAATATATATTATCCCCTCAAATATTTCGGAATTTATGATGTAGTTCGGAATTTCAGTTATCTTTATGCAGGAATTATGGGCAGAAGCTTTTTGAACGGCAGGTTTGTTGATTTTCACCTTGAGCAGTTCGGATTAACCGATATTCCGGGCGAAGGCGGTGCGGATAACCTTTTGGCAGCCATATATCGTGCTGAAACCAATAACAAAGATACATGTGCATATGATCTGTCTCCTAAAGGTACGGCAGAGCTTAATGATATGCTTGAAATAACTGACAGCATATATTATTTTTCATATTCGTTTTCAACAACCGAAAAACTTCCTATTATCGGTGCTGAGTTTCCGAAACTCAACACCAACCCCGTTATTTATCTCACTTCTTTGATTATGGTATTTATGCCTGAATTCAAGGACGAATATACGCAAGTTGTATATGATGACGACTGGCGTTCAAACGATGCATTGATTAATACGATGAGCGCAACTTATCCCTTTGATGAAGCTCATAAAGATTTTGACGAAACCTTTGAAAAAGGCATTTGGAATGTTATGCCCGTAAGAGAAGGTGACCACGGTTCTGCTATCGGTCTTTTTGCTGATGAAGAAACCGTTCAATCTTATTACCTTGAGTTAAGTGATATGCTCTGCAATCTTCCGGATTAATAATAAAAATCCTTGCTTATAACATGCAAGGATTTCGTAGATATAACAGAACAGCTATGCCGGTAGTACTCCGCATAGCTGTTCTATTATTATTTATTTATTGTTATTTCTTTGATTTTCAAGGATTCTTCAGTTTCCTCAATTCTGAAAAATGCGGGTCTTTCGTCGGGCTGGTTGTTGGGGCAATGGAGCGTTAAATAGAGTTCGCCGTCAAGCCCCTTGAATATCATACCGTGTCCGCCGTCCTTGTCAAACATTGTGGGCAGGTGTGTCCAGTTGCCGTCTACTCTGCCGTTGTCGGAGGCAGCTACGCACTGCAGGTAACCGTTATGGCAGGTTGACCATATCATAATGAGCCTGCCGTTTTTCTTTTTGAAAAGAAATGGGCCATCGGTGACGTTGTGGTCCTTTTGGGTTGCTTGCTTTTTAAGAAATGAGCTGCCCGTAAAGAGCGTTTTCGGCTCGGTTACAGCCTTTGTAAGGTCATCGGAAAGGCGCATAAATTCAACCGTGCCGTCGAAAATCTGTGTGTGCTCGTGGCAGAATACACAGTAGGGGACACCGTCCTCAACGTAAAACGTGCCGTCGAGACATTCCCATTCGTAAGGCGTTATCGCTTCGCCCGTAAGAGGCTTGAATTCGCCGTCGGGTGAGTCGGAAACGAGAATATATGTGCCTCGAAGATTGTTTTCCTTTAAGAAGGTGGCAAACATATAGTATTTGCCCCCGAATTCGTGCACCTCGGGTGCCCAGTTGGCTTGTTTGTTGAGCCCGAATTTTTCGGAATCGAAAACCTGAACGGGTCCTTCCCAGTTTTCAAGGTCCGTGCCCTTGTAAACGTCAATTCCGCCCGTCTGCTGGCCGAAATTCACGCCTCTCGTGCCGTACATATAATATACGCCGTCCTTGACAAGCACAAACGGGTCACGGATGTGTATACTGCTGTTTTTCATATCAGTTCTCCTTCGTCAGCCACTCGTGCTCTTTGGCGTAAAAGCGTGTCGTTTTGTACCACGGGTCGCCGTCAATGTGGCGGATCATCCAGATGTAGCACATTTCATATCCGGGTGCCACAACCTGCTGGTGGTCGTAGCCGTCCGTAATGCAGGCAACAGAGCCCTGAGTGCTCTTGAAGCAGTTATCGCCGATAAAGCAGGCGCCGAAGCCCTGCGGCTTATCAAACTGGTAGTAGTAAACCTCGGGCTGGGGGTGGTGGTGCGGCGGATAGCTTGACCACTTGCCGGGCTGGTTGAAAACCTCGCCGAGCACCATATTTGAATAGGGTGCATTGTCGTAATCAAAAACGGTGGATACGATTCTGTGTCCCGTGCCGCCCCACTGACCCTTGCCGAATTCCTGGTAAAGTATCATATCGGGCGTGTAGAAAACGGGATCAAATTCTCTTTCATTGTCGGTCTGCTGAATCAGAATTTCGCTTTCAGCCTTTGCCGTTATTTCGATTTTTACGCCTTTAGGTGCGTGCAGGCAGTAGGGAGTTTTGGCAAACGGAGTTTCACGCTGCATTTTTTCTGTTCTGCCCAGCCAGCTTATATCCGCATTTCCGTAAAGAATAAGGCAGGCGGTTTCAAGTGCGTCGCTTTCAACCGTAAAGCTTTCGCCTGCGGCAAATTTCTTTACACGGATTGTCATATTCATTTCCTTGTTAAGTCCGCCAATTTCGCAAAGCGTTTTAATGCCGTTAATATCGTATTCGGGATAATCGAACATTTTTAATCAGTCCTTTTTATCGTGATAAAATAATTATACATTAACATTTGCATTTTTACAATAAAATATTTGACCTTTGCGGTATAAATAACTTATAATAGATTATCAAATAAAATTTAATTTTCTGTAGCGATTAAAACTAATTATTATATCAATATCAAAAAGTAACGTAGGGAAGGGTCTTGACCCTTCCGTAAAGTCCGATGAAACCTATCGGAACGGTCAAGACCGTTCCCTACATTTCGCTCTCAATTAGAGAGATAGTAATTACAGTTTATATTAGATAAAACAATATTACACAGGAGGACAAAATGACAGACAAAGAAAAAATGCACAGCGGCGATATTTACTACCCCAGCGGTGATGAAATAATGACGGAGCAGTTGGCTTGCCTTGATAAGCTCTATGATTTTAATGCAACCCGTCCGAGTGAGCTTGACAAAAGAGCCGAGCTTCTTAAGGAGATGTTTGCCGAGATAGGGGAGGACTGCTATATTGAGCCGCCTCTGCACGCAAACTGGGCAGGCAAAAACGTTCACTTCGGCAAGGCGGTTTACGCAAATTTCGGGCTGACCCTTGTTGACGACACGCACATCTACGTCGGTGATAATACGATGTTTGCGCCCAACGTTGTCGTTGCAACAGCAGGCCACCCGATTAACCCTGAGCTTCGTGCAAAGGCTTACCAGTACAATATGCCCGTGCATATCGGCAAAAACTGCTGGCTTGGCGCAGGCGTGCTTGTTATGCCCGGTGTTACAATAGGCGACAATACCGTTATAGGTGCAGGAAGCGTTGTAACAAAGGATATACCGTCAAACGTTGTTGCCTACGGCAACCCATGCAGAGTAATCCGCGAAATAGGCGAGCACGATAAGGTTTATTATTATAAAGATAAGAAAATTAATTACGAGGATTTATAAAAAATATCGGACACACAGAAACCTGTGTGTCCGTATTTTTTACTTAACGTTCTTGCCGAAGCGCTTGATTTTCTGTGTTGTTGTCTTTTCAAGTGCGTTTGAAAGCACCTCAACCATCTTGATGTGCTTGTAGTTGGGGATTTTGCTGTTAACGCTCTTGATAGCGTTCTGAACAATACCCTTGATTTCTTCCTCGCTGAGCTTCTTGTCGCCGAACTTTTCCTTGAGGTATTCCATATTCGGGAAAATCTTTGCCTTAACGGTTGTTACGCCGTCCTCTTCTGCGGCGCAGACAAGTGCTTCGCCGATTTCGGGACACTGCGAAAGTCTTGTTTCAAGCTCTTCGGGGTAGATGTTCTTGCCGTTTTCGGTAACGATAACATTCTTGATTCTGCCCTTGATAAATATATCGCCGTTTTCGTCCATAAGACCAAGGTCACCTGTGTGGAACCAGCCGTCCTTAAGAACCTCTGCTGTAGCCTCGGGGTCGTTGAAGTAGCCGAGCATAACGTTTTCGCCCTTGATGATGATTTCGCCTACACCCTCGTCGTTGGGGTTGTCAATCTTAACCTGAACATCGGGAATGGCAATACCTGTTGAAGCGGCGTTGAAGTGGAAATCGCCGTTACCTGCAACAAGCGGTGCACACTCTGTCAGGCCGTAGCCCTGAAGCGTGCGGATGCCGAAGGCTGCAAAATCGTCGATAAGTGAAACGTCAAGCTCTGCGGCACCGACGATGAAAACACGAAGCTTGCCGCCGAGAGTCTGTCTTACCTTGGAAATTATAATCTTGCGGATAAGCCACGGGCACTTCTGGAGTGCGTCGGCAATGGGCATTGTTTCAAAATAGGTCTTGTACTTGCCGGGTGCATCCTTTGCAAGCTTTGCCTTGATACGCTTGCTGAGTACCTTGAGCAGAGCGGGAACTACAACGAGAATGCTCGGGCTGTATTCCGCCATGTTCTTCTGCACCTTTGTAAGACCGTCACAGTAGCAGATATGAGCACCTCTTGTAAGGAAGAGTACAAAGTCGAGCGTACACTCATAAGTGTGGTGAAGCGGAAGAATTGAAAGCGTGCTGTCGTCCTCGTTTACACGGAACATACGGCTGGTGGAGTGAATGTTGGAGCAGATGTTGTACTGTGAAAGGCAGACACCCTTGGAGTTGCCTGTTGTGCCGGAGGTGAAGATGAGAATGCTCATCTGGTCCTTTTCGTATGTAATAGCGTCAATTGTCTTTGCGTCTATTGAAGAAGCCTTGATAATGCTGTCAACGTCTTCAAAGTCAACGTGGTACATTTCTCTGTCAGCAATTTCCTTGAGCTCCTTGTTGCGCTTTGCCTCGGTAAATACTGCCTCACAATCGGCAGCGTTAAGGAAATCGTTAACGTCAGCCGGCTGAAGCTCCTTGTCAATCGGCACAACGACACCGACCGTAGCCGCAGCAAGGTAGGAGATAGCCCACTGGAAGCAGTTGTGGCCTACAACCGCAATACGCTTGCCCATAAGACCCTTTTCAATCATATGTGTGCAAAGGCGGTAGTAAAGGTCCTTGAGCTCCTTGTAGTAAACCGTGCGGTATTCGCCCTCCTTGAGCTTTATTGTGAAGGCCTTGTTTTCGGGATATGTAGCTGCTGCAAAATTTACAATTTCTCTGTAGTTTGAAAATCTCTTTTCCGTGTAAGCATTTGCCATTCTGTCTTCCCCCTATATCTTGACAATTTTTTTCGCATACTGTATCATTTTAACAACACGGTGTTTAAAAATCAACAAGCAGTTTTTTCGAAAAAGATAAAAAAACGACACTTTTCGACCGTTTGTCGGTAAAATTAGAGTAACAAAGGAGCTTTTCAGTTATGGCAGAGAGCAGAAGAGTAAAAATGACGAAAAAAATGATAAAAGAGGCGTTTATTGAAATATGCGCCGAAAAGCCTATGTCCAAGGTGAACGTAAAGGACGTGTGCGAAGCGGCAGACGTAAATCGTTCCACATTTTACGCCCACTATGAGGACGTTATTGCCCTAAGGCACGAGATAGAGGACGAGGTGCTGTCCCAGATTCCCGAGCCCGACGAGCTGCCGCTTATCGACTCAATTCCGTCCTTCCTCGATAAAATAGAGGGCGTGTTCGACTACGTTATAGATAACAAGGAGCTTTTCAAGGTGCTTATTACCCACGCCGATGACGATATTTTTGTCGGTAAATTAATACGCACCGTGCTTGCCAAGTACCCCAGAAGCTTTCAGGGCTTTGAAGACCCCGAGTACGAATACTGCTTTGTTTTCTGCTTCAACGGCTTTATAGGTATACTCAAAAAGTGGATAGAGGAGGATTTTCCCGTCAGTAGCCGCCGCTTTGCAGAAATTGCGCTGACCCTTACGATTAAAACGACACGGTTTGAGGACGGGGAGCTTTAAGTGTTACCTACGGTAACAAATAATAAA
>JAFXCT010000017.1 GCA_017521365.1 Clostridia bacterium
AAAAATCAACAAAGAAGAGTTTGAAATTTTTGAAAAATGGTCAATAAAAAACTACGCCGAAAACCTGATTAAATCGGGCGATGAAAAATTTCTTTTCAAAGCAAAACGGGCTGCGAAAGCGGAATTCAAAGATGTTTTTCCAAACGGTGCCGATACGGAAAACAACTTTCTGTATGTTGTTCTCAATGAAAAAGGTGAGGGCGTAGGCGTAATAGGTTACCAGAAAAGTCCGTTTGAAGAAAACGCTGCTTTTGTCATTGAAAATGTGATTAAAGAAGAGTTCAGAGGTATGGGCTACGGCAAAAGTGCTTTTGTTAAGATACAGGAGGATGCAAAGGAAAAAGGCTATGCAAAAATGGTGCTCAATGCGTTCAAACACAGTGAAATTTCGCTGGGAATGTACGAAAGAAACGGCTTTAAAACCGTTGAAGATTACGGCGGCAGCGTTATAATGGAAAAATTGTTATAACAGAGAGGTAACCAAAATGTTTGAAATCGGCTTATCAACCTGTTCAAAAACAATAGACGAAAATTTATTTTTGCAGTACCGTGAGGCAGGTATTGCCGCAATGGAAATTGCACAGCCCTACGATGAAATTGCTTTGATAAATTACAAGGAAATTCTTTCGCTTTCCGAAAAATACGGCGTTCGTCTTAATTCCTTTCACCTGCCGTTTGCGCCGTTTAACACGGTGGATATTTCAAACCCGTCTGCGCAGGAGGGTACGATAGAATACCACACTTCTCTTATCAAAAAAGCCGCCGCAATCGGCATAGAAAAACTCATCATTCACCCAAGCGCAGAGCCGATTAAGGCAGAAAAACGCAGGGAGAGAATGGACTGTGCAAAGCTCAGCCTTTCACGCCTTGTTGAGGTTGCCGATAAAGAAGGTGCGGTGCTGTGTGTTGAGGATTTGCCCCGTACCTGCCTTGGCAGAAATTCCGAGGAAATTGCCGAGCTTGTGAGCGTTGATGAGAGGCTTCGTCTTTGCCTTGATACAAACCACCTTTTCACCGAGGCCTTGCCCGATTATATCAGAAAATTCGGCAAGAGAATCGTTACGATTCACGTTTCCGATTATGATTTTCTCAACGAGCGCCATTGGCTGCCCGGTGAGGGCGATATCGGCTGGCAGGCTGTGCTTTCGGCGCTGAAAGAGGTTGGCTACGAGGGCCCGTGGCTTTACGAGGTCGGCTTTGAAAGACCCGACACGCTGCTTGAGGGCAGGCCGCTCAACTGCGAAGATATTGTGCGCAACGCAAAGCAGATTTTCGGCGGTGAAAAGCCGACGGCAATTGCAAACAGAAAACCCGGACTTGAAAAATGGGTTGAACAATTCTGATACGGGAGAAAGATTTTGGAAGTTTTAAGATTTGTTTTTGCTGTTTTTGCCCTGCTCGGCGCGGCCGATAAAATAATCGGCAACCGCTTTAAGCTGGGCGAGGAATTTGACAAGGGAATAATGGCGGCAGGCACGCTCTCGCTTGCAATGATAGGTATGCTGTGCATAGCGCCCTGCCTTGCAGAGTGGCTGACCCCCGTGTTTACACCCGTAGCCGAGCTTTTACATATCGACCTTTCGTTTTTGGGTGCGTTTATCGCAAACGATATGGGCGGTGCCGCTGTATCAAAAGCTCTTGCGGGCGATGCGGTTATAGGCGGCTTCAACGGCCTTGTCGTTGCATCAATGATGGGTGTCACAATCTGCTTTACCGTGCCCGTTGCGCTTAAAATGATTGACAAAAGCCTTCACAAAGAGGTTTTGCTCGGCATACTCTGCGGTATTGCCGCAATGCCGCTTGGCTGTATCGTTTCGGGAGTAATGCTGAAAATTCCCTTCGGCACGCTTATTCTCAATCTGATGCCCGTCATTTTAATGGCGGTTGTCACCTGCATCGGCCTCGCCGTCAAGCCCGATTTGTGCAGTAAAATTTTTGCAGGCATAGGCTGGGTTGTGTCAACGCTTATCGTTATCGGCTTTGCGGCAGGAATTTTTGAGCACATAACTTCAATCACTTTAATTCCCGGAATGCTGCCCGTAATGGATGCGTTTGTAATCGTTTGTGATATTGCGATTATTCTTTCCGGCGTCTTTCCGCTTATTGCCGTTATTTCAAAAATTTTCTCAAAGCCGTTTTCGCTGCTGGGTAAAAAGCTCGGCATAAACGAAACAGCCGTTCTCGGCCTCGTTTCATCGGTTGCAAACAGTATACCTACCTTTAATATGGCAGAAAAAATGGACAAAAAGGGCGTGGTGCTCAATATGGCGTTTGCTGTTTCCGCTTCGTTTGTTTTCGGTGACCACCTTGCCTTTACAATGGCTTTTGATGAGGGATTCGTGCCCGCAATGATAGTAGGCAAGCTCGTCAGCGGCGTTGCAGCGTTTGCGGCGGCAGTGTTTGTTTGGAAAATGACAAAGAAGAAAGCAAGCTGACAAATTACAGTTTGTGGGGATGTCGTCCCCTACGAAATGTCCTTTGTTAGGTTTGTTCTAATTTAACGGACGACCAAAGGTCGCCCATACAAACCGTAATTTAAATACCTCTCTGTCTGAATTTACTCAGGCGGAGAGTTTTTCTCATCTTGACATAATAACCGTCTTGTTATATTATTAATCTGTATGATTTTTTATAAGCAGAGGTACTATGCAATGAATTTCACATACAAAACGATGGGCACGTGCTCACAGAAAATTGATATTGAAATTGACGGCACAACCGTAAAAAATGTTAAATTTACGGGCGGCTGCGCAGGCAATTTACAGGGCATAGCAAGCCTTGTAAAGGGTATGGAGATTGGCGAGGTTATTGGCCGCCTTTCGGGTATCCGATGCGGCTTCAAGCCGACCTCGTGCCCCGACCAGCTTGCAAGAGCACTTGCCCAAATTCAGGCAGAACACTTATAAGGAAGTATTTGTTATGAGTATGAAGCTTATAATTGCCATAGTCCACAGCGATGATGCTCAGGGCGTGGTTTCGGAAATTTCAATGGCAGGCTACAGCGCAACAAAGCTTTCCACTACGGGCGGCTTTATGCGTGCAGGTAACACAACTCTGCTTATCGGCGTTGAAGAAGAGCAGGTTGACAGCGTAATTGAGTTAATCGGCAAGCGTGCCCACAGCCACAAGCAGGTCGTTTCGGGCTTCCCCGGCAGAAGTGAGGGCAGCGTTTCGTCTGTCCCGTTTGAGGTCAATGTCGGCGGTGCAACGGTTTTCGTTGTGGATGTCGATAAGTTTGTTAAGTTATGAATTTTGAAGGTATAGAAATCAGCACACAATTGCAGGACCTGTTGTCTGCGGCGGTTGAAGCCGGCAGACTGCCGCACACAATTATTCTGGAAGGCGGCAGCGAGAACGACAGGCTTAATCTTGCACGTCTGTTGGCAAAGGTTCACGTTTGCTCGGGTGAAAATGTGCCGTGCGGCGTGTGCTCGGACTGTGTGAAGGCTGGTAAGGGCTTTCACCCCGATATTTTCGAGGCAATTGCAACCGAGGGCAATAAGGACCCGTTAAAGGTTGATGCCGTGCGTGAGATAAGAAGCAACGCCTTTGTTTTCCCCAACGAGGCGGCAAGGCGTGTGTTTATTCTTCACAATATGAATTTTGCAAATGAGCAGGCGCAGAACGCTCTGCTTAAAATATTGGAGGAGCCGCCCGAATATGTCCGCTTCGTGCTGACCTGTCCCGTTTCCTCCTCGCTGCTCGGAACAATTCTTTCCCGTGCGGCTGTTTACAGCCTTGGCCAGCAGCTTGGCGACAGTCTGAATGAAAAGCACTCTGCCGCCTGCGAAAAGGCAGGGCTGATTGCCAAGGCTCTCGTTTCGCCGAATGAGTTTGACCTGATGCGTGAAACGGGTGTTTTTGAAAAGGATGCGGAGCTTATGACTCTCGTGCTCGGTCAGCTTCGGCTGATTTTCCGTGATGCGGCGGCAAAAAAGCAAAGCCCGTCATCGGCGGTGCTTTCAGCTTCGCCGGAGCAGGCCTCTCTGCTTGCCCGAAGCCTTACGACGGCACAATTGGTGCGGCTGATTGATGTTGTGGGCGAGCTTGAAAGAGCACAGGCGCTCAACGCAAACAAGGCGCTGCTTGTAACACGCTTCTGTTCGCTTATGAGAAAAGCGGCAGGAAAATAATTTAGTAAAACTGAAAGGATATGCGGAGTGTTTCTGCATATAACAGGTGATATAAATGGCATACGTAGTAGGCGTGCGTTTTAAGGACGTAGGCAAGGTTTATTATTTTGAGCCCAACGAGGAGAGCTTTGCAATGGGTGACCTCGTTATCGTTGAAACGGTAAGAGGCGTTGAGTGCGGCGAGGTTGCGCTTGAGCCCAAGGAGGTTTCGGAAAACGAAATCGTAAAGCCGCTTAAGAAAATTCTTCGCAAGGCTACCGATGCGGACAGGAAAAAAATGGAAGAAAACCGCAAAAAGGAAGCCGAGGCGCTCAAGGTCTGTGAGCAGAAAATTGAAAAGCACGGCCTTGATATGAAGCTCGTTGATGTTGATTACACGCTTGACGGCAGCAAGATTCTTTTCTACTTCACGGCTGACGGCAGAGTTGATTTCCGTGAGCTTGTAAAGGATTTGGCAGGTGTTTTCCGCACCCGTATCGAGCTGAGGCAGATTGGTGTGCGTGACGAAGCAAAAATGCTCGGCGGACTCGGTATGTGCGGCAGACCCTTCTGCTGTAATTCGTTTATGGGCGATTTCCAGCCCGTTTCAATCAAGATGGCGAAGGAGCAGGGCCTTTCCCTCAACCCCGTCAAAATCAGCGGCACCTGCGGCAGACTTATGTGCTGCCTCAAGTATGAGCAGGAGGCTTACGAGCACCTTCTCAAGGTTACGCCCAAGGTTGGCGCTATTGTACAGACCCGTGATGGCAAGGGCGTTGTAAGCGACGTTAACCTGCTTACGGGTATGCTCAAGGTTACGCTTGACCGCAACCCCGATGCGGCTCCGGTTTCCGTTAACAGACACGACGTTACCGTCATCAAGGACGGCAAGATTAAGATTGACCGTGCCGAAATGGAGGCACTTAAAGGTATTGAATGAGAGAGCTGATTGAAAACTCACAGCAGGCGGAGCGTGCAGTGCTCGTCTGTGTTGACTGCGGGGAATACGACCCCGAAAGCTCGCTTGACGAGCTTGAAGAGCTTACAAAAACGGCAGGGGCAGAGGTTGTCGCAAGGCTCACGCAAAAGCGTGACAAGCCCGACAACGCAACCTATATCGGCTCGGGTAAGCTCGAGGAATTAAAGGAATTCTGCAAGGAAAACGAAATAGACCTGCTCATTTTCGATGCGGAGCTTTCGCCCTCGCAGACGAGAAATATTGAGGACGAAACAGACACGAGAGTTGTTGACAGAACAACACTTATTCTCGATATTTTTGCCGCCCGTGCAATGAGCGGCGAAGGTAAGCTTCAGGTTGAGCTGGCACAGCTCAAATACTCTATGCCCCGACTTACGGGTAAGGGTATTCAGCTTTCCCGTCTTGGCGGCGGTATAGGCACGAGAGGCCCCGGCGAAACAAAGCTCGAAAGTGACCGCCGGCACATCCGCAGGCGCATTTCCGCCCTTGAAGAACAGCTTGAGGGGCTTGAAAAGCGCAGGGGAAATCTGCGCTCAAGGCGTGCTAAGGACGGCGTACAGACGGTTGCCATAGTCGGCTACACAAACGCAGGCAAATCCACGCTGATGAACGCACTCACTCAGGCAGGCGTGCTTGCCGAAGACAAGCTTTTCGCAACGCTTGACCCCACCTCAAGAGGTCTTGATTTGCCCGACGGCAGACGTGTTATGCTTATAGATACCGTCGGCCTTATCCGCAGACTGCCTCACCACCTTGTCGAAGCGTTCAAATCCACGCTTGAAGAAGCGGCAAGCGCAACGGTTATTCTCAACGTCTGTGATGCTTCAAGTGACGAGTGCGGCGAGCACCTTCGTGTCACGGCGGATTTGCTGACTGAGCTTGGCTGTATGAACAAGCCCGTAATTTCCGTTATGAACAAGTGCGATTTGGTGGAGTCTGTTGCCGATTTGCCGACCTTCGGCAGAACGGTTATGATTTCCGCCGCAAACGGCACGGGGCTTGACAAGCTCCTTGAAGCGGTAGCAAAGGAATTGCCTCCCACACGCAGGCAGGCAAAATTACTCCTGCCCTATTCGGCGGCGGCAACAGCGGCACGTTTCCGCACGGACGGAAAAATCCTCAGCGAGGAATACACCGAAAACGGCATACTGCTTGAGGTAATTGCCGAAATGTATCTCCTTGATGAAAACAAGAATTATATAGTAGATTAATAATTAATATAAAAAACGAGCGGCAGATTTTAAAATCCGTCGCTCGTGATTTTTATGCGGTTTTCGCTGAAGAATTATTCTTCGTCCTCGTCCTCATCGTACTCGATGTCGAACTCAAGGTTTTCGTTGCAGTTGGGGCACTGAATGCTGCCGCTTTCAAGGATACCCTCGTCAACGTTGATGATTTCACCGCAAGCGGGGCACTCGACCTCGAAGAAGTCGTCGTCGCAGCAGTCGCAGTCATCATCACAGCAGCAATCGCAATCATCATCGTCGTAAACATAGGACTCAAGAGCATCGAGGTCCTCGTCAACAGCGTCAACCTGCTCGCCTACGAGTGCAAGCTCGTCCTCAAGGTCACAGACCGAGAGAGCCATATCGTCAACAAGGTCGAGAAGTGCGTTGATGATTTTTGTTTCGGGTTTGTCTGCATCAAGATTGAGACCGTCTGCAAGGCCCTTGATGTATGCAGCCTTTTCAGTCAATGTCATTGCCATAATAATTGCCTCCCTTTAATAAAACAATAAATAATAGTTGAAAATTATGCGCGGCTGAGGTACTCGCCTGTACGGGTGTCAACGATAATCATTTCGCCCTCTTCGATGAAGAGAGGAACCTTGACCTCTGCACCTGTTTCGAGTGTAGCGGGCTTTGTAGCGTTTGTAGCTGTGTTGCCTGCAAAGCCGGGGTCAGTCTGAGTTACCTGGAGTGTAACTGTCGTGGGGGGTTCAACGCCGAAAACGTTGCCCTTGTAGGAAAGGATACGGCAGGTCTCATTCTCCTTGACGAACTTGAAGTTGTCGGGGAGAGTGTCTTCGCCAATCGGAACCATATCGTAGGTTTCGGGGTCCATAAAGTAGTAGAGACCGCTGTCATTGTAGGAGTATTCCATTTCCTTGCGCTCAATGTAAGCGGTGGGGAACTTTTCTGTGGGGTTGAATGTACGCTCTGTAACGGAGCCTGCAATTACGTTACGAATCTTTGTACGAACGAAAGCAGCACCTTTACCGGGCTTAACGTGCTGGAACTCAATGATCTGGTAAACGTTGCCGTCCATCTCAAAGGTAATGCCGTTTCTGAAATCGCCTGCTGATACCATTTTTTATTTCCTCCGAAAAATTATTTCTGAACATTAGAATTCACTTAATTTTAATACAGATATACATATTTTTCAAGTGTTTTCAGGAAAAAAGTTACGGTAAATTACGCAAAACGGGCAAAATTCCGTTTTCCGCTATATCAATTGTGCCGAAACAGCCCTGATTTATGCTTCCCGGATTAAAAATAAGTATGCCGTCCACGTATTGCGTAACGGGTTGGTGGGTGTGGCCGTATAATGCA
Organism: Clostridia bacterium; assembly: GCA_017521365.1. GTDB lineage: Bacteria > Bacillota > Clostridia > Oscillospirales > Acutalibacteraceae > UBA8612. The sequence goes on from JAFXCT010000017.1 coordinate 7,644, forward strand.
ATACAGCAGTTGTTTTCCTTTGCGGCGGCAACGAGGTCAGCCGTGCCGTACTTCACAAGGTGGGTGTGACCGTGGCAGGCGTAAATGCGTTTGCCTTCAACAATATCAACAACGCTTGTCGGCAATTCGCTGCCCCAGTCGCAGTTGCCCTGAACGAGGTGGAAAAACTTTGTGCCGTATCTTCGGGCAATAAGCCTTGCTTCGTGTTCGCCGTCGCCAAGGTGAAAAACAATTTTTGCGTCGGGCACGGCCTTGATTGCGTCGCTCAGCTTCCACTCGTTTGCGTGGGAATCGGAAACGACAAGAATTTTAGTCATATAAACCACCCCTTAAACATAATTATATATACCGAATATAACACATAACGGCGGTGATTTCAATGAGCGCAAACAACTTTTCACCCGACCAGCTTTTACGGCTGCTTATGAATTCAAAGGGCTCAGCCCCCGACAGTAATATGGCGCAGGACATACTGCAGAACAAAATCACACCCGAGCAGCGCCAACGGGTGCAGAATATTCTGCAGGATAAGAACGCACTCGAAAACCTGCTTAAAAGTCCGCAGGCGCAGGAGCTTATTAAAAAAATGGGCGGCAAAAAATGAATTTTGACGACATCGGCAGCATCCTCTCTTCTTTGAGTGAGGAGGAAATGGGCAACCTTTCCGATATGGCGCAGCAGTTTATGGGCGGCGACGGCAACAGCCAAGCCTCTGCCGACCCTTTCGGCGGAATAGACCCGCAGATGATAGCAAAGCTGATTGAGCTTATGCCGCTGCTGCAAAGCAAAGGCGACGATGAGCGCACACGCCTCATTGCCGCCCTTAAGCCCCTGCTCAGTCCGCCAAGGCGAAAGAAAGCAGATGAGGCAATACAGCTGATGAGGCTGATGGACCTGCTGCCGATAATTGAAAAGTTTATGTAAATTACAATTTGCAGGGGCGAATTGTATTCGCCCGAAAAGTACGGCGGTATGGTTATACGGCGGGCGATTGCAAATCGCCCCTACTACGCTGTAACAACTAAAACTTCACTGTAGGGGCGGCTATCAGCCGCCAGCAAACCGAGCAATATCAGCACGGGCGGATAATATCCGCCCCTACAAAAGTCAACTTTAAGATGTTACAATGTACTACGTTAATTTGAAAGGAGAAACACATTGGACAATGAGCTTCACCGAATGCAGCAGCAGGCGGACAGAATAAGCGGAGTTACTCTGCGCAGGATAAACGGGCAGAAACGGCAAGAACGGCAGCTGAGTGGGGACAGCATACTTCTCCTCGGGCTGATACTTATACTTGCCTTGGAAAATGCGGATAAAACGCTTCTGATGCTGCTGCTGTACATTTTTGCATAAAAAGTGCTTGACAACGCCAAAATAATGTGGTAATATAACTTGCACACATACGGAGAGATACCGAAGTGGTCATAACGGAACGGTCTTGAAAACCGTCGTACGGCAACGTACCGTGGGTTCGAATCCCACTCTCTCCGCCACTTAAAAACAACTTGCTTAAAGTTAATATTTTATAGATAATTCAGCATTATGGAGAAGTACCCAAGTGGTGAAGGGGCTCCCCTGCTAAGGGAGTAGGTTGGGCGACTGGCGCGAGGGTTCAAATCCCTCCTTCTCCGCCAAAAAAGAACGAAGCATTTGCTTCGTTCTTTTTTTATCCATTGCGAAAGCAAGGGTATATCATCAACAATGGCAATTTTGCCATTGTTGTATCTCATCAGTCCGTCAGGACTGTATATCATCACGCTTCAGCGTGTATCAAAAAAGCTTTCGCAATGACGATATACAAGGCTTCGTCTTGATTTTGAGGGGCTTTTACAGTATAATCTTCTCAAGTAAGAGATGCGAATTGTTTTCTGCCTATTGACTCTCACGCTGCGGTATGGTGTACACTTTTTTCTGCGAGGTGATAGAATTGAAAATGCGGATTAAAGAATTTGCGGAGTTTACGGGTGTCAGTGTGCGCACGCTGCATTATTATGATGAAATCGGCTTGCTTAAGCCGGCCTTTGTTGATAAGTTTACGGGCTACCGTTTTTACGATGAAAGTTCACTTGTTCGTATGCAGGAGATTCTGTTTTACCGTGAGCTTGATTTTTCTTTGAAAAGCATAGCCGAAATTTTATCTTCTCCGAAATATGATAAAGAAAAGGCACTTGCAGAGCAGAAAAAGCTTCTTATTCTAAAGAAGGAACGGCTGGAAAGGTTGATTGTTGCTATTGACGGTGCCGTGAAAGGAGAAAACATTATGACAGCTTTTGATAACAGCGAGCTTGAAAATTACAAGCAGGAAGCAAAAGAAAAATGGGGCACAACGGATGCCTACAGGGAGCACGCCAAAAAAACGAAGGATTATTCAAAGGACAAGTGGAATAACCTTGCCGGGGAAATGGACGGCATTTTCGCAGAGTTTGCGGTGTGTATGAAAAACGGCGCAGAGCCCGATTCTGATGAGGTGCAGAGCCTTGTGAAAGCGCTACAGAGCCATATTACCGAGAATTACTATCGTTGCACGAACGAAATTCTGGCAGGACTGGGTCAGATGTATGTTGCGGATGAACGCTTCAGAAATAATATAGATAAGCACGCTCTCGGTACGGCAG
>JAFXCT010000130.1 GCA_017521365.1 Clostridia bacterium
CGTAGCGTCAGGAACAAGTGACTTAATTAATGCTTTTGCAAAAGGGAACGCAATCGGAGTAAGGTTAAGGAACTTGTCCGTAATATCCGGCGGCAATTTGTAGGCTTTGAAAGATTCCTCTTTCAGTCGGGTGGCAAGTCTTTCAAGATTCTTTTCCATTCAATATATCCTTTCATTTGTTTTGTCAAAAGACAAGCTACAGTGTAAAGGATAATTACGTACAAATCACGTACAAAATACGTACGAAGCGCAAATTTATGTAAACAATTAAATTTAAAAAAGTAGTTTTAATAACTGAGTCGTTAAGCTCCCTGAAGTGTAATCTCACTCGCTTCGGGGGTTGATTTATGCCCAAAAGCAGATAAAAACTTGGGTTTTGCTGAAAATCAGTCTGTTTTTAATAGTAAAAGCATAAATGAATTTTGTGATGTCCGTCATTCTTACATACTATAGTCGATTAATAAAAGATGTCAGGAGTAAGAATCACAGCGCAAGTGATTGAAAAATCCCGTTTTAGTTCAACCGTCAGGGATAGAAATTGCGAAGGCGGTTGGGTGAAATTAAATTAAGGAGGAAAATTAGTCAGAGGGTACGGTGGTAATTTTATCTTTTATGATTCGACGAATCTCGGTAGCGGCAAAATCCCCTGAGATATTCAGCCCCAATAGTGTGGTTGTGTTGGAGCGGTATGAGATGAAAATAACCGCAGCGTATCCTATGCAATTCGTATGGTTATAAACCGTACGGATTGAGAGTGATGAAACAGCCAAAACAAAGATTTTCAGAAGCTTTATTGCGCTGTTTTCATCACGGACACGGCAACTTTTCGAAAGAAAAGAGCCGGTCTTACTAACGGTTATTCAGGTAATTAACCGGAATAACCAGTTAGTAGGGCGAATGAACGGTTTCCGTATACGGAATTCGTTTTGGCGTTATGGTTTGCATCGACCTTAACGGATGGGTTGTTCTCAACAAGTCATCGCTTCAGGGTGAAGCCCCCGAACAGTTTAACACTAATTTTTTAGTGGGCGTTTTGGTAAAGTGACGTTGCTATGCAGAACACTTTCCAAATAGGGTTTTTCTGAAAACTCAGGGTGCAAAGATTGCGTAGTAATTTTTTTTGACAGATTGGTTCAAAAACGCAGGCAATACTTTGTGTATTAACGAGTATTTTGGGACAATATGGCAGAAAAAGGACACGCAAGATTTTGTGCAATGAGTTTTCAGAGAAGCCCAAAACAAAAGAAAGGATAAAAAGGCCTTGAGTAAGAAAAAGAAACATTACAAGCAGAGCATTTCAGGCAAGCTCAGAAACGATGCTGAGAAACATTTTAAGCAGTACGAAAACAATGTGACAAGAGCGGCATACATAAAGAACTACGACAAGTTTATTCTGTTCTGCCGTACTGAGTACGACTGCAAAACAAAGGAAGAATGTGCCGAGCATATTGAGGATTACATTGAGTACCTGAAAGAAAAAGACCATACCGCAAGCACAATTCATACATATATGGCTCCCGTCGGACTCTACCACGGGATTCCGCTTAATGTGATGAATCTGCCTAAAAGGTATGCGGCAGAAAACACCCGTTCCAGAAAAGAACGCAAGCATTACCGTTCGGACGGTGATGAAAACAACAGCAAGTATTCAAGAACGGTTGAACTGCAGAGATGTGTCGGAATCCGCAGAAACGAACTTAAGAACCTTCGCGGAAGTGACCTAAAGGTGGATGAATGCGGCTATTTATGCATTGTTGTTCGCAGAGGTAAGGGCGGCAAAGAAACCTATCAGCGCATTTTCCCTGAGGATATTGGGACAGTAAAGTCATTCTTTGACGGTACGGAAAACAAAGTGTTTTCTGCACAGGAAATGAACAACAGCATTGATTACCACCATATGAGAGCTGAACAGGCGGTAAGAGCGTACAACTACTATCTTGACAGAATCAACAACGAGCCCGGATACAGAAAGCAGCTTGAGGATGAAATTATAAAGCGTTGGAACGAAAAGTGCATTGATAAGAAAACAAAGAAACCGAAGCATCTTGATAAGAACGAAATCCGTGGCAATTATTTTGTGCGCGGAAAGAATAAACAGCTTGCACTTGAAAAAGGGCTCCCGATTGTCTATGACAGACTGGCACTTATGTCAGTTTCGATCTATCATTTATCACACTGGCGTCTCGACGTAACCGTCTCAAACTACATGCTGGCGGTGTGACTACCGCACCCACTGAGGATACGGGAATGGTTTGATTCCTCCCGTTTCAGTTAAACGAAAGCTTGCTTTTCTCAGGATGAACACGAATATAACTCACTATGAGTTCAGATATACAAATCCTCGAAAAATACAATAACAAGGAGTAAATTATGCTCGGTCAAAAGCAAGATAAGTATACTCTTATCGGTGAACTTAATCTCATGATCGAGGAAAATAAATACGAGGTAACGCTTTTCGGTAACAGCGAAAAGACAGAAGATGTTAATAGAATCATAAGCAGATTAATCGAAAAAGAAACAAAAAAATATTAAGAACCCTATCGACAAGAGCCGACAGCTACGTTACAATCAAGTTGCAATAACTGTCGGCTCGGAAAGGAGAAGAAATGTTAATTAAACATGAGCCTGACAAATCTATCGCTTTATACTGCAGATTGTCAAATGCAGATAAGACGAATAACGACTACAGTATAAGCATCCAGAATCAGATGGATATTCTGAACAGTTATTCTAAGGAACACGGCTTTACCAACACTCAGTTTTATATTGATGACGGTATATCCGGTGCCTATTCGGACAGACCGGGATATATGGATATGATTAACGACATTGAATCCGGCAAGGTGAATACCGTCATTGTAAAAGATCATTCCAGACTCGGCAGAGACAGACTTTCTATAGGTTATCTGCTTGAAATCCTGTTTCTGGAAAAACAGGTCAGATACATAACCGCTGACGGAAAGGTTGATACCGGTCTGTACGGTGTGCCCGACGGACTCGCATTTGAAGATTTGTGCAACGAGTGGTATGTCAAAAGCACCAGTGAAAAGGTCAGAAGAACAAAACAGAAGAATTCAGCTGAAGGTAAAAGTCTTCGTTCAAGAGCGCCTTACGGATATATGAAAGATCCGAACGATAAATTTCATCTGATTCCGAATCCCGAAACAATGAATAACATTGTGCTTATATTTGAAATGTTTGCAAACGGTACATCTTTAATGGATATATCCAAAGAACTCAGGCACAGAAAAGTGCTTTCACCGTCTGCATACGATTTTCTGACCTTGGGCAGCTACGGTACGGCAGAATCAAAAGAAGACCCGTATTATTGGGATATCGGTACTCTGACATATATGCTTGACAATGAAGTATATATCGGCACAACTGTAAACGGATTGCGTTACAAGCCGTCATACAAATCAAGGAAGATTATTAAAATGCCTAAGGAATCCCATAAGCGTTTTGAAAACACGCATACAGCGATAATAAGCAAGGAGCTCTGGGAAACTGTTAGGCAGAGGCGTGCAACAAAACAGCGACACAGTAAGACGGGTGAAAAGGATATCTTTTCAGGTAAGCTGATTTGCGCGGATTGTGGAAGTGTTCTGCACACGAATAAAAGCAGTTATATGTGCGGCAGGTATAAAAAGTATCAGTACCGTGACGGTAACGGCTGTACATCGCATAATATATCCAAGCGTGCGGTGCGTGAAATTGTTCTCTCTGCAATAAAAGCGGTAACGGAACAGGTAAAAGAACACAAGAAGGATTTTATTCAAGCTGCAACACAGAATTCCGACAAGGAAATCTCAAAGGAAAAGGTGCGCATTGAAAGATTTTTAAGCAAAGCCAGAAACGAAGTTGAAGAGCTTGACCGCTATCTGATGAATCTGTATAAGGATAAAGCTGACGGCGAAATAACTGCCGAACAGTTCGCTGTTCTTGCAGACGGCTATACCAGAAGCAAAGATGAACAGCAGAACAGGATTGAGGAAGCGACCAAGAAACTTCAAGAACTTAACAGTAAGACCATTGATGTAGAAAGGTTTATTTCTGTTGTTAACAAGTATACGGATATATCTGAACTCAATCAGGAAATTGTAAATGCCTTTATCGAAAAGATTGTTATCCACGAACGCTCCGAACCGCATAAACGCAAAGGCTATGCTCAGAAGGTTGATATATATTTCAACTTCATTGGTGAGCTTGGTAATAATTAACCGGATGGATTGCTTTTAACAAGAACATACCGCTAAAATATTCTTGTGTTATCCGATTAAATGTATTATAATAAAATGGAAAGCAGAACCCAACCTCTGCTTGCCATCAAAAACAACGATTTATTTTCTCTATCAGTAACCGGTCAAGACCGTTCCCTACAGCTCTGTTTTGCGTTAATAAAAATATTAGGTTTCACCTTTCAAGAGTTCATCAAAAGCCCGTAAAGCGTTGGCTTTACGTTAAATTCGGCAATTGCCGCATCGACCTCGGCAAGGGCTTTTTCCTTTGACTTTTTCGTAGCACTCGGGTTGAGCACGGCACGGATGAGCAGGTTTTTCGGCGTATGAGCAAAATCCACAAATTCGAGCACCTGCGTTTTATAGCCGCAGTATTCAAGCAGATTTGCACGCACCGAATCGGTAAGCAAAGCGGAAAAGCGCTCCTGAATTATACCGTAGCGGGTGAGAAGCGAAAGGCCGTCCGTAGCAATCTGATTATTGATTTCGTGCTGACAGCAGGGCACGGAAAAAATCATTTTCGCATTCCAGTTTATTGCGTTGTAAAGCGCAAAATCCGTTGCCGTGTCGCAGGCGTGCAAAGTAATAACCATATCGACGTCAAACGGACAGGTGTAACCGTTGATATCGCCAAGCTCAAAGCGCAGGCTCTCATAGCCGTATTTCCGTGCCGCCTTGTTGCACTTTTCAATTACGTCTTTTTTCAGGTCAAGGCCGATTATGTTTGCCTCGATTTTTCTGACTTGGGTCAGGTAGTAGTAAACTATAAACGTAAGATAGGATTTGCCGCAGCCAAAGTCGATAATATTCAACCTTTTATAATTGTTCTGCTTTATGCAGTCGTCAATCAGCTCAACAAAGCGGTTAATCTGCCTGTACTTGTCGTACATCGACTGCACTACCCTGCCCTCTTTTGTGAATATTCCCATATCCACAAGCGGCTCGATAACCTGACCCTCGGGCAGAAGATACTGCTTTTGCCTATTGTGCGAGGCAGGCTGATTTTTGGCGGCGGTATTCTTTTTTGCGCCGTAAAAAGCCTTTCCCTTTTTGGAAATGGTAACGCAATGCTCCTTTTCTCCGCCCCAGGCATTGAGCTGAAGATACTGCCCGTCGATTATTTCAAGTGTACGCTTAGCAATTTTATCAAAGGGCACGTTTTCGTGAAAAACCTGCTTTTCGGTGTATTTTGCTATCTGATAAAATTTTGCAAGGCGTTCAACCGTAATTTTGCGGTATTCGGCGTTCTTTTCCTTAGGCTTGCTTATGACAGCCTTGTATATGCCGTCTTCAAATATTTTATTTATAATTTCCTGAAGCTCATTCATTTTCAGTCACCTGTTTTAATTGAATAATAGAGTGCGTCGCCGTCTTCGTGGGCATATTCAAAAACAAAGCCTGCCTTTTCAAAAGCCCTTTGCGAGGCGGTATTGCTCGGGAAGATTACCGCCTCAATTTTATCGGTCTTTTCACCGACAAGACGGTTTATGTTTTCGGCAAGCTCACGCAAAACGGCAGAGCCTCTGCCTTTGCCTCTTTGTGTCGGGTCAACGATAATTACGGAAACGGTAACGTTATTCTGATAATACCCGTATTTTACGGCGGCAAACGGCACACCGTTTCCGCACACGATTTTAAAGAAATCCTTACAGCCGGGGAAGTTTACGGACTCTTTAAGCGTTGCCTGCCATTCGCTGTCAATACCGTCTTCAATGCCCGTCATTTTTACAGCGGTTTCATCCATCCAGGAATCAACCAAAGGAGCATATTCGGTTGTGTAATCAAGCCAAGTGAAGGTCATAAAAACTTCTCCGTTGTTTCTATAAAAGTTTGTCGGGCTCTTTTTACACCTCATCCACCGCAGGTGACTGATGAGGTGTATGCGGAGCATTTCCTCCTTTTTAAAGGAGGTGGCACGGCGTAAGCCGTGACGGAGGATTGCAGAATTTTTTGTTGATATAAATTTTCACGAACAATCCTCAGTCTCGCTACGCTCGACAGCTCCTTTCAAAAGGAGCTAAAGCCTTACTTTTACATTGATAAAGGAATCAACAAACAGTAATTTGTCAGCTTAACTCTGCCAAAAGCTTTTGCTTCATTTTTTCGAGTTCATCGGCTGACGGGATATTATTATCATCCCACATTATTTCTTTGGGCAGCCACCATACGGGGCCTTTGCCGTTGTTGCCGTATTCGCCCAAATCTCCCGATTCTCTCGGGAAAATATGCCAGTGCAGGTGCGCATCGCCGTTGCCCAGACATTCGTAATTAATTTTGTCTGCGTTGAAAGCTTTTTTCACAGCCTCAGCAGCAACAACCATTTCCTGCATATATTTCGTTCTGTAATCAATATCCAAATCAAAAAGCTCAACAACGTGCTGCTTGCAGATAAAAAGACAGTAACCGTAAAAATGCTGATTCCAACCCAATATAAGGTAACCCGTTTCAAACTCCTTGACAAACCAAGGATTTTCTCCCCGTTTGATTTGCTCGATTACTTTGCACATATCACAGGACATTTTATCACCTCAATGTTTTTTATTCTATCACACTTACAGCATTTTTACAATACGCATAAAAAGGACACCCTGCTTTTGGCAAAGTGTCCGATTTTCTTATGCTGTTACGTTCTTACGAAAACGTAATAATTCGTGTCATAGCCGCCGTAGCGATAGTCGCCGCTTTTCCACTCGATAATCAGATATTCTTTTGAGCCGTGAGTTCTGATTTCATATTCGCAGGCTGACCAATTCCACTTGCGCAGAAGGTAGTTTTTAGTCCAGACCGCCTTGTCGTCGCCCTCGAAAACATCGTCCTCGTAAACTATTCTGCAATGGCCGCCTTCAAAAAATTCAACCTCTTTGAAGTACAAATCCTCCATAGGCTCTTCCTCGGTCGGGAATTCGTTTTTGCCCTCTTTGTAGCCGAGGAAGGAATGTGCACGCCATTTGCCGATTACCTGCTCATCGTTGACAAAGGGCTTGTCGATATCGTCCTTACGGGCTATCTGCTCGGGGTTATAACGGTTGCTGTCCAGCTTTTTAAGCACGAGGCAGGTGGGCTCACCGCCTCGGGTGCACTCGTACTCACGCAGGCTGACAAACATATACAGTTCATCGCCGATTTTCCGGGTTTCGTACTCGTTATATACGGGGCTTATAAGGTAGCCCTTCGTCCAGCGGAAAGCCCAGTATTGCTCGCCATCGGGCAGGAAATACAGATATTTCTGGTCGCCGCCGTAAAAGCCCTTGTTGTCGCAGAGTATGCCGTCATAAAAATCCTCCCTGACGGCATAAACACCCAGGATTTCCCATTTGCCGACAACCTCTTCGTCGTTTTTAAACGGCAGATTGAGGTCGGGCAGGTCTGTTTCTTCGCCAAGCGCAATAACGTCACAGCTTATTTCATTTCCCGTAACACGGTACTGTGACACACGCTGATAATCTGCCGCCTTGATTTCAGCTTCTGCCAGCGCACAAACGCTCAAAAAATCCTCGTCCGGGTTAAGAGCAAAAACAGCTTTGCCGTTTTTGAAAGTGATATTAAGTTTTGTCATAATCAACCTTGCCTCCTTCAGGTTTTCCAGCGCAGAAAGAAGCTCTTTTTCCTTTCTGCAAAACATTTCGTCCGTCTCCTCTTTGGTTTTCGCACAGGAGATAATTTCACGGATTTCCTGCAAGCTGAAGCCCGCCTTTTTAAGGGCGGTTATACGGCGAAAGACAAGAAGCTGTTCGGACGAATAATACCTGTAGCCCGAAAAAGCATCCGTATATTCGGGCACAAGCAGCTTTTCCTTGTCGTAGTGGCGAAGCACGGAAATTTTGGTTGAGCACAGCCTTGCAAATTCACCGATTTTCATTTTGCTTAATCCTCCAAATAAACTAATAAAAGGTACCTTTCGAGCGTATTGTAAACCTGAAGCAAAGTTGAGAGTCAATAGGTTTTTTAAAATTTTTTCAAAAAATCCAAGTCACCGTAATGACTTGGATTTTAAAGATTATGCTTTGTTTTTCTTTTCGGGAATGAAGAAGATGAACACGAGTGAGCTTATCAGAAGCAGGAACGGATAGAAAAGGTTTTTGATGATATCGAAGGCTGAAAGCTCAAACCCGAGTGTTGTCACAACCGAAAGCGCAACGAGAAGCTGTGCACCGTAAGGCAGAAAGCCCTGAACAACACAGGAAAAGGTATCGAGAATTGAGGCCACCTTGCGCTTGTCTATGCCGTAATCCTTCGACATTTCTGCGGCAATGGGGTTAGCCATAACTATAGCAACGGTGTTGTTTGCTGTTGCAACGTCCATAAGACCGACGAGCATACCTATGCCGAGCTGACCGCCCTTTCTGCCCTTGAAGATACGGCGTATGCCGCCAAGCAGGGCTTCAAAGCCGCCGTTATGCTTAATCAGAGCGCAAAGTGCGGCAACGAGCACAGCAACCATTGAGGTTTCAAACATACCCGATGCGCCCTCACCCATACTCGAAAGCAGGGTCGGAAAATCAACGGCACCCGTTGCAAGCATTATGATACTGCCCGAAACGATACCGATAATAAGCGTTAAGAACACGTTGATGCCGATTATACCGCTTATAAGCACGAGGATATACGGTATAATCTGTATCATTTCGTAGTCTCTGACTATGCTGTCCGAAATACCGTAGCGCAGAGAAAAAGCGATAATCAGCACAAGGGTTACTGCAGCGGCAGGTGCGACGATTGCAAGATTGGTACGGAATTTATCCTTCATTTCACAGCCCTGACCGTTACAGGCGGCAATTGTTGTATCCGAAATAAAGGAGAGGTTATCGCCGAACATTGCACCGCCGACAACCGTACCCACGCAAAGCGCAAGCGGAAAGCCCGAGCCCGTTGAAATTGCAACCGCAATGGGGGTAATGAGCGTAATCGTGCCGACGGACGTACCCATAGCGGTGGAAACAAAGGCACTGATTATAAACAGAACGGCTATTGCAAATTTAGGCGGAGTTACGGAAAGCAAAAAGTAAGCTACACTTTCGGCAGAGCCTCTGCCGACAACGCCGACAAAACTGCCCGCAAGCAGGAAGATAAGCAGCATTGTTATAATGTTTTTATCGCCTATGCCCTGCCCCATCAGCTCAAACTTTTGGTCAAGCGAAACGCCCTTTGTCTGCAGCACGGCAACGAACAGCGCAACAAGAAACGCAATAATTACGGGCACATTGTAAAAGCCCATAGGTATAGCCATTACGTATTCAAAAATTATGCCCAGAGAAAGATAGAACGCAACGAAAACGCCTATCGGAATAAGTGCAAGCGGGTTGGATTTTTTCATAAATTATCTCACTTTTCTGTTTATTTGTTTACGTAAGTTAAAACAACATTACCGTCACGGCAAAATTCAACGCAGGTAACCGAAATATTCTCAAGCGAAAACCTGAACACGTGAGGCTTTACGCCGAGTGCAGTCGGAATAAGGTATTCGAGCATACCGTGGTGGCTGAAAACAGCAACGGTTTCGCCGAAGGTGAAGCGGTTTTTAATGTAATCAATCACACGCTTTGCACGCTCAACGTTATCCTCAAAGGCTTCACAGCCAAAGGAATATTCTTCCGTACCGAAAAGGCTTTCGCACATTTTAGTGTTACCGTAATAACGGCGCAGATACTCTTCACCGCAGCCGAAATAGCCGGGTGTACAGCCGCACTCAATAAGCTCGGGGCAGATTTCAAGCACGGGCTTGTCCTCTATTGCCCTGCAAACACCCGTTGCGGTTTTGAACGCACGCAGAAGCGAGCTTGAAATAAAGCCGTCTATTTTCTCATTTTTCAGCTTTTCGCCGAGGATGTCGCATTGCTCTTCGCCCTTTGCGGTAAGCTCACCGTCGCAATTGTCACGGTCGCCGATATCGCCGTAATCCGTTTCTGCGTGACGGATGAAAAGAATTCTCAATGTATCGTGGGTAATCATATATTACTTCTCCTTAGCAAGCCCCTGCCCTACGTATTATTTAAACAACGGTTTTGTATTATAACATAATCCGCAAATAAAAACAACCGCTGCGGTGTTATTCGCAACGGTTATTATCTGAGCATTTTTACATATTCTGTCGGGGTCATATTGTAAAAGCGCTTAAAAGCCGTTACAAAATAGGACTGTGAGGAAAAGCCGAGGGAAGCACAGATTTCCTTTGTGCCAATGCCTTGCCGAAGCATTTCCTTTGCCTTTTCGAGCTTTTGGCGCATTATATACGTGCCGAGGTTTTCACCCGTTTCTTTTTTAAACACCTGCGAAAGGTAATCCGCCGAAATTCCGCAATGCTCTGCGATATCGGCAACGGTGATTTTGCGTGTAAGATTTTCATTGATATACATTACGCTGTTTTTCGTATGCGGTGAAAATTCAGGCTTGCATTTGCTCTTTTTTACCTCGTGGGTAAGCTTTACAATTTCCGACCCCATAAGCAGAATTATATCGTTTTTGTCCGTCAGCTTATCCACAGCCTTTATAACACGGTCGGAAAAAGCATAAGCCTTCGCTTCGTTAAGTCCGCCCTGAATTGCGTAGCGTGTGGCAAGGGTTATGGTGCTGACAGCCATATACTTATACTGCATCAGCTCGTCGTCGGACATTTCTCCCATAACGACAAGAGAATCAATGCCCTTTATCTGCTGTAAAAGCGAGGCAACGTCACCCTGCTGAATACAGGAAAAAAGGCGTATTTCAGCGCTGTAGGGTGTGTGCTTTTCACCTTGTTCGCTAAGAGTTTTAACGCTTATAAGCTCGCCGATATTCATTACATCACATCTTTCAGTTTTTTCATTTCTTTTTTAAGCCTGTTATTATCGAGAACTTCCCACAGCGGCATAATCAGACCGCCGCCAAGACGGCAATGCGCCTCGTTCATTGCTCCGTAATATGCCACACGGAAATCGGCAAATTCGGGCAAGGCAACGTTTTTCTTGTAGGTTTCGTAAAGCCCGTATGCATCGCCCCACATATTACGGAATTGAAACAAATCGTATTCTCTGTCCGCCCACATTGAGCCGCACGGGTCAATAAAAGCCGTGAGCTCAAGCGTTTTGGGGTCAGCCATTATGTTCATTATGTTAAGGTCGCTGTGAATGAGCACGGGCTTCGTGTCCTTCGGGCAGACACGGTCAAAAAGCTCTGTAGCTTCCTTTAGCAAGGCAAGGTCTTTTTTGCTGTATTTGCCGTTTTCCGCCAGCTTTTCAAGACCGCTCAGCCACGGCTGCTGCATTTCGACTTTATAAAAATCGAACCAAGTGTCGTAAACGGGGGCTGACAATAAGCCGAATTTTGAGTTTGTTACACCGTGCCACTCAAGCATACCCGAAACAACGTCGTCGGCAAACTTCTGCTTTTGCGCTTTGCTTTTTAGAAGAAATGACGGGTCAAGCACGTTTTTACCCTCGACAAAGCTCATTGCAAGAATTGCCGTTTCGGAGTCCTCATAGGTAAAAAGCACCTCGGGCATTTTCACGCTTGTGTTTTCGGACAGAATTTTAAGCTGCCGTGCTTCTTCATACTGTGAGCCCTGAATTCTGTACGCCTTTATTGCGATTGCTTCACCGTAGGAAAGCACGGTTTTATAAACCCTGCCGTAGCTGCCGCCGCCGATGAATTTAATATTTTCCGCCTTTTTATTCAGCTTTTCGGAAACAACACGGGGTATAACCTGCAATATGTGCTTGTTGCCGTTGTCTAGAATTTTCATCGGTTGTCCTCCATTATTCTTTCTTTAACAAGATTGTATGCTGTTTTGCTTTCGGGCAGAAACGGAAAAAGCTGAAAGCAATGGCACATCCCCTCATACTTCTGAAGCTTTACATCAACATTTGCATTCTTCATTTTTTCAAACACCCTGTCGTTGTCGCTTTCGTCCAATTCAGCCGTTCCGCAAATCAATGTGACTTTCGGGAAATTTTCAAAGCTGCCGAACAAGGGTGAAATATAAGGTGATGTTCTGTCAACATTCAGAACGTATTTTGATATTCTTCGCAGTAAATGGAGATTGTCTTCAATCTTTTTGTGCTTTGCAATTCCGTAAAACGGGTCAGTATATGCGTTGGTAATTCTGCTTTCACCGCTTGAGGTGGCGTCTGCCCAAAGAGAAAAACAGACTATGTGATTCGGCAACGGATAACCGTTATCCCGAAGCCACAGAGATGATGTCATTGCAAGAGTTGCACCTGCGCTGTCACCGATAACTATAATATCTGAACTGTTTATTCCTTCATCTAACAAATGTAAATATATTTTTACAACATCGTGCATCTGTGATGGAAGCTGATGTTCGGGAAACCTGCCGTAGTCTGCACTTATTACGGTTGCACCGCAGAACGTATTGCTGTATTTTTCGGCAAGTCTGCGGTAAAAATCGTTTAGCTCTATTTTAAACCCGCCGCCGTGAATCATCAGTATAACCTTTTCGGTCTGACTATTCTTATTTATAATTTTTTCGTATTTAGCATCTTCAACAGAATGCTTTGTATATATAAAGTTCTTTTTTGGTTTATATCTTGACTTTTTATCCTTTGTCAGCTTTGCGGCATTGTCAGACAGTTTTGAACTGTCTGATAACGGCGAATGAAACACAAGGCGCAGTGCACCCATAAAAATTTTTGATATCAACGACTGCACACCATCACCTGTCTTTCACTCAAATATTATCACAAGAAAATTTCAATTTCAACAAATGATGCAATTTGATATACGCAAAACGAAACGAGCACGGAAAAGCAAAAAAGAGAAGCCGAAGCTCCTCTTATAAATCTATTTCGCTGTAGTTGTGAATATATATGTCCGATATTTCTTTGAGTTCTTCGGTGTTTTTCTCGCTTTCGTCAAAGATTCCGACAAGGTTATAGCCGTTTGCCTTTACGGTTTTTGCGGCGTAAAGCGCATCCTCAAACACCCAGGTTGTTTCCTTTCGTGTACCCAGCTTTTCGAGTACAACATCGTAAACCTTAGGCTCGGTTTTAGCCGCACCGACGGTATAGGTGGAATAAATTTCGGAAAAGTAATCACGCATACCGTATTTTTCAAGCAGGGCTTCAAGTGCGGATTCGGCCGTAGCGGTGGCTATGCCCATTTTAACACCCTTGGTTTTGAGCTTTTCCAAAAATTCAATTATATCGTTTTTCGGCTCTGCCTGATCAAGATAAAGCCTTTTTAAATAATTAAAAAAGCGTTCAAAAAGCTCCTCGTAGCTTTCGGGCATATTGAACCGTTCTTTTGCAAGGATAAGCGCCTCACGCAGGAAAAGGCCCTCAAAATCCTTTTTGTCCTCAGCGCTCAGTTCAAGACCTATAGCGTCGAAAAATTTGAACTTTATGCCCTTCCATATAGGCATAGAATCAAAAAGCGTTCCGTCAAAATCAAAAATTGCTCCGTCGATTTTCATATTTCTCTCCGTAAATTCTGTTTTACAGCACCGCACCGTTTTGGATAAGCTTTGCCTGAACTGCTTTAACGTCAACCGTGTGTGCGTTTTTACCGCTGTTGAAGGCTGTTGCCGCAGCCGTACCTGCCGCTTCACCCAAACAGCAGCAAATCGGCATAATTCTGACCGATGCCTGTGCCTCGTGCGTTGCGGAAAGGCAACGGCCGGCAACAAGAAGGTTGTCGTATTCCTTGGGCAGAAGCGAGCGGTGAGGAATTGTGTAATACTCGCCGTCGGCAAAATATCTGTGGCTCGTGCCGGTACCCGTGGGGCTGTGAATATCAATATCGTAATTGCCGAGTGCAACCGAATCCTCAAAGCGTGTGCAGGCTATAAGCTCCTCAGCCGTTAAAACGTGCACGCCCTTGAGCTTACGGCTTTCACGCACGCCGATATCAACCGCAACGGAAATCAGCGTGCTGTTGTCAAACGCCTTTGAGTTTTCTTTGAGGAAGCAAATAATCTCGTAAATCTGTCGGCGTGCAAGAGTTTCCGCACGGCTGACGTCAAACGGGTCAGTCGGGTTGAGCTTTACAATACGGGTGGTATTGAAATGCAGCACGTCGTTGCTGAAGCGGAAAACGAGAATATTTTCTCTCGGGTTGGTTATTTCACCGCTCACCTGCTTTTCCTTGTAAAGCTGCTGCAAACGGGGCTTTTCCTTGCCGAAAAGCTCAACGTCAACACCGCTTATTCTGAAGCAGGTCGTCATAGGCTGGCAGAAGCCGTCACCGTCTCTGCCCAGCTGAAAATCACAACCCGCAAGGTAAAACAGCTCACCGTCACCCGTTGCATCAACGAAGAAATCCGCCTCAGCGGTAATATTACGGCTTTTTGAGGTTATTTCAACGGCGGTAATCTGTCTGCCGTCTGTTTTAACGCCGTAAACAACGCCGTGGAAAAGCACGTCAACACCTGCCTGTTCAGCCATTTCGTCGAGCACAAGCTTGATATATTCCGAGTTGAATTCCTTATCCTCACAGCCCGGCATATACTTTTCGTGGCGCTGCTTGATTTCCTTGAATATACCCTGTGAAAGGTATTTTTTACTGCCGTCCTCAGGCATTCTTGTATAAAAAGGCATAAACGGATAAATAAGGCAGTTTGAAATTGCTCCGCCAAGACAACCCGATTTTTCCACAAGCAGCACCTTAAGACCCTCACGTGCGGCGCTCACGGCAGCCGCAACACCCGTAAGGCCTCCGCCGGCAACAACGAGATTATATTTCATAAGCCAACACCTCACAAGTTTATTTTTTCAGCAAAAAGATTGCCGAGCTTCACAGTGCAGTCACAGTCGTAGTGTGCAATATCGGGCTCTTCCTCAGGCTCGTTGAGAGTGGTCAGCCCACTGCCAATGGTGTCGATATAAAAGCTGTTTTCCGTTTGCTTTGCGTGGCTTTCTTTTATTTCGTTGATAGCCTTATACTCCTGCCATATTTCAGAAATACCTGCATCAACGAAAACACAGTTGTTATAGTATTTACCGTAACGCTGCGAAAAATCACTTAATAAAGCCTTATAGCGTGCCCCGTAGCCGGTGCAATGCTCTTTGTCGGCATCGCTTTCGCCCTGCATCCAGCAAAAGGCGATAATTTCAGGGTCAAAGCCGTTGTTCACAAAAAAGCTGAGGCTTTCATCCGTTATTGCGGTAAGCTCATTCCAGCACCAGCCCGCCGTGCGGTAGTTCTCGTTCTGATTTTCTTCGTTATTGTGAGAAGCCTTGCCGTAAGTCTCACCGCCCGAGGGTGTGAGCCAATCGTGAAAAAGGTTCGTTCCCCCGAAGGCACATTTTACGATATAGAATTTTTCATTCGGATACTTTTCGGAAAGCGTTTGCGCAATACCTACCTCGGGACCGAGAGTGCGTTTGCTGCGCTCGGTACAGCCAACAGTAGTTTTAACAAAGCCGTTGCTTTTTATATCGTGGGAATTGAAATTAATTAAAATATTATCAAAGCCGTTTGTAAAACGGTCAATCGTGCTTTGGTCAAAATGCTTGGGAAGGTATTGAACGTGACCTACTCCGACTGCGTTGGACTGACCCGCAAGCACGATTATTTTCGCTTTTTTGCTCATATTTTCTGCTCCTTAAAATTTTACAGACCGTATTTGCGTATGAAATATGACGGTGTACAACTCCACGCATGGCAAAGGCTGTTTATCATTCTGTCGTCATAGGGTGAAAATTCGGGGTTTTCCGGAACGTAGGCTTCCCAGAACGTATCCGCACCGAGCTCAATCATACCACCCCAATATTTTTTCAGGTATTGCACCGCTTCGTCACGCATACCCAGCTTGAGCATTGCTTCCGCAACGTAATGGCGCATATACGGTGTTACGGGCTGCTTTGCCTCGCCGTCGGAAAGGCAGGAAAGCAGAAGCTCTTTTGCCCTTTCGCCAGCGATTACACCGCCGAGTATCATCCAGACCTGTGAATGAACGCTGAGCTGATAACCGTCAAGCTCATTTATAAAAGCACAGCTTTCTTTGTCAAAAAGATATTCTTCGGATGCGGCACGCACCTTTGAAAGAAGTGATGAATATTTTTTGTGCGAGGCATCGCCTATCGATTTGAGCAGACCTGAAAAACGTTCAAGCGTATATAGATATACCCCCTGAAGTGCGGTGAGGGATTTAAGCCCGGAACACCAGTCAATGAACGAAAACCACCCCTGCTGAGGTGTTACAATCAACCTGCTGTCCAGCACCGCTTCAAAGCTGTCAAGCTGTACTTTACAAAGCTCCAGTAAATCGTTGACAACGCCGATATCACCCGTATGCTCATAATAATCGCAGACCGAAACTACATACAGCAAAGCATAATCGGCAATATTAGCGTGACCCGAACAAAAATAGGGCGTTTCATAAACAAATGAGGACAGGAAGCCGAGGCTGTCTGTTTCACCAGCAGCCAGCAGATAAAGGCAACGCTTTATTATTTCATACTGACGGAAGGTGTAATAATCTGCCAGCGCTTCGAGGCGAAGATCGCCTATCCACAAGCGGCGGTCACGCTTGGGACCGTCCTCAAAAAAGGTCTGCATACATTCCTTGAGTGTATTTGTTGCCACGGTATCAATTTCACGAAGCATCGAATCGGAAGTTTGTGCAGGAGAAAGTAAGGAAACGTCAGCACTTGTTGAAGCTGTAAAGCAAAAGCCGTAAAGCTTTACGGGTGCGTTGGTTTTTTCAACGGTAATTTTAATATACCTGCAACTGTAACGTCTGGGCATTTCCACCGTCTGCGGATAATCAATATTCAGCACTTCCTCCTGAAGCCACGTTTTCGAAAGACCGCCCTGATACTGTGAAAAATCAGCATGGATTTCATTTAAGTCCTCGCCGAACTTAATTATAAGCCGGGTAGGCGCATCAATAAATCTGTCAACATTATCAAGGCTGAAAGAAAAACGGCCCACAGCGTGCTCACCGAGGTCAAGCAAAACGCTTTCCCCGTTTGACATAACACATCCGCTGATATCTGCATTGAGCTTCTTGTAATAAAGCTGCGGATAATTCTCCTGCGCCTTAGCTAAAAAATAATTCCTGTCGTACATCTGCATTCTCCGCCTTTTAAAATCCATAATTTACCAGATGAAAGGTATAAGCCTGTACTTTACCTTTTGCTTATATTCTTTGTAGCCCTCAAGCTCTTTTTCGAGGAATGCCTCCTCACCCATTATTCTCTTGGCGATTATAAACGGGTACGCAAGGAAAATAACAAAGGAATAAACCGAGCCCAGCACAAGGGGCATAGACAAAAACAAAAGCAGGGTCACGCTGTACATAGGGTGCCTGACGATACCGTAAAGCCCCGTATCGATAACCTTTTGGTTTTCCTGCACCTTTATTGTACGGGAAAGGTAGGTGTTTTCCCGAAGCACCTCGGCATAAAGCGCGTAAGCGGCCAGAAAAACAACAGCCGCCGCAATTGACACCGCCTTTGGTAAGACAAACCAGCCGAAGCGGTAATTCAGCCCCGCAACAATAAAGCCGGCAAGAAACATAAGACCGCTGAGCTTTACAACTACGCTCTGGTCGCTCTGCTTTTCCTTTGCATCAAGCCGTGATTCAAGAAGCTGCGGATTTTTGAACATCATAACGATACCTGCAATAAACATCGGCACGAACAATACGCCCATAAACAGCCAGCCGTTAAAAAAAGCCAAACTGCCGGCAGGCAGAAAAATGAGCAAGCCGACAAGCACAACGCCTGCGGCAAACTTTATAAACGCACCAACCAAAAGCTTTCCGCTCATAAAACCACTCCAAAAAAACTTTTATAATCAGTCAAATATTAACACAACCGTTCTGACTTTTCAACAACACTACTCCGAAAAGAACAAAGCAGTTTGTTCCTCACAATACTTTAAATCCGAATTCCGATTGAGCCCGTTTTATCAGGGTTTTTTGTTCATCCGTCAATTCATCAAGACAAACCGGTGTGTCCTGCACACGCAGACCCTTTTGGTTGATATCGCCAAGCAGACTCCAGTTTCTGTGTATTATACCCTTGGCGTAATCCGAATCAGGCGGCTCGCAGGCAGGCTTCGTATAATCGGTAAAATCAATCACTTTGCTTTCGCCCGTTTTCATATCGGTACGCACTGCCATACGGAAATATTTATTCATATACCACTCAATCCGCAGATTTTCAAGGCTGCCTCCCGTACCGTTGCCCCTGTGGGTAAAGCGGTAGCAGACGCTGTCGTTATTTCTGTGAGCGGCTCTGAACATTTCGCCCACCTCACCGAAGGTTACGACCTGCATATCGGGAAAGCGCTCCTTTAATCTGCAAAAAAGCCTTTGCACGGTCTTACCGTCTATTCCGATTGAGTGATGACCGTTTTTCTCAATAAGACAAAGCTCCCATATAGCAGTTGCAAAGCCGAAATTATTATTCAGCGCATAGCTTTCCTCAAACATCTGAGCGGCGGTATCGGCAATAACCTCTATACCCTTTTCTTCTCCGAAAGGGCGCAGGGTTTCTATCGGGCCGCAGCCCATACGGCTGTTATAGCCTTCCTTTGTAAACCCTGCGTAGGTTGCGTTTATAAAATCGACCGTCCAGCCGTCAAGCACGGCAACGTCGATAAAATCCTCCTCGGCTTGTGCCGGCTTGCAGAAGTGCTCTTTCGACGGATAATACGGGTAGCACATAGACCCGTCGCCGTCCTGATTATCTATGGCGTACTGGCTGAAAATAACACCCTGCACGGTGTGAATGCCGAGGCTTGCAATATGCTCCATAACCCTTGCGGGCACAAAGCCGCCCACAACGCAGGCAGGCAGATAGTCCCGACCCATAAACGAGCGAAGCAGAAAAAGTGCTTCATCAACGTGAGAGCATATAGCCTCCCTCGGGCTGTAGGCACCCGAAAAATAAGCGCCGAGCATATATGTTACGTCGTCACCGTAAAGGTCGTGATATTCCTTTGCCTTGAGCCTCAAAGCGGTAAAGTTTTCGCTCTTATCGGTAAGAGCCTCGTGGCTGAAGGCAATTGTTATGCGCGCCCCGGGAATTGCGGCGGCAATCGCACTGCGGTAGGCAATAAGGTTTTCGAGCGTGTTTTCACCGCACTCATCCTTGCCCAGATTAATCCCCGGTGCAACCTCAATCTGATTGACACGTACAACAATAGTAAAGCAAAAATACCGTCCGTTCATAAAACACCCCTAAACAATATCCGATATCTTTAAACAGATAATAACACAAGCGGAAGATGTTTTCAAGCAAGTAAAACGGCAGAGAGCAAAACCCTCTGCCGCCGAGTTTACTTAAGTATTATATAAGTTGTGGGTAAAAGACCTTTGCCGTTGTATGGGTAAAGGACTTTGTTTTCTGCAAGCGTACCGACAGGTACAGAAACCGCATCCTCAAAAATTCTGAAATATGCCATTTGATATGCTTGCTTTTTTAAGTGAACAGGTATATAGTTCCTGATAATTTTTTCAGCCTCTTTCATTATTGACCTGGCGTTTTTCTCTACCGCTTCAACTGCACCGTCAAGTCGGCTTTCAAAGCGTTCAAACTCCTCTTTTGTAAAAACGGGAACGTTGACGGTAAGTTTACCGTTATCGTTGAGTACGTAACCCTTTTTAACAAGCTCGGCAACAACAACCTTTTCATATTCGTTTTCAAAATCGGTTTTGCCCTTTGCAATGTCCGTAAAGACATTTGTAAAGGCTTTCGAGGAATAAAAGCTGTGGTGCACCATTTCGCCGTTAACGGTAAAATCGAAAAACTGTACCCTGTCGCCGCTGCTGCTTTCGGTGTTTGATACGCCGAATTCAAAGCCCTTGTTTCTCATTGAATCTGTTGGTTTTTCAACAGCCCAGACAATACAGCTTTCGCCGAATTTATTTTCGGGGAGCTCGATATTAACCTTTGACTGCAAATTCTCAAAAATTGCTTTATAAAGAATACAGCAAACCGTCAGCCAAGCCTCGGAATTGGAGAGCTTTGTGTTTGTTATAACCTCGGAAAGAGTGTCCGAAATATTTTTTCTGAATTCTCTTGTTTTGTTGGCAACCTCAACGGCACAGTCAGCAGTAAAAATCACCATATCGGTATAATACCTTCTGCCGTCAAGTCCGAGCGCTTCACACTCAACCAGCTCTTTAAGAACATCCTCGATATACGGCAGTGCTATACCCAATTCGAGGCTGATTTCCTCTGCCGTTAGCTTGTCGTTATAACAGGCAAAGAGAATATTCTGGCTGATTTTGTTTTCATAAAGTGAGTTATAGGTGTTTTTACCGTTGCCCCAATAAAGAACAGATAGTTCCTTGGGGTTGTAGCTCTGCTGACCGTAATTTCGTTCCATACTCATACCCTCTTTCAGTATTTGACGTGATTTGAAAAGCAGGTATTTAACCATACTTTCACTGATTGAGAGGTGTTCGGATATTTGTGAGCAAGACTTGTTTTCCACGTAATACATCACAACGGCTTTGCGGTATTTTTCACAAAGCAAGCTGAGCTCACGGCGCAGCAGACCAACCTCAGAATTATCTTCAAAAAGCTCTTCGGAATCAATCAAATTGTCTGTCAATTCACACTCTTTGTTTTTCGCCTTTTTCTTACACCATTGCTTATACACATTGCCTGCCACCGACCACATAAAGCCGTAAAACGCTTCGGGATTGCGGATATTGTGGGCAGATTTATAAATTTCCAGTATTATTTCCTGCGCCAAATCCTCTGCCTCAAACCGATTTGAAGTACGTATAATACAGTAAGACAGTATTGTTTTTGCCGCCTGTGTAATTTTTGAGTCAAGCTCCGTTTTATCCAATTTCATACCTCCTAATTTTGAATCACCGATGATTTCACCTATATAGTGGAACGTTTTTTGTAACGGTTAATGTTTGCAATAAAAATTTACGAATTATATCCGTGAACTGAACAGAAACTGCGGATGCGGTCGCAAAATGCGATGTGGACTTTATGCGGCAAAGGTGTATAATCAAAACAGAAGCTTCTGAAAAACTGAAAGGAAATTTTGATATGAACACCTTATTTTCGGATAACTTAAAAAAATTCAGACAGCGCAAAAATTACACGCAGGAGTTTGTTGCGGATAAGCTCGGTGTCAGCTCGCACACGGTTTCACGCTGGGAGTGCGGCACTACCCTGCCCGACGTACTTCTGCTGCCCGAAATTGCAAGGCTGTACGAAGTGACCGTTGACGATTTTTACAAAAAAAGCACCGTAGCCTACGATAACTACGCGCAACGCCTTTCCTCGGTTTACGAAAATTCCCGTGACCCTGAGGACTTTATGCGCTGCCGAAACGAATACTTAAAGCTGATAAAGCAGGGTACGCTTTCAACAGCGGACAAGTGGCAGTACGGCTGGATTCATATGTATATGATGAACTATTGCCGTGATATTGCGGTTGAATGGTATGACAAAGCGGTTGCGGACAATCCCGAAGATGACCCGCAGAATTATTCGATTGCGTGTATGCAGAGAATATGGATGTTCTTCCTGCTGAAAAAGGAAGACGAAATTATTTCCGAGCTTAAAGAAAAGGTAAAGACAAACCCCGATGACCATATAGCAACGGACAACCTGCTTATTGCTCTGATATGGGCCGAAAAGAACGAAGAAGCCTACAGTATTTTCAAAAAGGCAATACAAAAATTCCCCGATGACTGGCATATGTACATTTACGGCGGCGATATTGCAAAGGCTCTCAAAAAGTACGACGAGGCACTTGAATACTACGACAAAGCCGGTGAAATCGGAACGTATTTCTGTGACGAGATGGACTGCAAATCAAACCTGTACGCAGAAACGGGTGAATACGAAAAGGCATATAACGAGAAAATGAAAATGGCCGATATCTACCGCCAAAGAGGCTACGACGTGGAAGCCGAAATGGTAGAAAAGAAGGCAAAGGAATACCTTGAAAAGATGAATAAATGAACAAGCACAACCCTCTGAAAAGTCATCGTTCAGAGGGTTGTGTTTACGTTTAATCAATGCCTGTAATAAATATAGATTATTCTGTGCACGTTATCGAGCTGAAGGCAATAGCTGAGGAACTTCCTGTAGGCATAGTTAAGCTTCGGCTTTATGCCCTTGATTTTAAAATCAAACTTTCTGGGCTTAACCGTATCGTAAAGCGGTGTTACACACTTACAGTCCGTATCGCTGTTCACCTGAGTTGCGGCAAGGATAAGCAGGTTTTTATCCTTTGGCAAGGTCAGAGCCTTTGCGCCGTTTGTTTCAATTTCATATTTGAAAAAGAAAAGCTGATGAGCATAGTTATCGCCCTTTGCCGAGTGGGTGTGAGTGCACTCCCAGCCGACGGTGTCGGTTTTGATTTTTGCGGTACGCTTAAGGGAATACATATCCCACGCAAAGGGTCTTTCCTCAATATCGCTTACGCTGATTTTTACGGGCTTATCATCAAGCCCTAAGGTAAACTCTTTATCTCCGTCAAGGCTTGCGCAGAGCAAAACGAGCTTGTTACAATCGGAATTTAAAGCTACCGTCTGACCGTCGGCAAGAAGACAGTTCTTTTCACCCTTACCGATTTTGAAATTCACTCCGCCGCTTGTGATAGTGTCGGGCACAAGCTCGCTCGGAACGGTATAATTTTTGCCTAAAATACCGCTTGACGAGCGTGATTTGTTGGAAGAAAAAGCGTTAGTGTTATAAGGCAGGTTGACAGGAATCTGCTCAACGGCGTTTCCTTTGCGTTCGCAGGGAACAAGAGCCAGCGCAAAGCTTTTTACTTCGTAGGGCTTCATATCGAACACAAGGCTGCCGTCATTTACAGCCGCATCGCAGATATGCTCCTCGGAAGCGTAAATCTCACGGGCACGGGCAATACCGTTGCCGAGAGTAAGCTTTACGCTACTGTGATGAGTGTTGTTACCCTCGTTTACTCTGACGATTATTTCATCGGAGTTTTCCGCCTTTTTGATTGCACGGATAATTATTCCGCTATCCGAAATATTTGCAAAGCTGTAAGAGGTACCGAGAGCTCCCCAGTGCTTATCGGCAACGAAGGCTGTAAGCGGTGCGTTGAATTCACGGGCAGAGGTCTGCACCCGTGTCAAATCCGTGCCGCTGTGGGCACAGATTGCATAGCCGTACCTGTTCAGACCCAAATCCATCATACTCTGCATTGACTGCGGACGAGAGTTATTCTGCGGAGTATGAATAACGGTTAAACGAAGTGTATTATCGCTGAACTTGTCCCAGCCGCACTTACTGTCGCTGAATACCGACACGCCGTATTCATTGCTTTTATCGGTAATATCTGCCCACTTCTGCGCGGGAACTTCATAGAGCGTCTTGTCAGCGTTTCCTCGCCTGATTGCACCGAGGCCCAGGTCAAAGGCCGCCTCCTTGTTTTCGCAGGTAAGGCTGAAAACGTTCTTGCACAGAGTTCTTTGGCTGTTCCAGTAAAACTCGCACTGCACCTCTACCCTGTCAGAGCCTGCGGAAAGAGAAATATTGTTCGTAAAAACAGACTCGTCCGATTTCTGCACGACCTGTACCGTACACCTTGCAGGACCCTGCTCAATTATTTTTGAAGAAACCTTTATGGCAATTCTGTCGGGCTTTCTGACCGCATCCTCATAGGTAATCTCCCAAGCCGGGTAGGTTTTACCGCCCTTATGGTTATCAAAAATACCGAGCGTTACGGGTGCCGAAAGCAGCTCTTTGCCGATAAGCTTATCGTAAACCGAGCCGACATCGCCGTTTTCATTTAGCGTAACAATATAGCGTTCGTTTTCAAGTGAATTTTCTGTTGCTTTTAATTGTGTTTCAATTTTGCAGGGCTCTTTGCTTTCGGTAACGTCAAACACTTCAACGGAGCAGGGCTTGACCTTAACGGCAAAGGCAATTTCGGTTTTGTTTTCTTTTGCACTAATAATCTGTGACGGTATTTCCTCGCCCTTCGAATTATATACCGCGATATTATTGAAGCATCCGTCAATTACCGCCGTTACCGTGCCCGTTCTTTCACACTCTATGGGATTGTTAACGGCTACGGGCACGCCCTTACAGAAGGACGTGTCAAGCATTGAGATTATTGCAGACATACTCTTTTCGTATTCGTGCGCAAACTGATTGAGTGAAAGGCCGTAATCGTTCCACGAGCGCAGATACACCTGATGAATTGATGTACCCGGCAAATCGTCGTGGAACTGGTGGTTAATAAGCCTTTTCCACGAGGTGTTGAGCTGTTTTTGCGGGTATTCGGCTGCGCCCAGCCACTCGGCAGTTACCGCCGCCCTTTCCGCCATATCGGCAAGCTCCTCGCCCCGCCTGTTCAAGCGCTTGCTCAAGGCTCTTGAGGTGTATGCGCCTGCGGCGTGAGTGGTAAGCAGCAGCTCATTGTTCCACGAGGGCAGTCTGTCTCTTTGCTCCTCGGTCATCTCGGACATAAGCTGTTTGAACACTGTATCCGCCTGCGAGGAATGTACCTTTATATCGGAAGAACCGTTCTTTTTCATATTGCGGTAAAGGCTTCTGACAGACGGGGGCATGGGTCCGCCGCCTCTGTCGCCTACACCGTGGAAAATTTCGGTAACGTCAAGCCCGTGAGCCTCGTTTTCCTTCAGCTTATCCGCTATAACCTTGCTCTTTCGCAAATTCTTGAGCACGGCAACGTAGTTATGCATTTTTATGCTTGCGAGAATGTAGCTGCCGTCAACACCGTACCATTTGCCGATGTCAAACGGCTCGCCGTAGGCACTGCCCCATTCGAGCTTCTGTGTTGTGAAGCCGTACAGATTGGAATGCCTTGCAATTGAAGGCAAAGCATAGCCGAAGCCGAAGCAATCGGGCAGAAAAACGTCCTTGCTTCTGATACCGAACTTTTCTTCATAGTAATTGTTTCCGAAAAGGAAATTTCTGAAAAGAGCCTCGGGCGAAGGCGCATTAACATCGCCGTTTTCCCAGGCTGAGCCGCAGGGATACCAATTGCCCCCGGCAACGTATTTCTTAAGCTTTTCAAACTGCTCGGGGTAGTATTCCTCCATAAGCGAATATCTGTAGGCACCCTCAAAGTTAAAAACATAATCAGGGTACTTTTCAATCAGCGCAAAATTCCAGCGCAGCGTATGCGGTATGTATTTGCTAAGAGTTGTTTCAAAATCCCAGTTCCAGACGGTATCGAGGTGACCCGTTGCAACGGTATGAACGTGCTTTTGCTTACCCATAGTTTGTTTGCCGAAAGCCTTGGTCAGGCAATCTGTCCTTTCCTAACGGTATTCTGAGTTTGATTTTAGCACAAACCTTTTCCTTTTTCATCACCTTTTTTAAAAAAATATTCCGCAAAGAGAAAATTTTGTTGAAAACCAATATAAGATATGTTAATATTTTAACATAAATTTTAGCAGGAGGTTGCTTTTATGTTAAACGGATTAAAAGAACTCTTATGCAAATCCTATCCTGACGCAACAAAAGACATCGGCGACTACTCGAACAAGGAACGCAACATCTACCTTGTCGGTATGTTCGGCCAGAACATTATTTACGCAATTATCGGCTCAGTGCTTCAGGTATTCTACACGGATATTCTGCTCATTCCCACAATTGCCGTAAGCGTAATAATGGGCGTTTCCAGAGTGTGGGACGGCATCAACGACATTATTATGGGCACGGTTGTTGACAAAACGCACACCCGTTGGGGCAAGTGCAGACCCTACCTCAAATTCGTTCCCATTCCCATTGCGATTACGACAATTCTTATGTTCCTGCCGATTATGAATCTTCCCGTCGGCGTAAAAATTGCATTCGTTATCTTCACATTCCTTCTTTGGGAAACGCTTTACACGCTCGGCGATATTCCGCTGTGGGGTGTCACCTCGCTTATGACTCCCGATGAGGAAAAGCGTTCCAAGCTTATTTCTGCGGCAAGAATAGTTTCCAGCTTCGGCAGTATTATCGTTGTCGGCTTCTACCCCATCAAGGATGCACTCGGTGCAATTGACCTTGGCCTGTTTGAAAACACGGGTAAAGCCAACTCCGACCTCGCTTATTTCTCCGAGCCTCAGGGTTATCTTTTGGCCGTTATTGCAATTGCGCTTGTCGGCGGTATTCTTTTCAGGCTTCCCTTTGCATTCATCCGTGAAAGAATAACACAGGCACCCAAGGAGAAGGACACGGGCTTAAAGGAAAACCTCAAGCTTATGTGGGAAAACAAGCTTTTCCTGCGTGCCCTTGCCTCCAACATTCTCGGCTGTACGAAGACCCTTCTTCTCTCCGCAGGTATCTACTTCTGCAAATGGGTACTCGGCAACGGCGGCAGCGAAACCGAGTGGCTTATTAAGCTGGGCGGTCCGTTCCTTGTTGGTATGATTATCGCAATGAACCGCAGCACGTGGTTTGCAAAGAAATTCGGCAAGAGAAAGGTTTACCTTGCTTCCTCTTACCTTAACGCAATTCCCTACATACTCATTTTCTTCATCGGCTACAACGGCACGGCAAAGCTCGTATTTATGGGCGTTATGCTCTTCATCGGCGGCTTCCTTACGGGTCTTACAACCGTTTACAACACCACGATGATTGCGGACAGCGTTGACTATATGGAGCACAAGGTCGGCAAGAGAAACGACGGCGTTTTCTTCTCGGGCCTCAACTTCACCTCAAAGCTCACGGCAGCTATCACCGCAATTGTAACCAACCTTGTTTTCTCGCTCGTAAATTATACGGACACAATCAACACGCTCACCGAAAACATTGCAGCCGCTTCCGCAATCGGTCAGGACTATGCGCTTGATTTTGCAGGCACCTACCCCGAAATCACATCGGCAATGCTCGTGCTTATCACGTTCATTCCCGCAGCAGGCTGTATCCTTCAGGCACTTCCCATACACGGCTATTCGCTTGACGAAAAGCAGCACGCAAAGATTCTTGAAGAGCTTGAAGAAATCCGAGCCAACCACGTTAAGTAACACCGCAAACGGCATAGGAAACTCTGCCGTTTTTATGTTGTAATTCAGTTCAGGCTGTGGTATAATCAGTTTTAAAGATTACCGAAAGGAAGTACACGTAAAATGATAACCTTTATCAACAAAATCATAACCCTTATACTCGTACCGATTTATTTCAGCGTATTATCCCCTACTCACCCGATTATCGTTTTATTCAACCAGCCGCAGGAGCTTATTTCACTTTCGGAAAACGGCGTAGGCTCTGCCGAAGACCCCGTATACCTGACGGCACACAGAGGTCTTCACGCACTTGCGCCCGAAAACTCTCTGCCGTCGTTTGAAGAAGCGGTAAACAACGGTTACTACTCGGCCGAGTGCGACATCCAGCTGACGAAGGACAAAGAATGGGTAGTTATTCACAACGCCGAGGTTGACGGCAGATTCTGCCAGTACGGCAAAATTGCAGACCTCACGCTGGAGGAGCTTAAAACCTTCAGCTACAACTGGGGAGCAAACCTGTGGAAATACAGGGACAGCCGTATTCCCACGCTTGAAGAATATCTCGACGTTTTTGTAGGCACGGACACAAGACCGCAGATTGAAATAGGCATAGAGGATTACGAGCATCTCGACGATATTGTTGAGGCAATAGAGGAAAGAGGACTTGTCAGACAGGCAATCGTGCTCACCTATAACACAAAGCAGCTTGCGGCAATTCACGAGCTCAACCCCGAAATTGAGCTGTGGTATCTTGTGGACGAAATGACCGCCGAAGCTATTGCCCAAGCAAAGGCACTCGGCGATAACGTCTGGCTTTCTGCAAGCTACGATAAAAACACGGAAGAAAACATCCGCCTTGCAATGAGTGAAAACGTTAATTTTTCCCTGTTTACGGTAAACACGGTTGAGGAGGCAAAAGTGCTCTACGAAATGGGCGTAAGATATATCGAAACGGATATATTGTGTAACTGACCGG
This sequence comes from Clostridia bacterium, assembly GCA_017521365.1. Taxonomy (GTDB): domain Bacteria; phylum Bacillota; class Clostridia; order Oscillospirales; family Acutalibacteraceae; genus UBA8612. Next base: position 28,070 of record JAFXCT010000130.1, read on the forward strand.
TTAAAATACAGCCAAAAAAGCCCCTGCATCAAAGCTGAAATGCTTTGGCAGGGGCTTCGTTATGCCCGGAATTATTGACGTTTTACATTAAGACAAGGTTATCATAAATCCTTGCTTTGAGTGAGCTGTCTTCTTTTTTTGCGTCGGACACGGTTGATATGCCGTTCAAAATCGCCGTTTGCTATCAGCTCGGCAAGAACGAACTGTATATACGTGGGAACGGTGCACGAATAAAAGCCGAGCCGCTCTTCAAATTCTTCTGAAAGGTGCTTTGGGAGCACCATATACCCGACACGCAGGGATGAAGAAACCGTTTTGGAAAAGGTGTTCATATAAATAACGTTATCCCTTGCCGAATGGCAGAACAGCGTTTCTTCCGGCTTTCTGGAAACGGAAAATTCCGATTCAAAATCATCCTCGATAATGTATCGGTCTTCTTTTTCAGCCCATTTCAGATATTCGTGCCTTTTTGATGCAGAGGCGGTTACGCCGCTTGGATAGCTTCTGTACGGAGAGATGTGCAAAGCATCGGCAGAGCAGCTTTGCAGAGCGGAGCTTTCAATGCCGTTTTTTGAAAGAGGGAGCTTTTGAATTTTGGCACCCGACAGCGAATACACCTGCTCAATCTTGTTATACGAGGGATATTCTATGGCATAGACACGGTTTCTGCCGAGCAATTCAATAATCAGGCTGTACAGGTATTCCGAGCCTGAGCCGATAACAATCTGCTCAACGTCAGCCTCAATGCCTCGGCTGTGTGCCAGATACATCTGAATTGCTTTTCTGAGCTCAACGCAGCCCGAATTCGGCGAGCGCACGAGAATACCCTCGCCCATCATTCCGATAACCTTCCTCATTGCCCTTGCAAGCACCGAAAAAGGAAACTCATCGGCGTTTTCGGGCACGGGGGGCTTGTGCGAAAAAACGTCGAACGAGCTTGGCGGCAGCGTAACGAAGCCGTCGTCGGAGCAGAAGGCAACGAAATATCCGCTTCGTTCTCTCGGCTCAATGTACCCCTCGTCACGCAGAAGGTCGCACGCATGCTCTACTGTAACCGTGCTCACACCGGTTTCGGTTGCAAGCGTACGCTTCGAGGGAAGCTTACTGCCAAAGGCGTAAGCGCCGTCAACAATATCCTTCCTGAGCTGATTGTAAAGCTGAAGATAAGCGGGTATCGGCAAATTCTCATCAATTACATATTTCATCTGGTTATATAAAAATCTCCTTTTCTGACTATTTTTATATCATCAGACATATTGTATACTGTTAGCGCAACAGTTTCAAGAGGATATTTTACCAAACAAAGGACAAAAGGCAAAAAATCCTCTTTTGGTGCACCGAAAGAATAAACACAGAATGAAGGTCTTGCTATGAAAACCAAAAGCACGGCGCAAAAGCTCGCCGTTTCCGCATTGTTTGCAGCGTTTGCCTGCGCAGCAACTATGATTATAAAAATACCGTCACCGCTGAACGGATACATAAATCCTGGCGACTGTATTGTACTTACCGCCGGCTGGATGCTCTCTCCCCTGTACGGCTTTTTTGCGGCAGGAGTGGGCTCGGCACTTGCCGACCTGTTTTCAGGCTACATAGTGTATGCACCCGCAACCTTTTTAATCAAAGGGCTTATGGCTTTGACAGCGTGGTTTTTGCACAAAACGCTCAGCAAAAAAACAGGCGGTACAACCGCCCGTATAATAAGCGGTTTTACCGCAGAAACGCTTATGATTCTCGGTTACTACGTGCTTGAAGGCTTTTTGTATGGTTTTTCAGCGTCGCTCGTAAACATTCCTGCAAACGCCGTTCAAGGCATAGCCGGCCTCGTGCTCGGCCTTGCTCTTGTAAAAGCGCTGAAAAAAGCAGGGTTTAACTATATGTAATTCCGATGAAAAAAGTTAGCAGAGCCTTTTTCACTTGAAAGTTTTACCATTAAACACTATAATATTATCAATCATAATCGGGAGTTGATAATATGGCAAAGATTACAACCGTAAAAACACACGCAAGCGGCATTGCTTTAGGCGGTATCGGCGCAGGCAGCGTTGAGCTTTTACCGGACGGTGAGTTTCACTTCTGGCAGATAGCAAATCCGCCGAGGCTTACACGGGTATGCTTTGAGGATAAGGTTGACGACGGCGAAAGCAGCACGGGCGCTCTGTCTTTTTACGTGCGTGAAAAAAAGTGCGGCAATGCTCCCGTTGTGCGAAAGCTCGGTATGAAAACCGATGCCGACGATTTTTCGTACAGAATGTTTGCGTGGAACAAGCCCGTTGAAAAAATTGATTTTGACGGCAGATTTCCGACGTGCGGCATTGAATATACCGACAGCGCTCTTTCCTGCAAGTTGAGCCTTCGTGCGGTTTCACCCCTTGTGCCCTTTAACTCCGACGTTTCATCAACTCCGGGCTTTTATATGGACTTCACCGCTGAAAACCCCACAGATAACGATATTGAGCTAAGCCTTCTGGGTACGCTTGTTCCCGACTTTGCCAACAAAAGTGAGGGAAACGCAAACTCACTTCACACCGTCGGCAACGGTTACGCCGTTCATATTCAGCCCGTGAACAAATCGGAGTCACCCTGCTGCGGAGACGTATGCCTTTCCGTAAGCGGTGACGGCGAAAAGTCTTACATCACGGCAGACTACTACCGCTTTTTGAAGGAATTTATTGCCGATTCAAGGCTTGGCGTTACGCAGGAATCTGTTCTGTTCGGCTTCAGAAAAGACGGCACCCTGCCCGATACCGAAATCGGAACGAAGCCCGAGCCCCTGCCCGAAAATTTGGCTTCGTTGACCGATGCCGAGCTTGACAAGCTGTGCGAGGAATTCAAAAAATACCCCTATGTTGCCTCAATCCTCAGCCGTATTTTATACTGCAAGCCCGACTTTCTTGCTTCAAGAGAAAATAAAATCTTCTTCCTCGACAACTGCTACAACCGCAACAAGAGAAGGGGTGAGGATTTCGGCGGCTGCGCCCTTTGCTCTAAGGTAACGCTCAAGCCCGGCGAAAAGAAAAGCATCCGCTTTATTCTCACGTGGTATTTCCCGAATCTTACGGCTAAGGACGGCGAATTGCTCGGACACTACTACGAAAACCTATACAAAAGCTCGCTTGATGCCAACCGCTTCCTTGAAAAGAGCTACGACAGCGTTTTCAAGGCTGCCGTCGGCTTTTCCGAGCTTCTTTACTCGACGGACTTACCTTCAATTTATCCCGATGCGTGGTCAGCCAATCTTTCTCCCCTGATAAAATGCTCCGTTTACCTTAAAAACGGAAAATTCGGCCTTTGGGAGGGCTTGGGCTACTGCGGACTGCACACTACCGATATAACCTACCACGCATCTTTTTCTCTTGTCAGTCTTTTTCCCGACTTGCAGAAAAAGCAGATGAAAATGGGAGCCGAGTACCAACAGGAAAACGGCAGAGTACATCATTCCTTCAAGCCCGATATGAAATGCTCGGACAACGGCTATGATCGCGTTGACCTTAATATGCAGTTTGTTCTGATGGTGCTTCGTGACTACCTCTTTACGGGTGATAAGGATTATCTTTTATCGCTTTGGGACAATGTAAAAAAAGCGATGGATTCCACGGGATTGCTCGACACAGATAACGACGGTCTGCCCGATTACGATACCAAGCGTAACACCTATGACGCCTGGAATTTCTCGGGAACACCCGTATATATTTCTATACTCTGGCTGGCTGCGCTGAAAGCTGCTGTGCTCATTGCCGACAGAGTCGGTGATAAATCCCGCTCTGACCAATGGAGCAGTATACTCCTTATGGGCAAAAAAGCCCTTGAGGAAAAGCTCTGGAACGGCGAATACTATAACCTCTGGAGAAACAACGGCGAAACCGACGAATCGCTTATGACTGACCAGCTTGACGGCGAATGGTTCCTGCGTATGACAGGGCTTGACGGCAACCTGCCGGACGAAAGAGTGCGTGCTGTGACGGACTGTATTTTCCGCAACAATTTTGACGTTGAGCAGGGACTCGTCAACGCCACCGTACCCGAAAACAGACGGACAAGCATTGACACGTACAACAACTGCCAAACAATAGCCGTGTGGACGGGCATAGGCTATGCCTTCTCTGCCCTTGCGCTTTCCGTGGGCAGCAGCGAAATTGCCGACACGGTAATAAATTCAATTCACGATAATCAGCTGAGATTCGGCCATTTCTGGGACCATTGGGAATGCGGACACCACTATACAAGGCCTATGTCGAGCTGGAGTACGCTTATCGCCGCATCGGGGCTTAAAATTGACTTTGAAAACAAAAAGCTCAGCTTCAACCCGATACGCCGTAACGTCACCTTACCCCTCGTCATACCGGGTGTGCTTGCAAAAGTAACGTTCACCAACGGCAAACCTAACATCAACTGTATCTACGGCAAGCTCAGCGATTGGGAAATAACCGCAGAATAAGCATTAAATAAGCAGACCGCACGGGTTTTTACGCCCGTGCGGTTTTGTTGGTTTAATGGGTTAATTCAATTTCAGAAAATCCAGTTGAAGATGAACACAAAGTGAGATGAGAGCCAATGAAGTGCATCCCAAACGAAGTAGAACAGGCGCATTGAGAAATATGCCTTCGGTGTGTTGATAATCTCGATGAGGTTATCACATTCCGCTTTGTATTCTTCAAGCTTTGCTTTTTCTGTTTCGCCCATATTCTCGTCTGCAAGGATTTCGTCAATCTTTGTTTTGAGAGCTTCGATTTCGTCTTCGTGGAAGATAGTTACTCTTTCATCATCAAACATTTCGAGTTCAGCGCCGATTGCTTCAACCTGAGCACCTGCGGCTTCAATTTTCTCAAGGAGAGCTTCAAAGCCCGACTTGATTTCATCATATTCTTCCCTTTGCTCATCGGTGAGATTATCGGAATTTACAGCTTCGATTTCAGCAATAGCGTTTTCGATAGCTGCCTTATCATCGCTTGTTACGGTTTCGGGGTTGTAAACGTTTTCGATACCTGCGATTCTTTCGAGCTGTGTTTCGATTTCTTCAATCTTATCTTCAAGACCTTCAACCTTTTCAATCATTTCACCGAGTGCGGTCTTTTCGTTTTCGGTTGTGTTACCGCTGTCGATAAGTGACTGAATATCCTCTTTGAGCTGTGCAAGGTCCTCGCTGTCGGAGGACTTGACTGTATCTTCGTCATAGGACTTAACGGCTTCATCAGCCTTCTTGATTTCCTCTGCAACCTCTGCGAGCTTTTCAACGAGCTCGTCTATTGCCTTGTCTGCTTCTTCAAGAGCCGCTCTTTCATCTTCGGTAAGATTATCGCCGTCTGTGATAGCCTTTATATCCTCGATGAGCTTGCCGAGTTCGGGAACATCAGCTGATGTTACTGTTTTCTTATCGTAGCCGTTTACAGCTTCATCAATTCTTTCGATTTCATTTGCGGTATCATTGATTTTTGAAAGAAGTTCATCGCA
>JAFXCT010000018.1 GCA_017521365.1 Clostridia bacterium
ACAGTGCCGTTCTTCTCGATCATACCCTGGAACTTCTCTGTGAGTGCGTTTGCAGCCTCCTCACCCTTTGCAAGGGAGAATACCAACATGATCTCGTAGTTGTTCATTGATTTGCACCTCCTTATGGTCTTTGGCCCCGGATACGTCTGTTCCGAAGCAAGGATTGCCGTAAATTCATTACAGCAATATGGGATTATATCAAATTTTGCCACCCGTGTCAAGCACATGAGTGGCAAAATTAAGACAATTAAACCGGCTTAATTTGGTGGAATTATATATCAATTCACAAAATTACAGTCTTGCAATAATCTTTTTTGCAATTGCTTTAATTCCCTTGTCATTTTCTTGCTGAGCACATACAACAGCAACTATTCTCTGGGCATCCATACTTATAAGAGCCTCTGCCGAACCGACAAATCCGGACGTATCGCCTTCGATAAGTGTTGCCGCTTCCTGTATTTCAGGCAAATCACAAACAGCCTCGATTTCCTTTTTCAGGTCACCGCCCAAAGGGAATTTATTGAATTTATTGCACATTGCAAAATAACTCATAGCTATGTTTTTCAGTTCAATAGCAATCAGCCTGTGAGCATCAAGCTTCCCTGTGTAATAATGCATATATTCTTTTTTGCGGTTGTACATAAACAAATTATCTTCAAGAAAAGTTGACATAAACTTAGATGTGCCACCACCTACACGGTAATTATAAACCGTATCTGGAACAAAAGCCACCTTGTCAAGCATAGGCATAAGCCTTAGCGTAACATCCAGATCTTCTGCAAAATATTTTGGAATTCTGCTATCATCTAACATAACTTTTTTTAGCTTATCCGCTTTGAAAAGCTTGGCACAAAGATTAGGCAAAAAAGCATTCACGCCAAAGCAGCCTATATATAAATCATTTAAAATTTCTTCTCCGGCATAAATTTTCTTCTCAGGCGGTATTTGTCCCGTTTGATTTAAAGGCAGTTTTATACCTCTAAAAGTTCTCACCATACATCCGCTTACAAAATCTGCGTTTGTTTCTTCTGCCTTGTCACATAAAACTTCCAAAGCGTTATCCGGCAGTTCATCATCACTATCGCAAAAGAAGCAGTATCCGTTATCCGGAACCGTGCGCAGACCGTTTCTTCTTGCTCCCGGCAAACCGCAGTTTTTTGTGTGAATTACTTTTATCCTATCATCCCTAACTGCAAAATCATCACATAATTTACCGCTGTTGTCTGTCGAGCCGTCATCAACCAGCACCATTTTCCAGTTTTTATATGTTTGTCTTTGCACAGACTTAACGCATTTGCCCAAATACTTTTCAACATTATATACAGGAACGATAATCCAAATTGTATCCATCGTTATTCCAATCTCCAAATTGTTCATTTGCATTTCTTACCATTCAACTCATTAAACAAGTTGTGCCACTGTCCGCTAACACTTTCAACCGAAAAATCCTGAACTCGCTTTTTTGATTTTTCAGCATAAAAGCATCGAAGCTCTTTGGACTGTACTAATGATATAAGCCCTTCCGCAAGTTTTTCAACATCATTACTTGGAATCAACAAACCGCTTTCATTATTTAACAGATTTTTTGCAGCAGGTATATCAAAAGCACAGCAAGGAAGTCCACTTCGCATAGCTTCTAGCAAAACCATTGGAAAGCCTTCAGACCGTGAAGACATAACAAAAACAGACGCTTGAGTAAAATGCTCTTCAGGATTTTTCACAAAACCGGTAAATTCAACCGCTTTTCCGATTCCAAGGTTTTCAGCCTGCTTTTTTAACTGCGGCAGGCAAGTTCCGTCGCCTAAAATTTTCAGTTTCCAATCAGGAAATCTTTTATTAACAATTGCAAACGCATCTATCAGCATATCAAAGCCTTTAACTTCTTCAGCTCTGCCTGCTGTTATAATTGTTTTATTTTCGAGTACAGAAAAGCTCTCATTACCTAACTCTATTGAATTAGGTATCACTTCACACTTTCTGAACCCCTTACTTTCATAATACGCCTTATTGTAATCTGAAAGTAGTACTACTTTTTTTGCAAATCGATAAAAAATCGAATTTAACAGAATAGCTTTTTTTGAATAATAATCATAAGCCTGATGTTCTGTAATAATAATTTTCTTTTTTGAAAACCCTTTGCTCAATACAGCGAAGATGCTTATATAGTTATGCGATGTAATCAATATATCTGCATCAATCATCCTGACAATACGATATACAAAGCCGATTGATTTCATACCCACATAGTCACGCCAATCTGCACCAAGATGAACGATATTCACCTTAGGAGAAAAGTCAAAATAAGGTTTGCTTTCTTCCTTCGTATACATCGAATATATACTTACATCATATCCATGCTTTTCAGCTAGTGCAGACGCCATTCCACAAACAACTCGTTCGATACCGCCAACCTGACAAACATCCATCAATAAATATGCAATTTTCAAACCATTCATCTCCTCAGAGCAGATTTCAGAACTCCGATTATTTTTGTTATAACGCTTCGGTTTGATAACATTTCAACATAATCGACAACAATTCTTTCCAAGCCCGAAAAGTCATTCCCCTTCATACATTCAAACGCACCAGGATAAGACCATTTCAGATTTTCTGCGCCTTTTTGCATCAATGCCTCTTTCACTTCTGATATGTTACAAACATATTCCACTTCGTTGCTTAAGCTTCCGGTTGAATATTTTTCAAAACGTTTGCAAACCGTAAGATATGTCAACAAATTAGTAAGCAATTCGGAAGCTATCGCCCCTCTAGCATCTAATTTCCCCTCGTACAAAGCAAGATAATCTTTTTTCGACTGTATAAAAAAACGCTATCCGTCAAATATTCCGGCATAAAACCACTTGTTCCCCCGCCTTTACGGTACAAATAGACCTCATCGTTTATTATGCTACAAAGATTAAAATTCGGCATTGTTCGCAGAGTAACATCAAGATCCTCTGCAAACTTTTTCGGTGTAGAACAAGCATCAAGAATTACTGGCTTGATTTTCGATATCCTGAACACCTTCCCACATAAACTTACGGGAAAATCAGACCCATAGCCCAAACACGCACCGTACAGCTCCGACATCATTTCATTCTTGGTATACACCCCAGGGTTTGAAAAGCATCTGAATGTCATTGCTCCGGGTAACTTTACGTTCTTGTAGACCTGAGACATTTTACCGCAAACCATATCAACATTGTCTTTTTAACTTCATTCATCATTAACTCAAGTGCATTTTGGGGTATCCAATCATCGCTATCAACGAAAGCACAATAACCCTCATCCGGTATTTGTGCAACTCCCGTTTTTCTAGCAACTGCCGGTCCTGCATTCTGTTGATGTACAACGATTATCCTATCGCCTTTCTGAGCAAACTTATCGCACATTTCGCCGCTTTTGTCCTTTGAGCCATCATCAACAAGAATCAGCTTCCAGTTTTTATAGGTCTGCTTCTGTATAGACTTTACACACTTTTTCAGCGTTTTCTGTGCGTTATAAACTGGGACAATTATCCATACTGTATCGTTAGCCATACAAATCCTCCGAAAAATTTATTCTGCAAAGCATTCTTTAATCTTTGCAAGTTCCTCGGGGATGTTTATGCTCTGGGGGCAAGCGGATTTGCACTTTCCGCAGGCACGGCAGAGGTCTGCTTTGCCGCTGAGGGCTTCGTACATTTCCTTTGCCGTTCTTTTGCCCTTGTGGACAGAGGCGTTATACGCTGCAAAGCAGCCGGGAATATCCACGCCAAACGGGCAGGGCATACAGTAGCCGCAGCCCGTACAGCCGACAAGCGGCGCAGAATGGTAAATCTCGTCAGCCTTTTTAAGGCAGTTTCTCTCATAGGGGGTGAGCATATTCACGCTGCTGCGCTTTGCATAGCGCAGGTTATCCTCTACCTGCTTGGGTGTACTCATACCGCTGAGAAGAAGGGCAACCTCTTCCCTGTCCCAGATAAAGTCGAGCGCTGTTTCAACCTTGCTCTTGGACTTGGGCAGCGCATCCTTGACCCTTGCAGGGATACCCTGTACAAGTCTGCCTCCTCTCAAGGGCTCCATAACGATTACGCTCATACCCTTGGCATAAGCATATTCCATACCCTCGGTTCCCGCCTGATGCTTGGTGTCAACGTAGTTATACTGAATCTGGCAGAAATCCCAGTCAAAGGCATCAACGATTTCCTTGAATAGGTCAACATCATCGTGGAAGGAGAAGCCGAGGTGCTTGATTTTGCCCGCCTCACGTGCCTTTACCATACTGTCAAGCACGTTGTATTTGAGCACCTTGTTGTTCCACAAATCCTTGTTGAGAGTGTGAATAAGGTAAAAATCTATACGGTCTGTTTTCAGCCTTTCAAGCTGGGTGTCAAGACGCATTTCAAAGGTTATTTCATCAGTTAAATCATAAACGGGACACTTTGTTGCAAGGTAAACCTTTTCCCTGTAGCCGTCGCCGAGTGCTTCGCCGACGAATTCCTCGCTCTCACCGTCGTGATAGTAATAAGCCGTGTCGATGTAATTCACGCCCTCGTCAATTGCGTGACGAATCATCTGCGTGGATTTTTCACGGTCGATTTTATTGTCCTTGCCCTTTGTGGGGAAGCGCATACAGCCGAAGCCAAGCGGAAAAACCTCAACATCTATACCTTTAAATTTTCTCATCTGCATACTCAGATACCCTCTATTCCAAAGTATTTTACAGCGTTGTTGTAGGAAACATCCTGCACGAGTTGTTTAAGAGTTTCCATATCGTTGGGGTAAAGTCCCTTGTCAACCATATCGCCGAGCAGACCGCAGAGAATGCGGCGGAAATACTCGTGCCTGGGGTAAGAAAGGAAGGAACGGGAATCCGTAACCATACCGACGAATTTGCCCAGCACGGAAAGGTTGCCGAGTGCCTTCATCTGCTCACGCATACCGTCAAGGTTGTCGTTGAACCACCAGCCGCTGCCGAACTGAATTTTGCCCGGTGCATCGGAATTCTGGAAGTTGCCGAGCATCGTGCCGAGCACGTAGTTGTCCTTGGGATTGAGCGTGAACAGTATCGTCTTGGGAAGAAGCTCTTCCTTTGCAAGGCTGTCAAGGAAGCGTGAAAGCGGCTGTGCAATTTCCTTGTCGTCTATCGAGTCAAAGCCCGTGTCGGGGCCGAGCTTGTTGAACATAAGGGTGTTGTTGTTTCTCATCGGGCCCATATGAAGCTCCATAGCCCAGCCACGGCGTGCGTATTCCTTCGCCATTGTGCGAAGAAGAGCCGTGCGGTAAGCATCGAGCTCGTGAACGGAGAATTCGCCGCCCTTTCTGCCCTTTTGGAATATTGCTTCAAGCTCGTCTGCGGTAGCTTCCGCATAGGGCACATAGGTGAAGGCGTGGTCGCTGCCCTTACAGCCCATTTGTGCAAAGGCTTCTATTCTTTCGAGCAGAGCCTCCTCAAGTGCGGCGTAGCTTTCAATTTTTCTGCCCACACGCTCTTCAAGAGAAGCGAGCCACGGGATAAAGGAGGGAAGCTCAATGCCGAGAGCCTTGTCGGGACGGAAAGCGGGAATAACCTTTGTTTTAAAGGTTTCATCCTGCGCAAGAAGCACGTGGTATTCAAGCGAATCCGCAGGGTCGTCGGTTGTGAAAACGCAGGTAACGTTGGATTTTTCAATAAGCTCACGGGGTGTGAAGCCGCCTGCCTTAATCTTTGCGTTTGCCTTTTCCCAGATTTCCTCGGCGGTCTTTGCGCTTAAAGGAGTGTCAATGCCGAAATAGCGCTGAAGCTCAAGGTGAGTCCAATGGTAAAGCGGATTGCCGGGGGCGTAGGCGAGCATTGTTGCAAAGGCAACGAATTTGTCGTGCCAGCTTGCGTCGCCCGTGATGTATTTTTCGTCAATGCCGAAGGAGCGCATTGCACGCCACTTGTAGTGGTCACCGCCAAGCATAAGCCAGGCAATGTCCGACGGCTGTTTGTTCTCGTAAATTTCTTTGGGCGAAAGGTGGCAATGCCAGTCAAAAATCGGCATTTCGTTTGCATACTCAAAAAGCTCAACTGCCGCCTCGTTGTCAAGCAGGAAATCCTTACCCATAAACTGTTTCATTTTAAAACCACCCTATTCATAAATAAATTCTTCAAGATATTCTCTGTTTTCGCCAAGGTCAACGCTCAGCACGGACTGGCCCGAAATCTTTTTGCTCTGCCACGTGCCCTCGGCAGGCACGCTGCCCTGCTCAATATCGTAGTGCAGGTAGCGCAGCAGACCGTTTACCGCAAGCGAGGTAAGCGTTGCGGGCGACATATCCGTTTCGATAAGGCTGACTATTTCACCCATAAGCTCGTAAAGCTCAAAGGGATTCGTCTTTTTGACCTTTTCGATAAGTGCGGTCATAACCTTGCGCTGACGTTTGGTACGCATAAAGTCCGAATCAAGTGCTCTGATACGGCAGTACCACAGCGCTTCTTTGCCGTTGAGGTGAACGCTCTCGCCTGCCTGAACGTTTTTCAGGTGAACCTTATCACGCATATATTTAGCTTCTTTTTCGGTTATTTCAACGTCAACACCGTCAAGCCCGTTTATAATATCCTCAAACATTGTAAAATCAACGAGCATATAGTGGTCGATTTTTATGTTGAAATTGTATTCTATCGTATCCATAACCATCTGCGCACCGCCCCATGTGCAGGCGGCGTTGAGCTTTGCATTCTTCTGCCGCTCGGGGATGTACACGTAGGTGTCACGCATAAAGGAGGTCAGCTTTATTTTGCCCGTTTTTGTATTGAGAGATACGAGCAGCATAGTGTCCGAGCGAGAGGATTCGTCGGGGTTGCGCCTGTCCACACCGATGAGAAGAACGTTTTTGACGGACACGCTCTGCATAAGCTTGTCCTCATCGAGGAAAACATTTTCGCCGTGACCCGTTTCGTTGTAATTAACGCTGCTGAAGGTGTGGTAAACCATACCCGTAAGCAGGCCGAAAAGCACGACGGCAACGAGAATTATCGCTTTTACCCTGCGCAAAAATTTTGATTTTTTCTTTTTCTTCGGCTTTTCCGGTTCGGGCTCGTTTTCGGGCTCTTCTTCCGGATAAAAGGGCTCCTCGGGCGGAATGTATACGCTCTGCCGTTTGAGGCGGGGCGTTATATAAACATCCTCGGCTGTTGAGTTTTCATCCATAGGCTTTTTGCCGCCGATGTATATGTCTTCCATTCGCTCTCCCTCCCACAAAAACTATTATCTATTAATTATTATTTGTTATCTTTTATCTAAGCAACATCTTAAAAGCAACGAGAGATAAGAGATAAAAGATAATAACTATGAGATAACAGATATTTTTAAAAACACAAGCGGACCTGTAAGCCGGGTTCTGTCGTTTAAGGCAACTATCTTTCTTGGCTCTGCGTTGCCGCAGGGCTCACGCCATCCGTTGGAGTATGGGCCGAGCAAGCCACTCCGCTCGATGTTGCTTCGGATAGGGTTTGCAGGGCCGTGCAGTCTCCTGCACGCCGGTGAGCTCTTACCTCGCCTTTCCACCCTTACCTGCCAAAAGGCAGGCGGTATATCTCTGTTGCACTTTCCCTAAGGTCACCCTCGGCGGCCGTTAGCCGTTATCCTGCTCTGTGAAGCCCGGACTTTCCTCAGCGCAGGGGTGATAAGTCCCTGCTGCCGCAGCTGCCCAGTCCGCTTAT
>JAFXCT010000019.1 GCA_017521365.1 Clostridia bacterium
AATATTGGGGTGTAGCCAAGGGGTAAGGCACGGGACTTTGACTCCCGCATCCGCTGGTTCAAATCCAGCCATCCCAGCCACGAAAAAAGCACTTCTTCGGAAGTGCTTTAGTGCTTTTTTCAATGAAATAAATCCCAGACGGGATTTGTGAAATATGCCTATCGGCATATGAAATAGCTGACGCTATGAAATACGCTGCGGCGTATGAGGAATTTATTTTATTTCACTTTCTGCGTGAGCTGATACTTAACTAAAGTCTGCGTCAAACACAAACATTTATTTTTCCGAAATCCTCATTTGTGGCAAGTAAAAAACCGCTTCATTTTACACCAATCACGGAACTTTCCCCTGATTTTTCCTGTTGTTACGTTGTGTTTACAAAAAATTCACAATTTAACCTTGTTGTTACACTGATTTATTGATTAACACTTTTGTCATTGGTATAATATGGTTGCCGGATTCAGAGGGACGAGCTTGCCCGGTAACCTTTGACAAGAAAGCGTAAATCAAGAAAGGAGTATTTCAAAATGAAGTTTTTCTCAATCATTATGTCATTCGTTTTATCAATTTTCGGCGCTGCACCGCCTGCTCAGTCTGTTGATGCATACACACAGGCAGAGTGGTATGCACTTGTTGCTGAGGAGTTCGACCTTGCATACAGCCTTGAGGACAATGACAACTACGACATCGCTGAGGACGATGAATATTTCGCAGCTATTCAGGCTTGCCACGACAATAACGTAATTGTCGGCGAGTACGATGCAGATGCGTATATAACCAACGTTCTCGTTGCAAAGTCACTTGCTGTTGCCGTCGGTCTCGACGGTGCAGAACGCCCCGACGAAGCTGCTCTTGACGTTGCCGTCGATGCAGGCTTTGTTAAGGTTTCCGTCAACCTTTTCGGTAAGGTTAAGGAAGTTGTAATCACAAAGGCGGAGGCTGATGCAGCCCTTGAAGCAGCAAGTGTTGCATACCTTAACAGAATACAGTCATACACACAGGCAGAGTGGTACGCACTTGTTGCCAAAGAGTTTGACCTTACATACGACCTTGAGGACGAAGACAATTATGATATCGCTGCAAACAACAAGTATTTTGAATCTGTTCAGGCTTGCCACGATAACAACGTAATTATTGACGAGTACGTTGCAGATGCACAGATAACCAATATACTTGTTGCAAAATCACTTATCTTTGCCGTAGGTCTCAAGGCTCCCGGACTTTCCGACGAGCTTGCCGTAAACGTTGCTGTTAACGCCGGCTTTGTCAACGCTTCTCTGAACATTAACGGTAAGGTTGAAGAGATTGTTTTGCCCAAGGCAGAGGCTAACGCAGCACTTAAAGCAGCAGGTCTTGTATATATCAACACAAAGATTCTGTCTTCACAGCCTGCCTATTTATACACACAGGCAGAGTGGTACGCACTTGTCGCCAAAGAGTTTGACCTTGCATACGACCTTAACGACAACGATAACTACGACATTGCTGCGGACGACGAATATTATGCAGTCATTCAGGCTTGCCACGACAATAACGTAATCGTCGGCGAGTACGACGCAGATGCGTATGTAACCAACGTTCTCGTTGCAAAGTCACTTGCAGTTGCCGTCGGTCTCGAGGGTGCAGAAATCCCCGACGAAGGTGCTCTTGATGTTGCTGTTGACGCAGGCTTTGTTAAAATCTCCTTCACCATTTTCGGTAAGGTTAAAGAGGTTGTTATATCCAGGGAAGAAGCTAACGTTGCCCTTAAAGCGGCAGGTCTTGTATACCTTAACAACAATAGTCTTATCTGAAACAACTGCTCACAAAAGCTTGATAATAAACCTGTCAGATATTGAAGATGAAAACGGCTTGACCTCGGCTATCTGCCAAGGTCAGGCCGTCTGAATTTTCAACCAAGTGTACTTCGCCCGATACTTTGACATAGCTTTTAAAATTTGATATGCTAAAAGCAATTAAATCCTGAAAAGCAAGAAGGTAAAAATATGTACAGATATCAGTTGCACACACATTCCTCTCCTGCGAGCCATTGCAGCAAAACTGCTCCCGAAGATTTTGCACAGGCTATACTTGAGGGCGGATACACCGGCTGTGTACTCACCAACCATTTTTTGCACGGCAACACAGGCATTGAAAGCTTTATTTCCTGGCAGGCTTTTGTTGAAGAATACTGCGAGGACTATTACCGAATGAAGAATGTCGGTGACAAGCTCGGCATTGACGTGCTGTTCGGCGTTGAGGAAGAGGTCAGCAAAGGGCTTGAGGTGCTTTGCTACGGCATAACGCCCGAAATTCTTCTCGCTCACCCCGAGCTTGAAAACAACGACTGTAAACTGTGGCACGACGTTCTGGGAGAATCGGGAGTATTGTGCATACAAGCCCACCCCTTCAGGCGCAGGGGTTCAATCCCCAACCCCGGTCCCCTGCCGCTCGACTGCATTGACGGAATAGAGTTTTTCAATTCCGGCAATACAGCCGAGGATAACGCTTCGGCACGGGAATTTGCCGCAGCTCATCCTGAGCTGATACTCACCTCGGGTGCAGATGCTCACGGCGTAGCCTCGTGCTGTATAGGCGGCATTGAAACAGAGGAAAGAATCACCTGCGAAGCCGTACTTGCAGGCATTCTCAGGCACGGCACATATACGCTGCTCTGACGGTTTTCAGTTCAAAACAGCCTTATCAACTTCATACAACGCACAAAAAAGGACAGAGTTTTATCTGTCCTTTGCTTTTTTATTGTCGGTTAATCATTGAATTTCAACAAACATCTGTGTCTGCATATCCCTGTATTTAACCGTAACGTAGGTTTCGCCCACGCCCTGCGGAACAGCCAGCGTGCCGACGAATTTAACGACGCTTTCATCATAGTCCTCAAAGGTAACACCCGAAAGAAGTCTTACGGTGTCCATTGAGTCCTCTATAAGCAGGATTTCGGGGAAAAATGCACCGTCGCCGACACTCTTGGCATAGTGAGCAGGCTTGCAGACGATGCCGATATAATTGGCGTATAAATCCTCCTCGGCATACGTTACGGGAACGTTGAGGTTTTCGTTTTCGATATCGGACAAATCGGGGGCTGCAATAAGCGAAAGCTCAACCTTGCTGAGTCTTGTCGGCCAGTTTGCCCACACGTCGCCGTAGGCGTAAGCAAAATACACGCCGTCGGAAAGTCTGATATGACCGTTGGGTCTGCCCGAAATGCCGCAGTTGTGGCAACAGATAGCAGTATCGGTTTTCATTGCGTAGGAACGCTCGAAGGTGATGCCGTCGTCGGAAACAAAAACGTCCACAAAGCTGTCGGCTGTAAAGCGCTGATTCGTTGCAACGGCAATAAACTTGCCGTAATCATCGACGTATTTAACGTCTGCCGAGTCACAGCTTGAGTCGGGCGCAGTAATTGCAACGCCCTTGTATTCAAGGGTTGCAGGCCAGTTTTCGTCCGTTGCATCGGCAACGGAAACACGGGTTTCTCTGCCGTTATCATCAAGCCACGTATAGTAGAAATACAGCGTATCGCCAAGAACGACAAAACTCGGCTCACCTGCACCGAATCTGTCGGGATTACCCGTAAAGTCAATTATTGCTTCGGGTCTTCCGCCCCAGCCGTTGCCGTTCCACTTTTCATACGGGCCGTCAATATTCTTGCTTCTTGCAACAAAAACGTTGTTATCGGTTCCGTTGACATTAACCGTTGAGGTGTAGCCGATATAATAGTATTCACCGAACTTTACGACGCCGGGGTCACAGCACGAATAAAAATCGGGTGAATCGGGAGTCGGCTGAAGAACGGATTTTTCATCCGTCCAGGTTTTACCGCCGTCGGGTGAATGTCTGTAGCTTATCCAGTCCCACTGACCGCCTCTGCCGGGACAGGCAAAAAACGCATCAATACTGCCGTCCGCATTGACGAAAAGAGTAGGTCCGTAGCGGTAGCCGCCTTTTTCCGCATCGGGGTTAAAGATGTCAGAGCCGACATCTGCAATTTCCATTTTGATGTATTCGTTATCGCTGTCAATAACGTTGATTTCGCCGTCGGTAAACTCTCTGTCCTCAAGCGGTGTGAAGCTTGCTCCTGGTGAGGAAAGAATGCCTAAAGTGACAAGGAATGAAAGTAGAAATCTTAAAATCGCCATATTATAACTCCTTTTTTGCAGTTTGCTTTATTTTGCCTTAACCCATTCAGCAGGCACGGTTTTGAAATCGGGGGTATCGGTGAGTCGGCCCGTATGTCTTGCGTTGGCAATCATAAGCGATGAAATGTTGAAATGCAGCAAATCGTTATAAAACTTTTCGTTTTCGGCAATTCGCTTTGACTCGTTAAGGGCGGAAAATTCGCCACGCTTGAAGTTTGCTTTCCAGTACCGCCAGCAAATCTGTGAACGCCTTACGTTTTCCTTCTGCCACTCGGTCTGTGCCTGGGCAATTGCGTTTTCCCACAGCTCGTCATACTCCTTGAGCGTTTCGTTGTCGATATTAAGAACGTTCATTGAGTAGTATTTGTCAAAGCAGCCCATACCGTATTCCATATCGACGTGCTCGGGGAAGATAAGCCAGTACTGAATTATGTTGAAGCCGAAGCCGTTGTTTTCATCAATACCGTTAATAAAGTCTATTATATTCTGATAGCCTGCGCCGTAATAGGCTTCGCAGAAATCGTACATCAGCTTATCGACGTCCTGATAGGGGTCCCACATAAGCCGTGAAAGCATATAGCAGCGAAGCGCCGCAAATTCACCGTCGGCGGCTGTACCGCTTGCACCCTCTTCAAATACGCCTATAACATCGTTTTCCGCAAAAATCTGAAGATTGCGCTGGATTGCACCGAAGTTTCCGAAGGGGCTGAGCAAACTGTTGTAATCGGTTGTGTAGTCCCAGACGAAAAGGTGGTCGCTTATTGCCGACCAGTCCTTAAGGTCCTGCAAAAACTCCTCGTTGTCTTCGGAGTATCCGCTGTCCATAGGGGCAGAAAACTTGCACTCAATCGAGCAAAGTCGTATAACGACGTTATCTCTCGGAACGGTGATTTTCGGAGCCTGTCTTGTATAGCCGTCGGTGTATGCAAAGGTATCAACAAGCACGTTGGGATAATCCTCTCTTATATCATCCGCAATTGCATTGACGAAACGAATCATCGTGCCGGAATGGCTGCCCTCCTCGGCATCAATTCTTGCACACTCCTCACACACGCAGTAGTTGGAATTATCGTTCTGTGTTACGGAAACAAAGGCCGCATCGGGGTTAGCCGCCAGCCAATCGCGAACGGTGGCCTTTGCAATTTCAAGCGTTTTCGGGTTGGTCAGGCAAAGCTGGTCCGTTGTTCTTTCACCTGTCTGAACGCCGAGCGCAAAAAGCTCCGGCTCGGTTTCGATAAGTGAGGTGGGCACAAGGCTGGAAAACGTATGGCAGAACGGCCCTGCGTATTCAACACCGCCGCCTGCAGCTTCGGGCATAGTGCCGTCGTTGAGTCGGTTTGCCACCTTGTATTCCTTGTTGTTTCCGGGGTACCAGTCGGTCTGCCTGAACATAAAGGGCGGAACGTAGGTGTAATCAATTTCGGCAGGAACAAGCAGCTTTTCAGCCTCGGGAATAACGGTTAGGTCCGGCGTAAATCTGCGGTAGCCGAAGTATTCTTCAAGGAAGGTGTAGGCTGAATAAAGCGTTCCACGCTTTTCTCCGCCCGTAATGACAAGGTCATCGTCCACGGTTTTAATGCAGACACCCTCGTCACCCAGAGAGGCATAATCAACCGTGTCGTCGTACTCTCTGTCGGTTTTGCCGAGCGCAATTTCCTTTTCGGTTTTATCTGCGGTGTCGGTGATAATATCGATTTTCGTTCCGTTTATTTCCTCAAAGGTGCTTTTGAGCAGATTGGCGGCGGTAATTTCCGCTTCGCTTGCCGTATCGGAAACAACGATAACGTATTCATCGGTTATTTCCAGGCCCTGCGTTATTGCTTCCTTTTCAGCGGGCGGCGTAAAAATATGCCCCTCAGGCTCGGCAGGAATAAAGATAGAAAAAACAGAGGTCAGCACCACACTCAAAGCCGTAAAAAACGGCATCATATAGCGCGGATTAAATGAGTAAAAAAACGATTTAACAGAGTTCACGGTAATACCTCCTATAAATAATTTTGCCTTGCAAAAGCTTTTACACGGTTAAACGGCTTACGTCAATTCCGTCCCTGATAGCAACCGTGGACATAATTAGCCACGCTTACGTTTTTGGCACAGCCGGGACGGCCGTATTTGATACCGTCGGGCGACAGTCCCCTGTAAATAACGTTGCTGATTACGGAATCGGTCAGGTAGCCTGCGATATTCACGGCGTGCAGACCTCCCGAGGACACGTTGGAAATCATTATGTTCCTCATACTGTCGGGCAGGTTTACAGTACAGTTCTGCAAAACAACAGTCGTATTGGCAGGCAGGAGAACCGCCCTGTCCAACAGCCAATAATCACGCTCCGGCTCAAGCTCACTGCGACGTGGCTGAATTACCACAACGCCGTCTGCACCTCGGTTTTCAACCGCACGTGCAAGGGTGTCGTTATCGTTACCGCAGACAAAATCATTAGCAAAGACCATAGTAACGCCTTCCTGTTTTTTCTTTAGAATAACATAACGGTAAGGCAATTACAACTAAAAAATAAAAACGTTACCTTATCCGTATTGAAAATTTCATCGGATTGTGATAGAATACATAGAGTATTTCGGTATAAATCTTTAACGGAAAATACAAGCAAAAATACACGCTTTAAGGAGTAAATAATTATGAAAAAGTTTTTTAGTCTGCTGTTGGCGGCTGTTATGATTTTCACGCTTGCAGCCTGCGGCGGCGAAAAGAGCCCCGAGGAACAGACAACCGAACAGGTACAAGTCAACGAGGAGCTTACCGACACCGTAGGCACAGACAGCACGGCACCCTCGGAAACCGAAGCGACAACAGAAGGCGAAGCCGAAACCACCGAGCTTAACGAAGAAGAAAGCTCAACAGAAGAAGCAACCGTGCTTGACGCCGACCCTGCAAACTGGACGGACGAGCAGATTGTGTCAGTTTACAAGGCTGCCGCAAGAAAAACGCACCCTCACGTTACGTCCGTACAGACGATGACGATGAGAGAGCTTGTTGTAAACGACGGTGACGGCTGGCTTGGCAAGCTTGTTGATATGATAACACCGTTTCTTGTAAAGGCACTCGAAAAGAATTCCAAGGAAGTTGAAGGCATTACGGGCGGTTTTGAAAACCTCACCGTATCAGATGCAAAAAGCATTAGGGCTTACAAGAGCGGCCAATACACCGTTATTGAAATGACGATGAAGGAGCAGACGGACGGTATTCACGGCGATGCTTATTCGGGTACGGTTGGTCACGCTATTACGGTTGTAGGCGACATCTCCGTTGTTGAACAGGAGCTTCCGCAGTTTGATATAGGCTTCGAGGAATCCGACATCACACTGCGTTATGCCAACCCCAAGCTCAAGGTTAAAATCAACGAAAACGGTATGATTGAAAGCGGTGAATGGTCATACAGGGTTGTTGTAAACCTTTCAAACCTTCGTGTTGACGCTAAAAAAGTTCCGATTGGCGCAACGGTAAAAACGGGTTACGGCTCGGTTGACTACAAAATCGTTCTCAACTGAATATCAGGTTAACGTACGTGTCTTCGTCCTCTGTGGCGAAGACACTTTTTATTTTTAAAATAACCATTGAAACTGCCGAATGTTTTTGATATAGTATAATAAGCAAATTATGCAGCGAAGGATTTATAACCGATGCTTAATCTGACGACAAAAATTGAACATATAACGGTTGAAGCCGGAAAAAGAATTCTTGTCACGAGCGATATTCACGGCAATTTATCCTATTTCAAAAAGCTTCTAAAAAAAGCGGAATTCAGCGAGAATGATATACTGTTCGTTGTTGGTGATATTGTAGAAAAAGGCAACGAAAACCTTGAAGCCCTGCGCTACATTATGAAGCTTTGCGAAAAAGGTAACGTTATTCCCCTTATCGGAAACGTAGATGCCAACCGCCTGAAAATAATCGACGAACTATGCGAGGACAACGTCAACGGTTTTTACAAATACATTCTCAATTTAAGGGAATGGGCAGGCACGTCGTTTTACGAAGAGCTTGCTAATGAGTGCGGCTATACCCTCAATTCGGCAGAGGATGTTTTGGCGGCAAAGCAGGCCGTTATTACTCACTTTGAAAAAGAGTTTGGTTTTCTTGTCAATCTTCCGACAGTCATAGAAACGCAAAGCTTTGTTTTCGTTCACGGCGGTTTAAGAGAAAGACGTGTTTCTGACAACGCTGATAAAGGTATTTTTGAGCTGACAAAGTTTGATGCATTTATGGAAAACACAGAACACAGCTTTGAAAAATACGTTATTGTCGGCCATTGGCCCGTGTGCCTTTACAATAACCGAATACAGCAATTCAACCCGATAATCAACAAAGATAAAAAAATCATATCCATTGACGGGGGCTGCGGTGTAAAAAAGGACGGACAGTTAAATCTGCTTATTATCCCCGATATTAATTGTTCCGTAAATGACATTACTTATGTGAGTTACGAAGATGCCTCTTATGTCAAAGCACTTGAAGACCAAAAAGCAAGCGATAATTCCATACACATTTCGTGGATTGACAACGAAATTCAGATTATAGATAAAGGCGAAGAATTCTCCTTTATCGAACACATATCAAGCGGCAACAGGATGCATATTCCAAGCAGCTATTTAAGAGGCGAAAACAAATGCGCCGACTATACGGATTATGTATTGCCCGTCAACAAAGGCGACAGTCTTTTACTGATTGAGGAAACATCAAAAGGATACATCGTAAAAAAAGACGGCGTGACAGGTTGGTATTACGGAAGATATGTTTAATGAATTATTGAAAACCGAATCAAGCTGGGAGTTTCTTAAAGCCACTCCCCTGCCCGTTGCGGTTTACGGCACGGGCAACGGCGCAGACCGTGTGTTTGATGAGTTTGAGAGATTGGGAATTGAGGTTTCGGCGGTAATTGCAAGCGACGGCTTTGTGAGAAGCCGCACTTTTCACGGCTTTACGGTAAAATCCGTTTCACAGCTTGAGAACGAAATCGGCAAATTCGACGTAGCGCTTTGCTTTGCAAGTCCCCTGCCCGAAGTGATTGACAGTATAAAAAAGCTGAGTGAGAAGCACCGTGTCGTAATGCCCTCAGTACCCGTTTACGGCGAAAACATTTTCAACAAAGTGTTTCTGCACAATAACCTTGAGGCAATCAATACGGCTTATTCAAGGCTTTGCGATGAGCAAAGCAAAAAGGTTTTTGAAAGCATTATCCGTTTCCAGATTACGGGCGACTTAAGCTGCTGCTTTGAATGTGAAACACCGAAAAGCGAGGCTTTGGAGCTTCTTAACCTTGGCGGAAACGAGAGCTTTCTCGACCTTGGTGCCTACCGTGGCGATACGGTTGAGGAGTTTTTGAAAAGCACAGGCTCGTTTGACAAAATCGTTGCGCTTGAGCCCGACAAAAGAACGTTTAAAAAGCTGCAAGCCAACTGCGAAAGCACAGAAAACTGCACCCTGCTCAACAGCGCCGTATGGTCGTGCGACTGCACCTTGGAATTTGACGGAAACAAGGGCCGCGGCGCAAGCGCAAAAACGGGTAAAGAAAAAATTGATGCTTTATGTGTTGACGGTATTTTTGAAAAATACGGCAAATTCACATATCTCAACATCGACATAGAGGGTGCGGAAAGCGAAATGCTCAAAGGTGCTCAAAACGCACTTAAAGCGAAACCGAAAATCTGTATGGCGGCTTACCACAGAAGCGAGGATATTTTTGAGCTTGTAAACAAAATACACGCAATTAACCCCGACTACGCAATATATCTGCGGCATCACCCCCATATCTCGTTATGGGACACGAACGTTTACTGTATATGAAAGAAAACGGTGGTAAAATGAACACTTATTTTAACGAAATAACCGCCAAGCCCGTCAACACCGTTGACGGCAAGGTACTTTACAAAATCCCCGCAGGCGCAATGTGCGGCAACGGCGACCTCGGCGTAGTTTTTGACAACGACGAAGCCGACCTTATCATTCACGTTTCAAAGTGTGATTTCTGGAAATTCACACCCGGCGCACACAAGGACGGCGGCATCAAAACCGTAGGCAGCATACGTATTAAAGGCGTTGATTTGTCGCAGTATAACGTAAAGCAGTACATTGACAAGGGTCTGCTTGATTGCACCTTTGCAAACGCCCGTATGGAGTTTTTCGTTGCACCCGAAAACAGGATTTGTTTTGAAATAAAGTCCGAAAAAGCCCCAAGTGTTGAAATTGAAATTCCCGACACCTGCGGCTCGGTAAATTCCTCATTTAATAAAAACGGTACTGACTGTTATATACGCAGGTTTGAAGGTAAAAACCTTGAACGTGATTCCGCCGTTGCGGTTGCTCTTAATAAAATCGGTACAGATGAAAAAGCCGCACGGTACTGCGTTGCGGTTGCTACGAATTTCGACAGCGAGGAGTATGCCGAAAAGGCAGTTCAAACGGCACAAAGCTGCGACTATGAAAGCGACAAGGCACTTACGGAAGAAAAATGGCAGAAGTTCTTTGCCGCCTCAAGGGTTACGCTTGAGGACAAGGAAATTGAAAAGCACTACAATTTAAGCCTTTACCACCTTGCCGGCTGTATGGGCAACAAAGGCTTTCCGCCCGGACTTTTCGGCAACTTCATAACGGACGACTTCTTCCCCTGGGCGGGAGATTACCATATGAATTACAACTACGAGGCGCCGTATTACTGCATATTCTCCGCCAACCACCCGGAGCTTTTTGACGGATATATGACACCCGTAAACGAGATGAAGGCTTACGCAGAGAAATTTGCAAAGCTCTTCGGCTGCGGCGGCTATGCCTTCCCCGTAAGCTTCGGCCCGAAGGCACTCGACGTATTTTCACAGAAAGACTGCAAGGAGCACGGCATACTTTTCCTCGGACAGAAAAGCAACGCCGCCTACGCCTGCGTAATTCCGATAATGCATTGGTACTCAACCTACGACAAGGAATACGCCAAAGAAAACTACTACGATTTTGTGCTCAACACGGCAAAATTCTGGGAAGATTACCTTGTAAAAAAGAACGGAAAATATATAATAAAGAATGATGCGGCACACGAAATCCCCTACTACCGAGGTGAAAGGTTCAGGTACATAACACACATCGGGCAGATTCACACGGTCAACGCCATAAACTCGCTCGGCCTTGTAAAAATGCTGTTCAAGGCTGTTTACGATATGGCAAGGGAGCTCAGTCTGAACGGGGAAAAATACGCCCTTTGGGAGGACATCAACAAAAACCTGAGCAATTTCCCGACCTTTATCAAGAACGGCAAAAAATGCTTCAGGTATTCACGCTTCGGCATACGCTGGAGAGACGAAAACACGGTAGGTCTTCAGCACATATACCCTGCTTCGCAGATAGGTCTGAATTCGGACGAAAAAACGCTTGAAATTGCACGGAACAGCTATTTTATTAACGACAGACGGCTTGACGACAACGGCTCAAATTCATACCTGCCTGCCGGTGCAAGAATAGGCGTTGACCCCGACTTTGTGATGGAGGGAATAAAGCAGAACATAAAGGAATTTGCTCTGCCTAACGGACTTTTCCGCCACCACGGCGGCGGTATAGAGCACCTGACTACGGTGCCCGTAACGGTAAACGAAATGCTTATGCAAAGCTTTGAAGGCATAATCAGGCTGTTCCCCTGCTGGAACAGAAAATCAGATGCTTCGTTTGAAAACCTGCGTGCAGACGGTACTTTCCTCGTTTCCGCTGCACTTGAAAACGGGCAGATAACAACGGCAAAAATAAAGAGCCTTGCCGGCAGAAGCTGCACCGTGGAGGATTGCGGAATAAAGCGGATAATACGAGAAAGTGACAACAGCGAAATCCCGTATAAAAAGAGCAACGGAAAAGTTGAATTTGAAACACAGGCAAACACCGTATACAAACTAATATAATTAAAGTTTTCCAAGGAGGATAACATTATGGATAAAAAACTCAAGGTAGGCGTTTTCGGCGCAAGAAGAGGTCGCGGTCTTGCTCAGGGTCTTACTCTCACCGACAAGGCATATATCAGCGCAGTCTGCGATTATGATGAATCAACTTATGATAACATCAAGCCTTTTTGCTGTGAGGAAACAAAGTTTTATAAAGACTTTGATGAGTTTATAGAGAGCGGAATGGATGCAGTCGTTCTCACAAACTTCTTCCACCAGCACGCAAAATACGCCGTAATTGCTCTGGAAAAGGGCATTCACGTTCTCAGCGAAACTATGCCCGCAGTAACTATGGCGGAATGTGTTGCAATCTGCCGTGCAAGCGAAAAGAGCGGCGCAATTTATATGCTTGCCGAAAACTACGCTTACTTTGCCGTTACAAGCAAGCTGACCGAAATTTATCAGAGCGGTACTCTCGGCGAGGCACTTTACTGCGAGGGTGAGTACGTTCACCCGATGAGCCACGAGGAGTACGTTCACTACACACCCACTACAACACACTGGCGTGCACTTATGCCCTCGGGCTTCTACCTTAGCCATTCGTTTGCACCGCTTATGAGAGTTACAAACGACGTGCCCGTTTCCGTTAACGCAAGAAGCATTTACACCGACGGTATGCGCCAGGAGCGTGAGGGCGAGCCTATCAAGGACGTTGCTTCGATTATGCTCTGCACAATGAGCAGAGGTGCCGTTGCAAGAATTACGGGCTGGGCTAAATTCGGCGGCCACGGCAACTGGTACCGCTTCGCCTGCGCAAAGGGCAGCGCAGAAACAGTAAGAGGCGACGAGGGCAAAATCCGCATCGTTTACAACGATTGGGAAATTCCCGAGGACGCAGAAAAGGAAAAGGTTTCCACCGTCGGCTATCCCTTTGACAAGGACAAGGCAAGACAGTGCGGCCATTCGGGCGGTGACTACTTTGTTTCGCACGAATTTTTAAGCTGTATTCTCGAAGGCAGACAGCCCTATTTCAATGCATACCGCTCCTGTGCAATGAGTGCTGTAGCTATCCTCGGCTGGCGAAGCAGCCTGCACAACGGCGCAGAATACAAGATTCCCGATTTCTCAAAAGAGGAAGACAGAAAGGCTTACGAAAACGACAACCTCTCCCCCTTCCCGGATGAAAACGGCGTAGCAAATTACCCCTGCACAAAATTCGATATTGATAAATTTGATATCTAAAAGCTAAACTAAAAAGCCTGAAACCCTTACAGCAAGGATTTCAGGCTTTTTTCAAGTCAGCAGACAAACGGCAGGAGCAAGCTCCTGCCCTACAATTTGACAAATGCATTCTGCTAACAGATATTGTATTTTTTCGCGTAGTCGATAACTATGCGTGAAAAATGTTCGTGGCTGAAATTGCGCTTAATATCGGAAATATCAATATAATAGCCTGCTTTGAGATTCTGAATAATCGCTTCGGCAAGGAAGGCTTCAAACACGTAATCGTCACTGAAAGCGGCTTCGATATCGGTGTTCATTCCCGTATTTATTCCGTTTACCGCATGGCGGTAGATGAGGTTGTGCTTACCCAGCTTTTCGCCTGCCGTTTTCAAGGCATTAAGCCCTTCCACCATATCGGAAACCTTGTATTTACCCTTGAAGGCAACCTCTCTGTGCTTACCGCAAAGGATGTTGTCAACCGTTGTTTCAAGCACGTTTGCAAGGTCGGGCAGCAGCCCCGTATCGGGAAGCGCTTCTCCCCTCTCCCACTTGCTGACAGCCTGAAACGAAACGCCCAGCCTTTCGCCGAGTTCAGCCTGCGTCAGCCCTTTATCCGCTCTTAACAGAGTAATCTGTCTGCCGACAGCTTCGTTATCTATCATTTTTAAAATTTCCTTTCAAAAAAATTCAAGGCACCTTATAAACTAATTATAAGATGCCTTGCTTGTTTTTTCAATAACCCATTAAGTTATTTATGTTAAGGAAAACTCAACCGATACGAATTTTATATTAATAATAAAACTCCGTATAATAGTGATAATCACCGCAATCGCATTTCTGATTGATGCCGAAAATAGCACAGAAGTAGTTGGCAATTGACCAGATAAAGTTCAAAAACCAATTGTCACTGTGGCAGATACACCTGCATCTGTAATCTGTTCCGCAAAGGTCGCAGATATAATCCCAATCTTCGTCAATGTGCCACGCTTCGTCGAGCTCCAGTTCCTCGTGACCCGAAATAAATTCTTCACAGGTGTTGCAGTAAACACCCTCTGTATAGCCGTGCTCGGTACAGTTGGACCAGGTTTCTTCTTCAAGAACAAGGTCGGTGTGAACAGTACCGTCGTCTGTGGTATGGGTTACACGGCTGAATTTAATATCCGTATCCAGTTCGTAGTAAAAGGGATAAACGTTATAATAGTAGGTTTCGCCTGCTTCAAGGATATAATAAAGAGCAAAATCCATACCTACGCTGTCATAATCTCCGTAAAGCCATTCACCTTCTGAATTATAAAGTTCGGCATCGGGGTCGCTCAATTCATCAGCCGAAGCGGATTCAAGAAGATAAAGACCGGTTTCCTCAGGAACAAATCTGAACCACATTTCTGTCTTGGATTTATCGTACTTCACTTGTGCGCCGACTGCCAGCTCATTGCCGATATAATTTGCTCCGCAAAGACAGAAGCCAAGGAAACCAACTGTGTCGTGTTCGCAAACCTCGCCGCAAACGGAACAGGTATCGCCGTCAAAGCTGTGACCGCACAGCAGCGTTATTTTATATTTGCTGACGGGAGCATCCTCATCGCCGTAAACACCAACGCAGAAATAATATGTTTTTCCTGCTTCAAATTCATATTCAAGGCGGAAATCACTTCCGTTTTCATCATCCGATATTTGAAGCTCCTCGTCTGTTTCCGCAGCAAAAAGCCAGCAGTATGTATCCAAATCTTCGGATTCAGCTTCAAGAATAAATACCGAATCGTGCTCGGGAGCAAATTTTACCGTTCTTTCTGTTACGGGGCTTACGGCAACCTCCAGTGTCTGACCAAGCGAAATTTCGTAGTCGTACACCTTTGCCGAAGCTGCAACGGATAAAGAGCAAATAAGCATTGCTGTTGCAAGAACGATTGACAATAATTTTTTCATTTTCTTCTGTCTCCTTTTTAGATTTTATTAAAAGCCTTTTACAGCTTATTAATCATAACAACTATCCTTAAAAAAACGCCAATATTTTCCACCAATATTTTATCACAGTATTTCAGACAAAGCAATTCATTTTATAAAAAAATCACAGCTTTCTTGCCTTAAAAACTATCGACAACGGAAAATGCTTTGCTTTAAAATCGGCATAATAACCCGAACTGAAGTCTGTTGATTTTTCGAGAACGGTTTCGCTTGTTTCTTCAACCACTCTTTCAACGGCAAAGCCTGCGTCTGCCAGAGCGTTTATGTACGTTGACAGCTTTCGGTTTTGAAGCGTTAAAAGATTGCCGTATTTTTCAAAAGTGTAATAATCTTCTTCTAAATAGTTGCCGCTGAAAATTATGCGTTCTTCTTTTGCAACCGTTCTGTTGCCGCCAGAAATAGCAACGCTCTCCAAATCAACACAATGCAAAAGCGGATGGTCCCAAGAGAAAATATATGTGCCGCCTTGTTTCAGATATGATGCTGCATTTTTTATTGTTTTCTCAAGGTCTGTAGTCCAACCGATTGCGTAAATTGAATAAACAACATCAAAAAATTCAAGCGGAATGTCCGTGTTATCTTCCATAGGCTGATGAAAGAGTGTGCAGGAATATCCGTTTTCGCCGAGCAATTTCTTTGCGGCTTTAAGCTGTTCTTCGGAAATATCAAGACCGAAAAGCTCCTTTGCACCGTGTTCGGCACACCATTTGAGCGAGTGACCGCTTCCGCAACCCATTTCAAACACAGCCTTACCGTTAAGGTCGGGGAAAAGGTGCAATTCATCCTCTGTCGGAATTGAACAGCCGAGTACGGGCAAAGCTGTTACACCGAAGAAATCTTCAGCCAATGCGTTCCAGCTTTTTTCATTTTGTTTTAATATGTCGGTTTTC
Source organism: Clostridia bacterium (assembly GCA_017521365.1). Taxonomy (GTDB): domain Bacteria; phylum Bacillota; class Clostridia; order Oscillospirales; family Acutalibacteraceae; genus UBA8612. The sequence continues at coordinate 16,087 of JAFXCT010000019.1, forward strand.
ATATTTGCACCTCATTAAAAAGAAGCTTTTCAATGGTAATTCGAGGTCGCCACCAAGCTCTTGCCTGTTCATATTCATCGGGATACGGAGTATACCATTTCCAAGTAATATCAAAGCCGCCGTCTTCCGTTTGAAGCTTACCTAAAATGTCTTTTTCTGCGGCAATCAACGGTTTGATTTCGGGAGTGATAAACGCCAAATATGTGCCGGAGAAAAAGTCGGAAGGCATAGGCACATATTCAACACCGTATTTTGAGATATCTTTGCATATGGAATTATCAACCGCTTTATACAACAAATCTTTGAAGCAATCTAAATCTATTATATTACTGATGTTATTTGCTTTCAAAAGCTCATATGCAAGCAGAAAACATTTCAATGAGTCGCCGCTTATTTCTTCGGCTGTTTCAAGATATTCAAAACCCTCTTTAACGATTTCTTCGTAAAGAGAAGTTCGATTGCCGTAGCAAATCATAAATGCCGCCAAGGATATTGACGGATTAAAGCCGCTGATACCGTCACCCTTTTTCTCCCACCAGATTGCGTGCGGATAATCCTCGTTACTTTCAATCGCAAACAGCCAACGCTTTTTATCTTCATCAAAAGAATCGTGGGATTCCAGATATCTGACTATTCCTTTTAAAATGTCGGATTCTCTGTCAAGTGCATTCACACGGCAAAGAGTGATTACGGCATCGTTAGTTGCGATAGGACTTGAATTGGGGTTGAAAAAATCAGGCTCAATAGCATTGCCGAAACCGCCGTCGTAATTTTGAAATTTTAAAAGTTCATCAACAACAGCTTGGTTTGATTCATTTTCAAAGAAATATTTGTAAATAGCCAACTCA
>JAFXCT010000020.1 GCA_017521365.1 Clostridia bacterium
GCCGTGCCTTTGGAATTCGGCAAAGCGTGAAATGATTTCAAGGTCGTCCTCTCTGCTTTTGCCGAAGCCTATGCCGGGGTCAAGGCAGATGCTTTCTTTTTTCAGCCCGGACTTTTCGGCCGTTTCAATTGCCTTTTCAAAGAAAAGGTTTATGTCGTTTATAACGCCGTTTTCGTATTTGCCCTCCTGCGAGGATTTGAGATTGCCCGTGTGCATTACAACCCAGCCTGCGTTATGCTTTGCGGCAAGCCGAGCCATTTCGGGGTCTGACCTGCCGCTGACGTCGTTGATGATATTTGCACCGTTTTCAAGGGCTTGTCCAGCAACCTGCGGATAAAAGGTGTCAACGCTTATCGGCACGCTTACGGCCTTGCGTATTTCTTTAAGCGGTGTAATCAGCCTTGAAAGCTCTTCTTCGGCGGTGATTTCCCTGCTGTTTGGTGCGGTGGACTGTGCACCGAGGTCGAGGATATCCGCACCGTCCTCAACAGCCTTCAATGCGGCTTCAACAGCTCTGTTGGCGGTAACTCTGCTGTCCTCATAAAACGAATCGGGGGTCAGGTTGATAACCGCCATTACAAGTGTTCGTTTTTTTGCTTCAAAAACCATAGTATCCTCTTACTTGGAAAGCAGGGACATAGCCTCTGCCCTTGTCCTTGCGTCGCTTCGCATAATTCCTCTCATAGCGGAGGTGCGTGTCTGGCTGCCCGAAGCACGTGCACCGCGCATAGTCATACAAAGGTGCTCCGCCTCAACTACAACGGCAACGCCCTGCGGCTTGAGGTTATCGTACAGAAAATCCGCAACCTGCGAGGTGAGCCTTTCCTGAAGCTGGGGGCGGCGGGCAAAGCAGTTGACAATTCTTGCCAGCTTTGACAGCCCTATAACTCTGCCCTCTCCGGGGATATAGGCAATATGTGCCTTGCCGATAAAGGGAATAAGGTGATGCTCGCACATTGAATAAAGCGGAATATCACGGACAACGACCATTTCGTCGTTATCCTCCTCCGTAAATATCTTGAGGTGCTTCTCGGGGTCTTCTTCAAGGCCCGAAAAAATCTCCTCGTACATTCTTGCAACTCTGTCGGGCGTTTCAACAAGACCCTCTCTGTCGGGGTCCTCACCTATGGCTATGAGTATTTCTCTGATTGCCGCTTCTATGCGTGGCTTATCCATAAAATCAGTCCTTGTATTCAAAAAATATTGTGATAAGGTTTGCGTTATAATCCAGGCTGTAGCGTACCGAGGTCGTTACAAGCCTGCCGTCTTTTTTCAGGTTTGCCGTTTCAAGCGAGCGGTAAATTTCCTCACCCTTGAACAGCCTGTCTGCCGCCGCTTCAAAGGTATCGGAATCGGCAAACATAAATTCAGCCTCGCCGTTTTCGCTTTTGGCAATAAGCTCGGCAATATCTAATAATGTATCTTTATTATATACATTATAATAAGCGTTGTTGTGTGCGTAGTAATACAGCGTGCTGTCCGTGCACGGATATGTAAACGAATATCCGCTGTGGGTACGGCTGAGCATTTCCTCTGTCATATTGAAAAAAGTGTGGCGGCAGTAGTGTGTGCCGTCGTCGCTTACGGGGTCATCCCACGTGATGTCCGTAAAGCACCAGCTTCCGTCAATTTTCACGGCGTTCCACATATGCTTTACGGAATTTCCGTCGTAGTCCGTTGCCGTGCCGTGAACGAGCACGCTTTCAATGCCTGCCTTTTCAAGAAGCAGCTTGAACGCCCTTGCATAGCCCGAGCACTTGGCTTTTTTCCCGACGAAAACGCCTTCAACCGTGCTTTCGCTGAGGATATCTTCGTCGCTGTAAACACAGGAATTTATTAAGGCATCGTGTATGAAAAGCTCTTTGTCGTAGTCGCTGCCGTCCGGCAAGCCGACAAGCATATCATCTGCCGCTTTTTCGACTTGCTTTTTTGTCTGCTCGTATTTTTCAATGCTCATAAGGTAGTCGGGCACGAAATAGTTACGCTTGCCGACGGTCATTAGTGAGCCGCTGTCAAACATAAACAGATACGGGTCATCGCAGAGCAGGGCGTCAAGCACGTGGGAAAGAGAGCCCGAGTCGGGTGCAGGAATTTCTATCTGCACCGGGAAGGTGTAAACGCTTTCCCTTATTGCCGTGTATGTCTTTTTTTGCGTGCTGTCAAGCTCAAGGTAGTAGTAATCGGTGTAGCTGCCTTCCTCAAATTCGGGCAGCTTTGTGAAATCGAGTAAACCTGAGCTGAAAAGCACACGGGAAAGCAGCACCATTGCGAGAGTTACCGCAAGGCAGACTAAAACCTTACTCAGCCTTTTCATTTCACGCTTACCTTTACAGCCTCACCGCTGTAAAGCAGGGCGTCAATTCCCGTTTTTACAGAGGCAAAGTCAACTACGGATATGTCGCTTTTTACAAGGTTGATGACTCTTGTGTAGTGGCTGTCTGCCTTTTTGAAGTTGGCAGGCGTTATTTCCTGCTCGATAATATCCGCAATAATTTCAGCCTGCGTGTTCGGCTCGTTTTCGTAGTAGCGCAGATATTTGAGCAGCGTGTCGCCCGTCATAGTCTGCCTGCCTGCGCCGATAATTGCGGTCAGCCTGTCAGAGCGCACGTCAATAGCCTTTTCAACCGTCGTTTCAAAGCCGCCGAAGCTGTTGATGAGCGATTTGAAGGAGCTGTCCGTGCTGCGTATAAATTTGTCCGTTTTTATTCCCGTTGCCGCTTCTATTGCGGCGGCAAGCTGCTTTTCACCGCCGAAATCAAGCTGTGCCGAAAGGTTGCCCGTGCAGCCGCCGTAGCTTAAGCTTTGCGTGGGGTCAAGCGGTGTAACGCTTAATTCAAGCGCTTCCATATCCGCATTGAGCACGGCCGCAAAACGAAGCTCGTTGCTTGAATCTGCCGTGCAAAGCAGCAGGTAGCGGTAGCTGCCGCTGACCTGAGGCTCGGGCTTTATGGTGGTTTCTTCAACGGTTGTTTCTTCGGCAGGGTTGCCTATAGCGGATAAATCGAAGTTATAGTAGCGAAGCAGGAGCAAAAATGAGATGCCGCCGAGCAACACGAAAAAGCAGGAAAACGCCGCAGCAAAGCGTTTTCTACGCATTGAGCGGGCGTTTTTCCGTGTGTCAAAGCGAAGCGGCTTGTTGTTACCTTTTTTCAATGCTTTGCCCTCACATTATTTTTTTGAAACCTTGGGTATGATTACACAGGCGGCAATCAGAAGCACCGCAACTATGCCGACGACAATCGGCACAACGGGCGGGCCGTCCGTGCCGGTGTCGGGTGTGGCAGATGCGGCAAGCACAGCCGCATCCGCCGCAAAAACGCTTGTGAATGCCGTGGCAAGTACGCCGCCTGCGATAATGACCGCAAGCACGATAGCCACAATTCTTACAAATTTCTGATTCATTTTCACTTTCCTCCGAGGGGGGGTAATGCTTTTTATTTTCAGCTGAGAGCCTTCTTCATATCGTCGCCGATTTTTTCGGAAAGGGCGGTTGCCTTTTCTCTGTCAGCGGCGCAGGCTGTGACATAAATCTTGATTTTCGGCTCGGTGCCTGAGGGACGGATGATAGCGCTGCTGCCGCCGGGGAGCTTATACTGAAGCACGTTTGACTTGGGCAGGGTGATTGCGCTTTCCTCGCCCGTAGCAACCTTGCGTGAAACGCTTGTAAGGTAGTCGGAAACCTCCGTTACCTCAAGACCGCCGATTTCCTTGGGCGGATTGTTGCGGAGAGAATTCATAATATTCTTCATCTTCTCCATACCGCTTGCGCCCTCAAAGCCGATGTTGATGAGGGTGTTTATATACATACCGTGCTCGGCGTAAAGGTCTTCCATAACCTCAACGAGGTTTTTGCCGAGGCTCTTGTAATAAGCCGCCATTTCAACAATCATTGTTGAAGCAACAACGCCGTCCTTATCTCTTGCGTGTGTGCCGCTCAGGTAGCCGTAGCTTTCCTCCATACCGACAACGTAGCGGTCTGCTTCGCCTGCCTCGTCAAGCTCGGTTACGATTTCGCCGATATACTTGAAGCCCGTGAGCGTGTTGCGTACCTCTGCGCCGTACTTGTCGGCAACCGCCTGAATAAGGTCTGTTGTAACAAAGGATTTGATAACAATGGGCTTTTCGGGGAGCGTGCCGAGAGCCTTTCTGCGAGAAAGGAGATATTCGGCAAGCATAACGCCGACTTCGTTACCCGTCATAAGCTTGTATTCGCCGTTGTGGCGTACAGCAATGCCTACACGGTCGCAGTCGGGGTCGGTTGCAAGAATAAGGTCGGCAGGGAATTCCTCAGTCATCTTGATTGCAAGCTCAAATACCTGCTGAATTTCGGGGTTGGGGAAGGGGCAGGTCGGGAAATTGCCGTCGGGAAGCTCCTGCTCCTTTACCACTCTGACGTCCTTGAGGCCGAGTCTTGCAAGCATAGCCCTTACGGGAATGTTGCCCGTGCCGTTAAGGGGAGTGTAGATGATTTTAAGGCCGCTCTTTTCGCAGATGTCTTTGTCAAGACGCTGAAGGTCGCAGGCATCGTAGAATTCGTTGAAAACCTCTTCGCCGATGAATTCAATCATACCGCTTTCAATAGCCTCGTCAAAGCTCATACGCTTTACGTCTGCAAAAATATCCGTGCGGTTGATATAGCCGAGCGTTCTCTCCGCAGCCTCGTCCGTCATCTGGTAGCCGCGTGCGTCGTAGCACTTGTAGCCGTTGTACTTGGAGGGGTTGTGGCTTGCCGTGAGAACGATACCCGAGCTGCATTTGAATCTGCGTACCGCAAAGGAAACCATAGGTGTGGGAACGAGTGTGGGGTAGAAATAAACCTTAATGCCGTTTGCGGCAAGAACGCCTGCCGCCTCACGTGCAAATACGTCGGACTTTATTCTGGAGTCGTGGCCGATGGCAACGCTGGGGCTTTCAAAGGCCTCGTTGAGGTAGTTTGCAAGGCCCTGCGTAGCCTGACCGACGGTGTAGATGTTCATTCTGTTCGTGCCTGCACCGATAACGCCGCGCAGACCGCCCGTGCCGAATTCAAGGCAGCGGTAGAATCTGTCAAGGATTTCCTCCTCGTTGCCGGCAATGCCGTTGAGCTCTTCAACAAGGTCAGCGTCGAGTGTGGCTTCCTTAAGCCAGAGTTCGTAGAGTTTGTTGATATCGTTCATTTATATGTGACCTCCCGTGTAGAATTTGTTTGGTAAATCAATTAACCGTAAATAGCTCCGATTACGTCGATTATCGGGCCGAAGCGGCTTTCGTCAACGTTAAGGTCGGCAACCTTGCAGGAGTTGTAAAAGCTTGCAAGGGGGCCGCTTTCACCGCCGAGCGCACCGGTGAGCAGGTAGCCGACAAAGTGCACCTCAAGCTCGCCTACAAGGTGGGTGTAGTCCATAAGTACGCAGTCCTCACCCTCTGCCTTTTCCTGCTGTATTGCCTCAAGTTCCTTGCAGAGCGCACGGAGCACCTGCGGATTGGCAAGCGTGAGAGCCTCGGCAGTCTGCAAATCAACGGCGATGTAGTATGTCTTCGTGCCGTCCTGCAGGCGCACGTAGTAAACGTTGCTCTTCTGTGCCATATCGGCAGCAGTTTCGCTGATTTTTTCGGGTGTCATAAAGTAACAGCCGATTATCGTTGCCGTGCCCTGCATTACCTTTTGGAAATCACTCTGCTCGGGCAGAGTGGTGGCCGCGGGTACGGTTGTCGTTTCGGGTGCGGAGGTTGTAGGAGCCGTCGTCTGCGGACGGGGCTTTGTCGTCGGCTGGGTTGCAGGTAAGGTCGTGCTTTCTGCCGTGGTTGCTTCCTGCGTGGAGGGCTCCTCGGTTGTCGTTTCTTCGGGAGCGGTCGTTGTTACGGCGGCAGTAGTGCCTTCGGTCGTTTTTTCCGTGGGGGGCTCGTTTTGTGACTGCGGTGTACAGGCGCTCAAAACACAGCCTGCACAAAGTACAATTCCTATAGCCCTTATAAGTTTATTCGTTAAAGCTCTCATTATGCCGCCAACTTTCTCTTTTATTTGTTATCCGTTAATATATTTTATACTTGCCGAAGAAGGCAGTACCGTTGTTGCGCTTTGCAGCAGGTGTAACGGAGGCAAATGCGCCGTCTGTAGCGTAGGTTTCGCCGACAATAATAAACGTTTTGCTGTCAAGTGCACATATATCGTTGCAGGAGTCGTTGCCTGAGCCTGCAACAGACTTGACGTGCTCGATTTCGCCGTCTGTATTGATTGCAAGAATAAAACCGTCCGTGCCGCCCTTATTGCCTATATCGGCAAAATCACGGTTTGAGGAAGAAGTCATACCGACAGCCGCATAGCCGAATTCTGTTTTGGCAATGCTGTTGATAGCATCGTTTTCAAGGCCGCCGTAGGTGCGAAGCCATTCAAGCTGGCCGTCGGCGGTGTAGCGTGCCATATATGCGTCGTAGTCGCCTCTGTTGACGGTGAATGCGCCGTCGGGTGAAGCGTATCTGCCAACGATAATGCAGCCTGAGCCGTCTGCGTAAATATCGTTAACTTCCTCGGTGCGTGAGCCTTCAAGCGTCTTTATCCAGAGTTGACTGCCCGAGGGAGAATACTTTGCCGTGACAACATTTTGTGAAACGGGTGAAAGAGTGTTGAAGTTCTTGGAGTTGGAGTGGCAGGTGACGTAGAGGTTGCCGTTTTCGTCACAGGCAACGCCGCGCAGCGTTTCGTTTGCCGTGCCGCCGATTCTGTCTGCCCACTCTACCGTGCCGCTTGCGCTGAACTTTGCAATAACCGCATCTGTGCCCTGAAGGCCGAGGTCGGCGAAATCGCCGTCGGTTGAAAGGAACTTACCGCCTGCGGCAAAGCCGCCGTCAGGTGTTGCGGTAACGGCGTAAAAGTAGTCCGTAGCAGTACCGCCGACGTGCTTGTACCACTGTACGTTACCGTCTGCGGAAATCCTGACAATTACGGAAAGATAGCTCTTTGAGGCGTTTTCATAGCCGAGGTCTGCCGCATTGGACTCGCCTACGGCAATAAAGCTGCCGTCTGAAAGCTGTGCAAAATCGTACATTCTCGTGTGGCCCGAAGTACCGATGGGGCAAATCCATTTAACGCTGCCGTCAGCATCGTACTTGGCAAGGAACGAGTAGAAGCCCGTCTGGCTGAAATCTGCAAAGTCGGCGTCGGTTGACTCCGTGTTGCCGAGTGCGACGAAGCTGTTCTTGCCCGTTGAGAGCACCTTGATAAGTTTGTCGTTCTTTTTGCCGCCGATACCCTTGAGCCAATCCACTGTAGAAGCGATGTTGATTTCGGGGAGGTCGATTACGGGCTTGTCCTTTTCTGTCGTCGTGGGTGCGTAAAGGGGATTGTCAATAACGTCGGTCGTGGTGACCTTGTTGTTTCTCTTGGTGGTGTAGTGCTTCGTTACCTGATGTTCGAGCGTGATTTCAACCGTGTGAGTAACGTTTTCCGTGCGCTTTTCGGTTACGATTTCGGTAACTGTTTCGCCGTTTTCCTTGGTGACGGAGTTGCCGTCCTTATCGGTAACGGGCTGTGTTACCTTTTCGCCGTTTTTGTCCGTAACGGCTACCGTGTATTCAACGGTCTGGTTGACCATTGTGGTTTCGCCGTTCTTGTCCGTAACAAGCTCGCCGTTTTCGTCACGCAGGGGATAGGTGTGGTAAACAACGCTTGTAACAACGGGGCGTGTCTGCTTTACGGTAACCTTTTCGCCGTTGGCGTTAGTGTAGGTTTCGCCGTTTTCGTCTGTTGCGTAAACAACGCTCGTAATCCATTCCTCGGTCAGGGGCTCGCCGTCCGGGCCGAGAACCGTGCAGCCGTTTTCGTCGGTAACGAAAACGTTGATTCCTGTTTTACCGTCGTTTTGCTTGTTGCAGGCGGTGAATAACAGCGCTGCGGCAACGAGCAGTATTGCTACGGGTATAAGTGCTTTTCCTTTCATTTTTACTCCTCCTGTTTATGTAAAAATTATTGCTTGTCAAATCAAAACAGTTAATGCTATTATAACACAACGGATATTTCAATGCAAGATGTATATATAGAGTTTTGAGATAAATAATATACTCGGTATAAAAAAGGAAACAGGAATATTTGCAAAAACTTTGCGCAAATGTAAATTTAAGGAAAAACAGTTTACAAACGGATGAAATTATAGTATAATACTTTCCAAATAAAGGGGAGTAGCTCGCACCTTTTTCCTCGCAGACGGTGTAATATTGGTCGTCATCCACGACTCTTTACGGAGTTCGCCAATATTTTAAAGAGTGAGACTTTTATCGCACAGAGTTCTTTTTAATCCGTTGCGATGAAGGTCTTTATTTTTTTAACGGGCAAGACCTTGATTTTATTATCATTAATAAGGAGTTGAAAAAATGCAATTCTATCTTCAGGAAACCAAGGACGTTTTCTCTGCGGTAGGAAGCAGCGAAAACGGTCTGTCCTCGCAGGAGGCGGCAAGCCGTCTTGAAAAGAATGGCAAAAACAAGCTCGCAGAGGCCAAGAAGGACTCTATGTTCAAGCGCTTCATCAATCAGATGAAGGACCCGATGATTATCATTCTTCTCGTTGCTGCGGTTATTTCCGCCGCTACGGAAATGATTGAGCACGGCGGCTGGACAACACCGACCGATTCAATTATCATTCTTACCGTCGTTCTTATCAACGCTGTTCTCGGCGTTCTTCAGGAAAGCAAGGCGGAAAAGGCTGTTGAGGCGCTTCAGAAGATGTCTGCCGCAACAACAAAGACCCTCCGTGACGGCAGGGTTGAAACCGTCAAGAGTGAGGACCTTGTTGTCGGTGACGTTGTTCTGCTTGACGCAGGTGACGCTATTCCCGCCGACTGCCGTATTTTTGAATGCGCCAGCATGAAGATTGAAGAAGCTGCGCTTACGGGCGAATCCGTTCCCGTAACAAAGCTCGTTAAGGCTCTTATGGGCAAGAACGACAGTGAGGAAATTCCTCTTGGCGACCGCAAGAATATGGCTTATATGGGCTCTACTCTTGTTTACGGCCGTGGTAAGGCTGTTGTCACCGCAACGGGTATGGACACCGAAATGGGTAAGATTGCCAACGCCATAACCCTTGCAGAGGAAGGCAAAACTCCGCTTGAAATCAAGCTTGAGCAGCTCTCCAAAATCCTTACAAAGCTCGTTATCGGCGTTTGCGTATTCATTTTCGCATTCAACATTGTAACAAAATACTTTATGGGTCCCGAGGGCGCAGAGCTGTTCCCGATTGCGCTTGATTCGTTTATCACCGCTATCGCACTTGCTGTTGCCGCAATTCCCGAAGGCCTCGTAGCCGTTATGACCATCGTTCTTTCAATGGGCGTTACGAATATGTCCAAGAAGAACGCTATCATCCGTAAAATGACGGCGGTTGAAACGCTCGGCTGTACGCAGATTATCTGCTCGGATAAGACCGGTACTCTCACCCAGAACGTTATGACCGTTGTTGACCACTATGCAGAGGATGAAATCCGCCTTGCAACCGCAATGGCTCTTTGCACCAACGCACAGGTTGAGCCCGACGGCAAATCCACGGGTGAGCCCGACGAGGTTGCACTTATCAACTACGCAAAGACACTCGGTCTTGCAAAGGAAGAGCTCGTTGCAAAGACTCCCAGAGTAGGCGAGGTACCGTTTGATTCCGGCAGAAAGATGATGAGCACCGTTCACTCGGCTGACGGTAAGTTCGTTCAGTTTACAAAGGGTGCTCCCGACGAAATCCTCAAGAAGTGCTCCCATGCCTTTGTCGGCGGTCAGGTTGTAGCTATGACCGACGAAATCAAGGCAAAGGCGGCCGAAGAAAACACAAGAATGGGCAACAAGGCTCTGCGTGTTTTCGCCGTTGCATATAAGATGTACGATGCCGAGTCTGCAGTTTACGATTCCGCTTCGCTCGAATACGATATGATATTCATCGGTCTTACCGGTATGATTGACCCCGTCCGTCCCGAGGTTAAGGACGCTATCGCAGAATGCCGTACAGCCGGCATCAAGCCGATTATGATTACGGGCGACCATA
>JAFXCT010000021.1 GCA_017521365.1 Clostridia bacterium
CAGCGTGCCTATGGACTGCAAGCTTTCTGCTGACGATATTGGCGACCAGCTTATCCGCTGCGGCTGTGATGCCCTTGTTTATTCGGACAAGTTTGAGGGTATGGTTGAGGAATTCAAGAAGAATCCCGATATGCCCGTAAAGCACTATCTCCATATTGATGAGTTTGATAATTATAAGGAAATCGGTTACAAGCTCTTCGATGAGGGCAATACCTATGTTGTTGATGTTGAAGTCAAGCCCGATGACCTTGCCTGTATTGTTTACACTTCCGGTACAACAGGTAAGAGCAAGGGTGTTATGCTCACACATTTCAACATTGCAAGCAACTGCAGTTCTTCTACCCGTGTTCTTTCCGGTAAGCACGCTATCGGCTTCCTTCCTCTTAACCACACATATGCTTGGGTCAGTGCTCTGTTTGCCTGCTATATCCTCACCGAGTGGGGCTATATGTGCGACAGTATCAAGAGCATTCAGTCGGACCTTAAAAAGCAGAAGCCTTATAATTTCTCCGGTGTTCCGCTGGTTGTTGAAACAATTTACGACCGTATCTGGAGAACTGCAAGAAGCACAGGCAGAGAAGAAATTCTCAAGAAGGGTCTTAAAATCAGCCGCTTCCTTATGAAGCTCGGCATTGACCGCCGCCGTAAGATATTTGCTACTATTATTGACAATCTCGGCGGTAATCTTTCAATGATTGTCTGCGGCGGTGCAAATCTTGACCCCAAGTATGAAATCGGTATGCGTGAATTCGGTATTGACGTTTACAACGGCTACGGTATGACGGAGTGCTCACCTGCAATTACCTGTAACCGCCCCGATAAGTATAAGCCCGGCAGCGTAGGCGTTCCGCTTGACTGCTGTGAAATCAAAATCCACAACCCCGACGAAGAGGGTGTTGGCGAAATCTACGTCAAGGGTACGAACGTTATGGTCGGCTACTATAACGACCCCGAGGCTACTGCCGCTACGTTTGACGGCGAATGGCTCAAGACGGGTGACCACGGCAGAATAGACGAAGAAGGCTTCCTCTTTATGGTCGGCAGAAAGAAGAACCTCATCTGTCTTTCCAATGGCAAGAACGTTTCTCCCGAAGAGCTTGAGGACAAGATTTCTGCGTTTATGGATTATGTTCAGGAAGTTCTTGTTTACGATGAAAACGAGCAGATTATTGCCGAAGTTTTCCTCAATGAGGCAGATTATCCCGATGCACGTGAGCGCATCCAGAAGGATATGAAGGAGTTTAATAAGACTGTTGCTTCCTTCAAGCGTATCAATAAGACAATCGTTCGTGACGATGAATTCCCCAAGACAACTACGCTCAAGATTGTCAGAAAGTATATGACCCCGAAAAACTGAATTACAGAATAAAAATAAACGGCAGAAATGCCGTTTGTTTTTTTGCAAAAAAATCAGCCGTTAATGAAAACGGCTGATGAATTTATAACTTTATTTACTTTGCAGCTTCTTCCTTCTTCTTGTGGAAGAGAATCTTGTCAACGGGGAAGTAGAGGAAGAACTGAACGGCGGAGCAAATCATTGTAGCAATGTTCTTTGCTGCAACCTCATCAAGATTCCAGCCTACGAAAACTTCCTTGAGGGTGGGGTTAAGCCATGCGGAGAAGAAGATAAGACCGATTGTGAAAACTATGTAGATGGGAAGTGCAACGGCAACGTTTGCGCCGGAGTTGAAGGTCTTTTCCTTGTTTACAAAGAAAGCAACAATCTGTGCAATGATGTTTGCAACGTTACTGACTATAAAGTAACCGAGACCGCCGACGGTAGCAGGATAAACGAATACCCACCAGGCAAAATCCTGCGTGTAAAGGTCTTTGATTGCGGGGATGAGGTTGAGTGTATTGAGGAGTACAAACTGAACAATCATTGCAAGAAGACTTACAACGATGAACTTGACAAACTGCCAGATTGTAACAAGAAGTGAGCCCTTGCTTTCAGCAGCCTTGTCGATTTGATTTAATTTTCCCATATTAATTCTCCTAACGTTAATTTTGATATATTATATCACAGTAGTTGGGCGGTTGCAAGCAAAAGAAGAAATAATTTACTTCATAAGGCTGTAATGTGCCGTGCTGTTTATGTAGCGGAATACCGTATCGCCCCATTTATATGTGCCGGGCTTGTAATAGGTAACTCTCGTTATTCCTGTATTGTTGTAATCTATATCAAATGCAGGTGCCTGTTTATCGAGGCTCATAATTACGAAAACAAGGTTGGTTATAAATGCCGCGTGGCTGACGAGTACAACCTTTTCTCCGCTTTTATAGCGTGTGCGCAGGTAGTCGATAACGAATCTTGCTCTTTCGTTTACCTTGTCGTTTTCCTCGTGAGTGTCATAGCGCATACGTGTTTCAGCAGTATCGGTACCTTCTGCGTAAACTGCATTTGGGGCAAACTCACGTATTTCGTCAATTTCAACGCCCTTGTAATCCAGATGAACACCGACCTCGCACAGCTCGGGCATAATGTGAAGCGGTAAGTTTTCGTAACGGCTTTTCATAATTTCCGTTGCCGTGCGTGCGGCACGGAGCATTGGGCTTGCGTAAAATTCATCAAAGCTGATATCTTTAAGAAATTCACCGGCGGCAACAGCCTGCGCAATACCTTTTTCAGTCAGCACCGGGTCCTGTCCTTCCTTGAAAGTAATATCCTCTCTGCCGTAGCCTGCGTTACACATACTTTCGCCGTGTCGGATTATGTAAAGGTCAAGTTCAACAATCGGTTGTGAGTTTTCCATATCGGTACATCCTTTCTTTAAGCAAAATATAGTTTATTAAACGATAGCGTTTTTGTCAAGGATTTTGCACATCATAAGCTGTCAAAACGGCTTCGGTTGGCATAGTGTATACGGGTGATAATATGTTAACCGATATATTTTGCGGAGTTATGCTTCCGCTTTTAGGTACTGCAATTGGCTCTGCCTGCGTGTATTTTATGAAAGGAACTCTCAATTACGCCGTTCAGAGGGCGCTGAACGGTTTTGCAGCCGGTGTTATGACGGCGGCATCCGTTTGGAGCCTTATTATTCCTGCGATTGACCGCTGTGAAAGCCTCGGCGGCTTGGCTTTTCTGCCTGCCGTGTTCGGCTTCTGGTGCGGAATACTGTTCCTGCTTGGTGTTGACAGGCTTATGCCGCATATTTCGGTGCGCTTAAGAGGCGGTGACGGTATCGTAAACAAATTACAGGGTACAGGTATGCTTGTCTTTGCGGTAGCGCTTCACAATCTTCCCGAGGGTATGGCGGTCGGTGCGGCATATTCGGCTATTCTTTCGGGCGATGACAACGTTTCGCTTAGTGCTGCGTTTGCGCTTTCTCTGGGTATAGCAATTCAGAATTTTCCCGAAGGCGCTATAATTTCAATGCCGCTGAAGGCTCACGGTATGTCAAGAAGCAGGGCGTTCGGCTGCGGCTTCCTTTCCGGTGTTGTTGAGCCGCTGGGGGCAATTATTACAATATTACTGTCAGTTCTGGTTGTGCCTTTGCTGCCGATTTTTTTAAGCTTTGCGGCAGGTGCTATGATTTACGTTGTCGTGCAGGAGCTGATACCGCAGCTTTACGATTCTGACGGTAAAACTTACGGCATAATGTTTTTCGCTTCCGGTTTTTCGGTAATGATGGCTTTGGACGTAGCGTTGGGATAAATAATACTTCTTTTTGCGAATATTCATATAATTTTATTAAATTTCTAAAAAATTTTATATAATTTGTTGCAAAATTGGTGCTCTTTATTATATAATCATATAAAATATGCAAATTAGCAGGTTTGGCTTGCTCTTTTGCTTAAATGGGAGTGATATTTATGAGCACCTGTCCGAAATGTCAGAAGAAACTCAAGATTACGGACATCGGTCAGAATTGTCCTCATTGCGGCGTTAATATGAGGTTTTACAATTTTGATAAGACCTTTGTCGAAGAGGCAAAGAAAGCCGAGCTTTCTATGGCTAACGTTCACGTCAAGCTCAGAAAATTCAAAACTGCTCTTATCGGCAGTAAGCTTGCGATTGCACGCCTTGTTCTCGGCTTTTTGCCTGTTGTTTCAATGCTCTTGCCTGTCGGCAACGTGAATCTTTCCGTTCCTTTTGCCGCTCAGGAGTTTCCCGTAAGCGGTCTGGGAATATATACCGTTTTTTCCAACGGTGTACTTAATTTTCTTATGAGTATGATGTCTGCACCCGTAAACGGAAAAGCGTTTTCCTATGTTATGGCTACGCTTGGTGTTTATGTGCTTGCCGCTCTTTGTGCCGTGCTCACTCTGCTTTTCTCAATTCTGAGCTTTATAAGCATTAAGAAAATGGCACGAGGAATTTGCGGACTCGGCGTTATCGGCGTTATATGCGGCGTTGCTTCTACCGTTATGTGTGCCGGTTTTTCCGAAAGCGGCATTGTTACGGGAAACGCCTCGTTCGGTGTTGCGGCAATTATTGTTCTTTTCGGCGTGGTGTTTGCCGTTAACTTTATAATTGCCAAGAACGGCTTGCCCATAGAGTTTGAAGAAGGCGACCTTGAGCGTTATGAAATCCGCAAAAAGGTTATTAAAGGCGAAATCAAGCTCGAAGACCTTCCGCAGCCTATAGTTGAAACTGCCGCAACCAGAGAGATTGACGAGCAGATTAAGAAGGAACAGATGAAATTCATCGACGTTCAGCCTAAGAACGAGGAGGTACAGCAATGAACGAAAAGAAAGACCGCTCAAAGCTTGTTTTCGGCGCAATAATTGTTGTGCTTTGTGTTTTCTTTGTTGTCGGTGTTGTTTACGGTGCCAACAGTCTGCTCGAAATGGAGGGCACTCTTGAGCCTGCAGACAAGTATGTGCTTGACGGATATGCCGCTGTGCCCGATTCACCGCAGGGGGTTATTGAGCTTGTGAATACTGCCGTTTCAAACGCTGTTGAAGCCAAGCCGAAGCTTGAGTCTTCAGACAGTATCAGCATCGGTGATGAGCTTACTATCGGCGAAGACGGTGCTTCTGCAGTGAATACCGTTGCCAAATTCCTTAAGGATAATGCCGCAGATGAGTTTGCCGCTTCCTTTGTGGATCTGTCTGCCGATTTCGGTGTCGGCTTTACAGACAAGCTTTGGATTCCTCAGCTTAATGCTGCCGATATTGAAAGCTTTGAAATAAAGTATATTTACTATCACTGTATGCAGTGCGGTGCCGATTCCGATGAGGAATATGAAAAGTGCTCTGAATGCGGTAATGAAAACGGTCCCCAGATGAGATACCGTGACGATTACAGTATAACAATCAACCTTGTACAGGGTGCTCCGGCGCTTGAAAATAATTTCCGTCTTCGTGAGCCTGCTCAGGTAAACGAATTCATCGGCGATAAATTTGCTTCATTTGCAAATGTTTCCGCACCTATTAATTTTGAATACAAGAACGCACGCATTTTCGTGCGCATTAACCGTCACACGGGTCAGCTTCTTGAAATCAAGTATATCAAGGATGTTGATGTCACAACAAAGGCAGAGTTTATAGGTGACTACGCTTATGTAGGCGAGGCAGACGTTTACCTGCCCGTCAATGAAGAAGTAGGCTTCCGGTTTACCTGGCCGGGCGTTTCTCTTTCCGCTCACGAGCTTTCAATGGATTACAAAACAACGGAAGCACTCAAGGCTACTCTTACCTGTGACGACCCGCTGCTTTACGACGTAACCTGGACCAGCTCCGATGAAAGTATTGCTACGGTTGATGCTGACGGCTACGTTAACAGCAACAAGGCTGACGGTAAGGTTATCATTACCGCAAGCTATGAATTCCAGGGCAAGACCTATACGGACGAATGTGAAGTCTTTGTTAAGACCTCTGTTGAGAGTATCGACATAACAAAGCGTGACCTTGTTCTTGCAAAGGGCGAAACCTTTGAACAGACGGTAAGCTATTCTCCCAAGGATTCAACCGTACAGACCGCAAAATGGTACACGACTGACGAGAGTGTTGCAACTGTTGATGAAAACGGTGTAATAACCGCTGTCGGTGCGGGAACGGCTGATGTTTACGCCGTTGCTGACGACGGATATTTTAAAGCTACCTGTAAAGTGGAGGTGACCGAATAATGGCAGAGCCGGTAAAAAGAAACATATCTGACCGTATATTTGGTGCGGAAGAACACGCCGCCGCCAGAATCGAAGGTCAGAAGCTTAATAAATACAGCGATATTGCCGTTAAAATGTTCCACACGCAGGTTCTTACGGCAAAGGAAATGTCCTTCCCTGCAATAGGTGAATTTGCAAGCCGATTGCTCAGCGGTATCACATATTACAGAACGCTTTACTTTGTCAACGTTCTGAGAATTGATATGGTTTACGTTACCGCAATGCTTACCCTTATCAGCATTTACGACGTTGTAAACAATCCGCTTATGGGTATGATTTACGACAGAACGCGTACCCGCTGGGGTAAGGCACGTCCGTGGATTGCTTTTTCGGCAATTCCATATTTCCTGAGTACCGCACTTTTGTATTCGGGTGCATTGTTCTTCGGCGATTCAGCAGGTAACGACCCGAAGAAAATTATGTTCGTTTTCCTGACTATGTTTGCCCAGGAAACGTTTTCAACCATTTATACGATTCCCCGCAACAATATGACAACGCTTATGTCGCCAAACCCGAAGGACAGAATTTCCGTCGGACTCCTCAACACGTATATCGGCGAACTCGGCGCACAAATTGTTTATATTGTTTTCCTTCCTCTTATGGAACTCAATAACAAGGGCATTATCAATTTCCCGATGTCAATGGTATTTGCCGTTATTTCCTGCATTACCTCGACACTCGGCTGTGCAAGTAATATTGCTATGGCAATCGGCTGTAAAGAGCGAATTCTTCTTCAGCCCAAGCCGGCACCGATTACAAAGTCAATGTTCTACGTTCTTAAGAACAAGTACGCACGCAGAAACTTTATTGCTAACTTTGCCACAAGCTGGTGGAGCAGCGGCGGTTATTCGTGGGACGTTGTTACGCAGATGGAAATCTTCGGCGGTACGCTTTATTCTTTCCTTGCTTACCTGCCGTATAACATCTTCGACAGCCTGAGTATTACGTTTATTCCGAAATTCCAGAAGATATTCAAGGGCAATAACAAAAATGCGGTTATCGTACTGCGTTTGTGGGATGCTATCAGTGCGCTCATAATGGCTCTTCTCGGCCTCAAGTTTGTTGACAACCGCTGGGCTATGGTTGGTATTTACGGCTTGTTCTATGGCCTTGAGGGCGTTAACAACGGTCCTGCAAATGTTTTCGAGGGTGAATTGGGCCGTGAAATTAACGACTATACCGAGTATATGACAGGTGAGCGTCCCGACGGTACCTTCAATATTCTCACTGACCTTATCACAAAGGTCACTTCTCCCATCAATGCCTGGCTTACCGTTAAAATTTTCAAGTGGTCAGGTTATGATACGACTATTCCTATGTTACCCTGGTCGCAGGGCAGCAAGGCGATTTATCAGAAGGTTTTCTTCCTGTTTGTAGGTATCAATCTGCTTCCGCACTTTATTAAGATTATTCCTTATTTCTTCTATGACCTTACCGGCGAGAAGAGAGAAAAGATGTATATTGCTCTTAACGAGCGCCGTGCTCTTATTGCCAAAGAGGACGAAATGAACAAGGATATCGAAAACCTTATCGAAACGCTCGGTAAGGAAGAGGAAACAGCAAACGCATAATACAGAGGTAATACTATGGCTTATATCAGGGATAAAAGAGAAGAACGCACAGGCTATCAGGCCGGCGATGATTTTTACAACAAGCTTGATTTACAGTGCGATTTTGTTATGTGCTACCGCCTTAACGAGTCAATTGAAAAGCGCATAGGAGAATATACCGAAAAGGGCTATGTTGCCCATATGATGACGGGTATTGCCTGGGGCAGCTACGTTGACTATATTTACGAGGGCAAGTGGGACGGCAGAACTCACGAGGATGAAAGCCAGCTTGACCGCTACGGCAACGAAATCGTTCACGGCTATCAGACACCTTATATGGTGCCTACGGTGTCCTTTGCGGATTATCTGACTGAAAACCTCAAAAGGGTAGTGGACGCAGGCGCTGTTGCAATTCACGTTGAAGAGCCCGAATTCTGGGACAGAGGCGGCTATTCCGAAGCCTTTAAGCGTGAATATCTGCTTCACTACAAGCAGGAGTGGCAGCCTCCGCACGAAAGCCTTGACAACCGTTATAAGTGCGCAAAGCTCAAGGCGTATCTTTATAAGAGAACGATTGAACGTGTAAGCTGTGCGCTGAAAGAATATGCACTTACAAAATATAACCGTGTGCTTCGCTTCTATGTCCCTACACACAGCCTTCTCAACTATACTCAATGGAAAATTATGAGCCCCGAGGGTATGCTTGCCCAGCTGCCCTCGGTGGACGGTTTCATTGCACAGGTGTGGACAGGTACTTCGAGAGAACCGAATTGCTTTGAAGGTAAAATCAAGGAGCGCACCTTTGAAACCGCCTACCTTGAATATTCCGTTATGCAGGAGCTTGTTAAGTGTACGGATAAAACGATGTGGTTTTTACACGACCCCATTGAGGATAACCCGATTTTTGACTGGAACGATTACAGATATAACTATCTTAAAACAGTTACCGCTTCGCTTCTTCATCCCAGAATTAATCAATATGAAATCTGTCCGTGGCCCAACCGTGTGCTTACAAATAAGTATCCCAAGGATGCGCCCGATGCAATAACCATTCCGCCTGAGTACGAAACGCTCCTCAACGGCGTTTTCCAGACCCTAGGCGATATGGAGTGTGCCGAGCCGGATTGCGATTTGCAGGTTGGTGTTCTAATAAGTGATACTGCGCTTTATCAGCGTGATTATCCGGATAACGTGCTTGCGCCTGCGGCAGAAGAGGTCGGTACGGTGCTCCGTGAGGGTGAAGAGGAGCTGCGTGCCTTTGAAAACGAACTTTTCAAGGGTAAAGGTACAAGGGAGCAACAGCTTAAATTCATCAAGAGCAACGCTTTTCCGTCTTTTTACGGCTTAAGCCTTCCTCTGCTCAAATACGGTATGCCCGTGCGCTCCGTACTGCTTGACAATACCAACAGATATACGGGCTATCTTGATGACTGCGACGTGCTCGTGTTGAGCTACGAGTTTATGAAGCCCGATTACCCGAACGTCAACAACGCAATTGCTACTTGGGTGCGAGAGGGCGGTACGCTGATTTACGTCGGTGACGGAAGTGACCCGTACCACGGTATCAACAGCTGGTGGACGGGTAAATATTCTTCACCCGCCGAGCATCTGTTTAAGGTTTTGGGTATTGAGCCCAAAAATGAAAAAGATGTCTTTACCGTCGGCGACGGTAAGGTTTACACCTGGAAAAAGAATCCTGCGGAGCTTTGCTATTCAAAGCAGCAGGCTGATGAATACAGAGCGCTGTTCAATGCTGCCGCTGCGGCAAAGGGCTATAGCTGGAAGGAAAAGAACAGCATAGTTCAAAGGAGAGGTACTTATGTTGTTGCCGCTGTTTTTGATGAGAGCGTAAATGACGAGCCGCTTACTATTGAGGGCAAATTTGCCGATATGTTTACCGAAAGGTTTGAGCTTACCGACAAAAAGGTAATTATGCCGGATGAGAACGCACTTCTGTACGATTTGTCGCTTATTGAAAACGAAACTCTCCGGGTAATCGGTACTTGTGTGCGTGTGCTTGAAATGTCGGAAGCTGACGGAAAGGTTAGCCTTAAGGTGCACGGCGGATACGATTATGATGCGTATATGCGTATCAGAACACCCTTTGAAATTAAGAACGCTCGTGCAAAGCACGCCGACGGAACGGAAGTTGCCGTTTCTTTCGATTACGATTCGGCAACAAGAACGGTTCTTCTCGGCTTCAGAAGTATGGCTGAGGATATATTTATAACTTTATCTTGACGGAGACGATAATGAAAAGTATAATATCAATATTCTTGTGTGCAATTATGTCTGTTTTTTCCGTGAGCACGGCTGCCGAAAATTCGGAAGGGTATGAGAAAATGACAGGTCTTTCTCAGGCAATCAACGCTTTAATCAATAAAAAAGAAATAATCAATACCGACTATGTCGGTGAGGTTAGTGCCGAGGTTTTTGACCCGTCTGCCGAATACAGTCTTGACGATACGGCAGTTGTTATCAAGGAAAAGGATAAGGATTTTGTAATTCTTAACCTTACCGATATACACGTTGCAGATTATGACTACCGTGCGTTTACCGCGTTTGATACGTTGGCAACCGCAAAGCGCCTTGTCAATACGATAAAGCCCGACCTTATCACGGTAACGGGCGATATTGTGTGCACGGAGTCAACCGTTTATTCAGTTAAACGTGTTACCGATTTTATGGACAGCCTCGGTGTTCCGTGGGCACCTGTTTTCGGCAACCACGACGGTGAGGGCAACTGCGACCTCAACTATCTTGCTGACATAATGCTCAAAAGCAAAAACTGTCTTTTGAGAAAAGGCGACCCAAGAATGGGCTGCGGCAACTATATTGTAAACGTTGCCGAAAAGAACGATGACGGTTCGCTTGATGTTGTACAATCGCTTATATTTATGGACACACACCGCTCACACGTCAATGAATTGCAGGTTGAGTGGTATAAGTGGGCTGCCGAAGGTATTGAGAAGGTTTGCGGTAAACCTGTTCAGACGAGTGCGTGGATGCATATTCCTATGGCGGATTACCAGTTTGCTTACGACCTTGCGTGGGATAATGACAGCAGCCGTTGGAACGACGGCTATTCCGCTTACGGTGAGAAGAACGAAAAAATCTGCTGTCAGCGTGATTCCGAAGGTAAGCCGATTGATAACGGTCTGTTTGCCGCTATGAAGCAGGCGGGCAGTACCGATTTCGTGTTCTGCGGTCACGAGCATATGAATAATTTTTCAATACTCTACGACGGAATACGCCTTACATACACAATGAAAATCGGTATTGCTTCCGGCTATCAGCCCGGCTTTGACGGCGGTACGGTTGTAACCCTTTCGGATAAAGGCATTACGTCGATTGTACACAAGACCAGGTCCTTGTTATCGTTTAAGGACCTTGAGATTATAAACACTACTGCGGAGGTTTAAACAATTATGACTGCAATTATCAAGCTTATTTCTTCACTTGTGGCCGCTCTTATGGCTGCCATGCCCATACTGAGCCCTCTTGCTCCGTCGGGTTTTAAAGCAAAGGATGAGGGCGTTTTGCTCAACGCTTCTCTTATTTCCGACACACATCTTGACGTTGCGTTTTCACCTCTTGCCTGGTTTATGGGCATCGGCCTGAGAGATATGAGCCGTTCCCAGACACCGGTTGACGTTGTTGTGGTTTCCGGTGACCTTACCAACTATGGCGATGCCGAATCCATTGACGAGTTTTTCACTACTCTGGACAATAACTGGGACGGTAAAGTTGTTATTTCAATGGGTAACCACGATATCGGCCACGTTGAAGATAAAACTCACGAGGAAGCAAGACAGTATTTTGTTGATAAATTCAACGAACATACTGGTCTCGGCATTGAAAAGTCATACTACAGCACTCAAATCAACGGCTATAAGTTTATTACGCTTACTGACGAATCCGAAGATTCGTGGGACCATCCCGACCTTTACGAGGAACAGCTCAATTTCCTTGATTCGGAGCTTGCTGCTGCAGCTAACGGCGAAGACCCCGTATTTGTTGTCTGCCATTGGCCGCTTGCAGGTACACACGGTGAGGAAACCGTATGGGATGACGGCGATATGGACGAGCCCTATTCATCACAGGTCAGAGCAATTCTTGAAAAGTATGAAAATGTTTTCTTTATAAGCGGACATCTTCATCTCGGTCTTAACGGCAATTTCACACGTGATGAATTCGGTGTTTCGGGCATTGAAACGCAAAACGGTGTTCACTACATAAACCTGCCTTCATACGGCCTTCTCAGCCGTTACGGTACGCTTCTCGGCGGCCGCGGCTACCAGATGGAGGTATATGAGGACCACGTTCTTTTCAGAGCAAGAAATTACGTAACGCATAACTGGTTTGACCTTTACGAAGCTGACATTCCGCTCGTATAAAATAATGTATAACCCGCAGCTTTTCTGCGGGTTATGACTTTTAAGGTGATAATATATGAAAAGAATTATTGCAATTTTTATCACAGTATCAATATTGCTGTCGTGTATTACCGGTTTAAATGCTTCTGCTGCTCAGAATCCCGTAATGCTTGAATACGGTTTTGTCGATTGCGGTGATGCTGATATTGAATACGGAATTTACGGTGTTGCTGACGGCAGACCGTTGCTGCTTCTTCCTCCTAACGGCGGTGATATGCATTCGCTTGACGGAAACGTTTTGCCGGGTCTTGCCGAGCATTTCAGAGTAATTACCGTTTCTCCGAGAGGTACGGGTAATTCCGATTGGGTAGAGGGTACTATGAATTTTGAAACTATGGCAAATGACCTTGTTAAGATTCTTGATTACCTCGATATTGACAAGGTTGATATTTTCGGCTTCAGCGACGGCGGCAATCTCGGCTTTGTTTTTACCGTAAACCATCAGGAGCGAGTCAACTCGCTTGTTGCAATGGGCTCAAACATTAATACTTGGGGCACAAACACCTTTGACCAGATTCAGATTACATATCAGTGGATAGTTCTTTGTATCGAAGCGTGGCTGTCGGGCGACCCCGAAACCGCACGCAGAAGAGACATAAAGGGTATGATGGTCGGTCAGCCGAAGCTGACATTTGATGACCTGACAACAATTAATGTTCCTGTTCTCAACATTTACGGTGAGCACGATATGATACAGCGCTGGCATTCCAGAAAAATCACGGCTTCTATTGAAGGGGCAGAGGAATTGATGATTGTCGGCGGCGGTCACAGCACCTGTTTTGAATATACCGATACCGTGATTATGCCTGCCTTGCTTGAGTTTTACGGTGTAACGAAATAAACAAAAGTAAAAGTACAGATGCGTTCAATGCACCTGTACTTTTTGCTTTATTCGGTGATTTTTAAAATGTAATCTCTTAAAGCATACCAGTTATTTACGGCTATATATTCTTTGTCGTTAACTTGGTTGATTTCAAGGTCGGTTTCGGATTTTGTGTTTATCAGAACGGGTGTCATTCCGACACCTGAACTGCCGATAATATCGGGAACAAAACCGTCGCCGCAGTACCAGCAATCATTCGGTTCAAGACCTGCATAACCAAGGGCGGAAAGGAAAATATCCTTGCAAGGCTTACAGTAAAGAATATCCGCACTTGTAAGAAAAAACTCAAACCGCCCGTTAGGTATCCATCTTTTAACAGCGTTTGCAAGACCTTCTCCGCTCATAGCGTTGTTGCTTATTAGCGCAGTGCGTATTGAGAGAGAATGCAACGTATCAAGTAGTTCGGGTATGCCGTCAATTACTTTTCTCGTTGAATTATAACGGTCAAAAATTTCTTCCTGTTCAGGGGTTGATATGTCGAAACGTAGACCGGTTTTCATAGTTAGGTACTTAATAGCTGCCGACAGCGGCATATCAAGCGAAACACCGGATTTTGATTTAAGGCCGGATATTTCGTTCATATATTCATCCCATAATAAAGCTAAGGCTTTGTCATCAGTTACTTCGGGATTTTTTGCCGCAAGTCTTAACCGAGATAAGCCGTCAATCGGTATGCAGGGGCCGTCGTCAAATAATGTGCCGCCTACATCAAACAGTATCATTTCAGGCTTTTTATTGTATGGCATAGCTTTATTTTATAAGGTCGTGCTCTTTGATGAATTTTACGGTTTCATCAACGGTTGTGAATGCAAGTGCAACGCTTGTATCGGCCGCACCGTAGTAAATTGCAATTCTGCCCGTTTCGCCGTCAGCAAGGGCTGCACAGGGGAAAACAACGTTGGGTACGTCGCCGACACATTCGTAAATTTCGTGCGGTGCAAGCAGGAAGCTGTCGCAGCGGTGAAGCACTTTCCAAGGCTCGTCCTTATCAAGTATGGCTGCACCCATGGCGTATGTAAAGCCGTTACAGCTTGTGAGTACACCGTGGTAGAACATCAGCCAGCCCTCGTCTGTTTCAATGGGTGTTGGGCCTGCACCTACTTTTGTCATTTCCCAGTTTTTTTCGGGCTTCATAACAAAGCGGTGCTTGCCCCAATAAGTTAAATCTTTGCTGTGGCTGAGGAAAATATCGCCGTACGGCGTATGGCCTCTGTCGCAGGGACGGATGAGCAGGAGGTATTCACAGTTAATTTTTCTCGGGAAAAGCACGCCGTTTCTTGCTACGGGGTAGCAGGCATCTTCAAGCTGTACCCAATCCTTGAAATCCGTTGTATAAGCGATACCTATCGTTGTGCCGTGGGGAGTGAGGTTAACCCAGGAAAGGTAGTACTTGCCGTCAATAAGACAGAGTCTGGGGTCGTACCCGCGGAAAATTACCTTTTCTTCAAGCTCCCAGTTTATTGCGTCCTTACTGTAGCCGACTACAAGCGTGTGGTCACGGCTCATAACGTCAACACGGAAAACACCTGCAAAGCCGTCGCCGTAGGGGACAACCGCAGAGTTGAAAATACTGTTTGCCATATAAAGGTTATCTCTTGTGATTATGGGGTTACCGTCGTAACGCCATACGGGGTATCTGTAGCCCTCAGGCTTATCCTGCCACGGTATATTGGGTATGTTTTCGCCAATAATCTTTGCCATATATTCGTCCTCCGATAATTGCTCTTTTTATAATTATATCACAGTCGGTAATTTATGGCAACACGCAAGTGTAAATATCAGCTTTGATTTTACTGAACATTAATGTTTATTTTTATAATAATTGATTTATGTTTTTATTAGTGTTATTATAAAGTTAAATATATTAATTTTAGGTGAAAAATATGAAAACTTACGGTACATATTTTCAAAATGATAAAGAGCTGCCGGTTAAATACGGCGAAATTAATCTTATTAACCCCGAAAGGCAACGGCTTCGCGGTGAGCCCTTACACAAGGGAATAGCGGCTTATCCCGTTTTTCAGGGCTTTTGCGGCACCGATTACGAGCTGATGAAAATGGGGCGTGAGGGTAAGCTGAATGCCAAATTTCCTCAAGGTGAAAACAGGCTGATAAACGGACACGAGGGTGTTGTCTGGGTGCCAGATGTAAACCGTTTTGCGATTGTGCTTATCCGCGGCGGTGACAGCTTTGACCCGACAAGATATACCGAAGACGAAACCTATTTTGAATACGGCTGTGACGGTGCGGACGGTCTTTTCTGCGATAAGAACTATTTTAATCCGGATATGCTTCTTCATCTGCCCGAAAAATATGAGGGTATGAAAAAACTGCCTTTATCGGTAGCTAAAAGGCTTTCCTTTGCCGACCCGTATGCCTGTGCCGTTTTTCAGCTTGAGCGTATGGAGGACCTTGGCGAAGCGCAGAATTTCCGTGTTGAAATGGCAAAAAGAAAGTGCACCGAAGCTGAGGCAAGGGCTATAGCCAAAAATTCAATTTTTGAAAAAACGGTTGTTTTCGGACTGGGTATGACGGGCCTGTTTATTGCAGACCAGATAAGAAGAAACCACCCCGATGCAAATATTATATTTGTCGGCAGAAGCGAGGAAACGAGCAAAAAGGTTGTTTTTTCAAAAGAGATAACGGGTGCGGATTATCTTTGTACGGCAAATCTCAGCGAAGAAGAAACGGCAGAGAAATTAACCGAAATGCTCGGCGGCAGAGCAACAATGTTTATAGGCACGAGCGGCACCGACGTTGAACACAGAGTGGCTTTTGAGCACAAGCTTCTCGGCTGTAACGGAATTTATAACAGCTTTTCACTCGGTCCGAAGGTACAGTACGATACTATGCCCTTCGGGTTTGAAAATCACCTGATTTTTGCTTCTATAAATTTCAGGCAGTCACATATGGAAAAGGCAATAGAAATTCTTGTTGACAGCCGTTTTGACGAGGTCGTTGAGCTGATTGACAAAGATGAATTTATAGGCAATCCGCTTTATGCTTATGAAAATAAAATTTACTGTAAAGGTGCACCGCTTAAAACAGGTGTAATCTGGAACAAAAAATATATTGACGAGGAAAACTAAAATGAAAGCAATTGTTATTCCAAATCCCAATGAAATTGAAATCAGAGATATTCCGATGCCCGAGGTAAAGGAAGGCGAGGCACTTCTTAAGGTTAAATACGTTGGTATCTGCGGCGCTGACGTTGCTTCTTTTACAGGCAATCAGCCCTTTACAACATACCCGAGAATACCCGGTCACGAGTTTTCGGCTGAAATTGTGACTATTCCGGAAAATGACAAGGGCTTGAAAGCGGGGGATACCGTTACCTGCAATCCGTATTTTAACTGCGGTGAATGCTATTCTTGTAAGCGCGGCTTTGTCAACTGCTGTACCGATAATCAGACTATGGGTGTCCAGCGTGACGGTGCTTTCTGTGAATACATATCGATTCCCGTTGATAGAATTTATCCCGGTATGGGTCTGTCTGCGCAGGAGCTTGCACTTATCGAGCCGTTTTCAATTTCACAGCACGCCGTATCACGTGCCGAAATTAAAGAAACCGATAGCGTGCTTGTTATCGGTGCAGGCCCTATTGGTCTGTTTGCCCTGCTTGCGGCAAAGCAGAAGTGCAAAAAAATTGCAGTAGCCGATATTCTTGACAACCGTCTGGCTCTCGCTTCCGAGTACGGTGCTGATTCGGTTGTAAACACAAAAACAAAATCACTTGAAGAATTTACAAAAGAATTTACCGACGGCAACGGCTTTGATGTATGTATTGAAGCCTGCGGTGTGCCTGAAACCTTCCTTGGCTGTATCGACAGCGCTGCTTTTGCGGCAAATATAATTCTTATCGGTAACGGTAAAAGAGAAACGAATTTCGTTCATTCCGTTATTCTGAAAAAAGAACTCAACATTCACGGCAGCCGAAATGCGCTGAAAGCGGATTTTATCAATAATATTGACCTTGTCGCTTCGGGCAAGGCTGATGTAATGAAAATGGTAAGCGGTGTTTATGATATGTCGGATGCGCTTGATGCCTTCAGAGCTCTTGCGAATAACGACGGTACGCTTGCAAAACTACTTATTAAAATCGGTGACTGATATGAAAGAAACGGTAATTCAATTCGGCGAAGGCAATTTCCTGCGAGGCTTTTTCGATTATTTTCTCGATAAACTTAATAAAAACGGGCTTTACGACGGTAAGGCGGTTGTTGTTCAGCCCAGAGCAGGCGGTAAGGTTGCCGGCTTGACAGAGCAAGGCTGCAAATATAATCTTTACCTGCGTGGTATTAAAAACGGCGAGGTGAAGTGCGAGCACAGCCTCGTTGAGTCAATATCCCGCTGTGTTGACCCGTATAAGGATTTTGAGACTTATCTTGTCCTTGCCGACAATCCCGATTTCCGTTTTGTCGTTTCAAACACAACGGAAGCAGGCATTGAGTTTGATGATACCTGTCAGTTTTCGGACAAGCCCTGCCGGTCTTTCCCAGGAAAACTGACCCGGCTTCTTTACAGACGTTATAAAAACGGACTTAACGGGTTTGTCTTTTTGCCTTGCGAACTGATTGACAATAACGGTAATGAGCTGAAAAAATGTGTTCTTAAATATGCTGAGCTTTGGGGTCTTGAAGATGAGTTTAAGGACTGGATAAACAATGATAATGTTTTTGCAAACACCCTTGTTGACCGAATTGTTACGGGTCATCCCAACGACGAAACAGCCGAAAAGCATTCTGAAGACAAGTACCTTGATACTGCCGAAATTTTTCATCTGTGGGTAATTGAAGGCAATTTTGAAAATGAGTTACCTCTAAAAAAAGCAGGCTTCAACGTTATATGGACAGACGATGCGAAGCCCTACAAAAAAATCAAGGTCAGAATACTTAACGGTGCACATACTTCGCTTGTTGCGGGTGCGCTCTTATCGGGTGTTGAAACGGTAGGCGAAGCTATGGCGGACGAGATTTGCTTTGCGTTTCTTGAAAGCATTATGAATAATGAAATACTGCCGACAATAGGTGAAACGCAGGAAAGCAAGGCTTTTGCTGCAAGCGTTTTTGACCGCTTTAAGAATCCGTTTATTCAGTACAAGTGGCGCTCAATAGCGCTTAATTCCGTCAGCAAATTTTCCGTTCGGGTTTTGCCGACGATACTTGAATATAAAGAGAAATTCGGCTCATATCCGAGAGGCCTCACTCTTGCATTGGCTTACCTGATATATTTCTATAAGAACGATATTCCCGAAGATAATGCAAGTGTTGTAGAAATTATGAAAAACGATAGTATCGAAGATATACTGAAAAATACTGCGTTGTGGCAAGCGGATATTTCCGACCTTGCTCAAACGGTAAATTATTATTATGAGAAAATTGAAGCACTCGGTGCAAAGGAAGCAATGAAATGGATACTGTCAGAATAAGCAGTAAGGATAACGTATGCGTTGACCTTTCAAGCGGCCATAAATTTGCCCTGTTTGAAATACAAAAGGGCGAGGACGTAATAAAATACGGCTTTCCTATCGGCATCGCCACCGAAAGTATATCCGTGGGTGAGCTTGTACATTCCCACAATATGAAAACCAAGCTCGGCGATATTCTTGCTTATGATTATTCACCGAAATTTTCTCCTCTGTCTGAAAAAGCTCCGTTTTTGATTAATGCTTACGTGCGCAAAAACGGTGATATCGGAATTAGAAATGATATCTGGATAGTTCCGAGTGTAGGCTGTGTAAACAGCATTGCAAAGGCGCTTAGCGAGAAAACCGGTGCAATCAGCTTTTCGCATCCTTACGGGTGCAGTCAGCTTGGCGACGATATGAGAATAACACAGCTTATTCTCAAAGGTCTTATTAACCACCCGAATGCAGGCGGTGTGCTTGTGTTGGGCTTGGGCTGTGAGAATAACAATATTGACGAGATGAAAAAAATTCTCGGCAATTGGGATGAGGACAGGGTCAAGTTCCTGTCTGTTCAGTCCTGCGAAAATGAGCTTGATGAAGGCTCGGAATTATTGAAGAATTAAAGCTTACCGCTTCAAAGGATGTCCGTAAATCCGTACCCGTATCAAAGCTGAAAATCGGGCTCAAATGCGGTGGGTCGGATGGTTTTTCGGGAATTACCGCAAACGCTGTTGTCGGACTTGTTACGGATGAAATCTGTGCTATGGGCGGTACTGCCGTGCTTACCGAGGTGCCCGAAATGTTCGGTGCCGAAACCGTGCTTTTTGACCGATGTGTCAGCAGGGATATTTTTGATAAAAGCGTAAAGCTGCTTAATGATTTCAAGCAATATTTCAAAAATCACGGTCAGCCCGTTTCGGAAAATCCGTCGCCCGGAAACAAAGAGGGCGGTATAACCACGCTTGAAGAAAAGTCTCTCGGCTGTGTCCAGAAAGGCGGTACGGCTCCTGTTGTTGACGTTCTTGACTATGGTGAAGCCGCGGTAAAGCCTGGCTTGAATTTGCTCAACGGACCGGGTAACGACATTGTTTCCGTAACAAATTTAGCCGCTTGCGGCTGTCATCTCGTGCTGTTTACAACCGGCAGGGGAACACCGCTCGGCGGTGCCGTGCCTACAGTTAAAATCGCCTCAAACGATATGATAGCAAGCAATAAACCTCATTGGATTGATTTTTCCGCTTTCGGTTCGGATAAAAAACAGAAAGCCGATGAGCTGTTGAGGCTGATAAAAAATATCTGTGACGGAGAACAAACCAAAAACGAAATTCACGGTAACAGAGAAATTGCAATTTTTAAAGACGGAGTAACGTTATGATTATTGATGCACACGCACACCTGTGGAAAATACAGAATGGCATTGTCAACGGCAGGCCCGTATTTGATATCGGCGGCGGTAAAAGTAATTTCGGCGGTGAAATCCGACAAATGATGCCTCCCTTTATGACCGACGGCGAAAACACCGTTGAAAGATTTCTGGCAAATATGGACTACGCAGGGGTAAGTGGCGCCGTAATTACTCAGGAGTATATCGACGGTAATCAGGACGAATATCTGCTTTCTTGCAAGAGCGACAGAATTAAAATCTGTGCTTTATATGAAGAAAAACCGCTCGGAAACATAAGTGGCTTTGACGGTATTAAAATTTGTGCAGGAAGGCTTGCAGACAGAAATCTGCTCAACCATCTTGAGCCGTTCAAAGCGGCGAATGATATGGGCAAATTTATTTCGGTTGACCTTGCTGACGGTGCCGAGCAAACGGAAATGGTGCACAAAATAGCCGGAATGTTTCCGGATTTGAAAATTGCCGTTGGCCATTTCGGTATGGTTACCCGTGACGGTTGGCTTGAGCAAATCCGTCTCGCTGAAAATAAAAATGTTTTTATTGAAAGCGGCGGCATAACCTGGCTTTTCAATGCGGAATTTTATCCGTTTCCGTCAGCTGTTGAAGCAATCAGAACAGCGGCTGATATGGTAGGTTATGAAAAACTGATGTGGGGCAGCGACTATCCCAGAACAATGACTGCAATAACATATAAGATGAGTCTTGATTTTGTCGAGAAAACAAAAGAAATATCTGAAAAAGATAAACTGCTGTTCCTCGGTGAAAATGCAAGGAGTTTTTACGGATTTGCAAATATACCCGTTCCTGAAAAAGTAAGAAATATGGTTGAGGATTGACAAAACTAAACAGTAATTATAATTTCAATATTTTGGCGGTGTTGCTATGAAAATTATTCAGAAGGCTTTGGGTATGGTTGCCCGTAAAATAAACTCACTTGCACAGGCTCAGGGTACAGGCTTTGCCGAAGGCGAGGTTACTCCCTGTATGCCCGAGCTTGTCCGTGCCGCTGCGGCAGAGGGTGCCGTTTTGCTCAAAAACAACGGTGTTCTTCCGTTTGATAAAGGTGAAACAGTTTCTCTTTTCGGCAGAATTCAGGTTAATACATTTTTTGTCGGCTACGGCTCGGGCGGCGACGTAAGTGCACCGTACAAGGTAAGTTATCTTGAAGGTATAAGGAACTGTGAGAGCATTACTCTGAATACCGAGCTTGCCGATATTTATACAAAATGGTGCGAAAAAAATCCCGTTTTTGACTCTGTCTGGGGTATGTGGCCGCGCTTCCTTCCCGAAATGCCGCTTGATGAAAAAACGGTTAAATCTGCTGCACAAAAATCAGATGCGGCCGTTGTTTTTATCGGCAGGTCATCGGGTGAGGACAGAGAAAACATTCTCAAAAAGGGCAGTTATTATCTTACGGATGAAGAAACGGATATGCTCCGCAAGGTAACCGCAGAATTCAATAAGGTTGCGGTTGTACTCAACATCGGCTGTGTTATGGATTTTTCACAGCTTTATGAATTCGGCGACAAAATCGGTGCAATTCTTATTGCCTGGCAGGGCGGTATGGAGAGCGGAAATGCTCTGGCAAATTTGCTTTGCGGTAAGGCTTCACCCTGCGGAAAGCTTACGGATACAATAGCAAAGAGCTATAACGATTATCCGAGCAGCAATAATTTCGGAAACAAGAAATTCAATAATTACGAAGAGGATATTTTTGTCGGCTACCGCTATTTTTCTACGTTTGATGGGGATAAAGTGCTGTATCCATTTGGCTTCGGCCTCGGATATGCCGGCTTTGACGTTGACTGCCTTTCTGTAAATGTCGGCAAAGAAAATACTGATGTTACGGTTAAGGTTAAAAACTATTCTGAAAAGCACTCGGGTAAAGAGGTTGTACAGGTCTATTACGGTGCGGAAAATACTGCGCTTGTTAAGCCCGGTAAACAGCTTGTCGGCTTTGCAAAAACCAAGCTTCTTGCCCCCGGTGAGGAGCAGGAGTTGGTTATTTCTTATTCAAATAAATCCTATGCTTCTTACGATGATTCGGGCATAACGGGCTGCAAAAATTCCTGGGTGCAGGAAAAGGGTTACTATAAAATTTATGTCGGTACAGATTCTGTTTCTGCTTGCGAATATGCCGGCTTTGAGAGTGAAACAAAGCTTGTCGAACAGCTTTCACAGTGTTCCGCCCCTGCCGAACGCTTCGACAGAATTGACAGCCTTGACAAATCAAAGCATCCCGTTGAATTGAATCAAAAAGAAATAAAAGCGCTTATTAAGAAGAATATTCCTGTGGATATTGCTTTGACGGGTGATAAGGGCTATAAACTCGCTGATGTTAAATCGGGCAAGGTGCCGCTTGACGTTTTTGTTGCACAGCTTAGCCTTGATGAGCTTGAAGCAATCAGCCGAGGCGATTACCGAATGGGCAGTCCTTTGGGTGCTCTCGGCAACGCAGGCGTTCTGGGCGGCGTTCTGCCTTCTCTGCGGGAAAAGGGTGTGCGTCCGGTTACAACAACGGACGGGCCCTCGGGTATCAGATTAAAAGCAAGCTGTTCGCTTCTGCCAATAGGCACGCTTCTTGCTTGCTCGTGGAATGAAGAATTGGTGGAAAACTTATATTCTCTTGTCGGCAAAGAGATGCTTGACAGGGGCTCTGATGTGTTGCTTGCACCGGGTATGAATATTCACAGAAATCCCTTGTGCGGCAGAAATTTCGAGTATTTCAGCGAAGACCCGCTTATAAGCGGAAAAATTGCCGCCGCAGTTGTTCGGGGTGTACAAACGAGCGGACCGAGTGCCTGTCCGAAGCATTTTGCCTGTAACAATCAGGAAACAAACCGATGCTATAATGACTCAAGGGTGAGCGAAAGAGCACTGCGTGAGATTTATCTCAAAGGCTTTGAAATCTGCGTAAAAGAAGCAAAGCCGAAGTGTATTATGACCTCTTACAATAAAATTAACGGCGTGTGGGGACACTATAACTATGAGCTTTGTGAATCCGTTCTCCGCAGAGAATGGGGTTATGAAGGCATGGTTATGACCGACTGGTGGATGAGAAAGAGCAAGAGTCCCGAGTTCCCGTCAGTGCGCAACAACGGCTACCGTGTTCGTGCAGGTGTTGACGTGCTTATGCCGGGCGGTGACAGAACTTCAAAGCCAAAGCCCGATGGCACCTTGCTTGAAACCTACGGAAAGCCCGACGGTATAACGCTTGGCGAAATGCAGCGCACCGCAAAGAATGTTTTAGGACTTGTTCTCAATCTTCCCGAAAAAGATTGACTTTATATAAGCGGCATTATATAATCTAATTTATGTTTACGGGGGTGTCGTCAATGGGCAACGGTAAGCAGCGATTACTTGCTACGGCTGATTTCTTTAAGAAATATACTGACGAAGAGCATATTTATTCCGCTGTTGAAATCTGCGAATTTCTTGCTGAAAAAGGTATAGATGCCGAGCGTAAGGCTCTTTACGGCGATATCGATGCCCTGCGTGAAACGGGTATGGATATTGTCTGTACGAGAAGCCCTAAAAAAGGCTATTTTCTTGCTTCTCGCGAGTTTGAGGAAGCGGAAGTGCGCCTTATCAGCGATGCGGTTCAGGCGGCAAAATTCATAACTGCGAAAAAAACGGATGCTCTTGTCGGAAAAATCGGCGGCTTGCTCAGCCAGCCTCAGGCTGAAAGGTTAGAATCGCAGGTTTATATCGACCGTTCAAGAAAACGTAAAAATGAAGAAATTTATTACACGATAGATACCCTGCATAAGGCTATTCTTGCCAGAAAACAGGTGCGGTTTACCTATTCGCATCTTACCGTAAACGGCGACCTTGAGGTTGAACTTGCAGAAAGGGAATTTACCGTTAATCCCTATGCGCTTATCTGGTCAAACGACCATTATTATCTCGTGTGTAATAATCCTAACTATAACAACCTTATGCACACGAGGCTTGACAGAATGAAGGGCGTTGAGCAGCTTAACACGCCTGCGAGGCACTTCAGTACGGTTTCCTCTTATAAGGATAGGTTTGATTCTGCCGATTATGCGGGAAAGCTGTTTAATATGTTTTCCGGTCAGGAGCAGCGTGTTTCGCTGCGCTGCTCGAACAGAATTCTTGAAGAAATCGTTGACCGCTTCGGCGAAAACATCAAGTTCAAATCACAGAATGCGGACTCCTTTACGGCGGAAATTACCGCAATTACGGGTGAAGGTTTTATTTCGTGGGTTTTGCAGTACGGTGCTGATATCAAGGTTATTTATCCCGCCGAACTTCGCAACGCAATCTGCGAAAGGGCAGCCCAGATAGTTAAAACATACAGCAAGGAATAGTGTGGTGACGTTTTAAAATAATGCAATACGTAGTTTTTGACCTTGAGTGGAACAACGTTTACGGCCGCAAAATCAACGGCTTTATTAACGAAATTATAGAAATAGGCGCAGTCAAGCTTGATGAAAATCTTAACGAGCTTTCGAGCTTTTCGAGCTTTGTTAAGCCAAGCATCGGCAAGCGTCTTCGCGGCAGCGTAAAAGAGCTCACGCACATCACCAACGATGATGTTCTCGGCGGTGAGCCGTTTACGCACGTGTTCTCTTCGTTCAGAAAGTGGATAGGTGCCGAGCCGACCGTTGTGCTCACGTGGGGTGACGGCGACATCAGAGTTCTGATTGAGAATTACAAATACCTGAACGGCATTGCATTTATACCTTTCCTTACCGATTATGTTGATTTACAGAGCTTTGTTCAGCGTAAACTTGATACACCTAAAGGACAGCAGGTGGGTCTCGGCAAGGCTGCCGAGCTACTCGGAATTGACGATAACAGCTATTCTCACCACCGTGCTCTTGATGACAGCCGCCTTAGTGCGGAATGCTTCAAAAAGGTTTTTGATTGGGACGAGCTTACCGATTATATCAGGGTTTGCTCCTCGGATTTTTATGCCAAGCTTGCTTTCAAGCCTCATCCCATCAGTAACCTCAAGAATCCTCTTGTTGACAAAAAGCAGCTTACTTATTTCTGTCCCGATTGCCGTGTTAATGCACACAGACAGACGGAGTGGAAGTATTCCAACAGATTTTTCAGGGCTGTTTTCAGGTGTCCGTGCTGTGGAAAAATGTCCCGTGTTTCCGTGCGTTTTATGAAAATGTACGACAGGGTTGACGTTAAAAAGTCCGTTGTTCCTTACGTGCCGCCCGAGCAGGAAAAGCCGAAAACCGATGAATAATAAAAATTACGGCGGTTGCTGTCAGGTCAGCAACCGCCGTTGTTATACGGGTTACATAATTATTGCGGCTAAAAATATAGCCAAAACGGTATGTACAATAATAATTGCAGGTAAGCCAAGCATAAACCTTTTATGTCTGGTTTTATGATTGATTATTTTCATTGTCAGCAGCATCGGCAGCGCACCGCCTATACCTGCCCAGAAAAAAAGCACCTGTTCGGGTATTCTTCTCTTTCTTTTCTTTGCCGCAACCTTATCGTAAACGGTTACCATTACGGAGACTATTCCTATTGCAAGATATATCAAAGCGGCATAAATTAAATATTCCATTTATTTTCCTCACAGGTACGTTTTTATTTAATAATATATTCTAATTTCATAATTGTCAATATTACAGGTGTTATTATGTTAAAAAATAAATTTTCAGCGGTTTTGGTTTTGTGTTTCGTTTTTCTTTCCTCCTGCTCTGTCGGGCAGGAAAGCTATGAGCCTGAAACGCACCCGACATACGATTATTACGAAAAAGAGCATAGTATAAAGGCGATGTGGCTTAGCTGTTACGAGCTGTCGCCGATGTTTGAAAAAGGGACAGAGGAGAGCTTTTGTACCGAGATGGCAGAAGTTTTTGAAGTGTGTAAGGCTAACGGCATTAACACTTTGTTTGTTCAGGTTCGTCCGTTTTGCGATGCGATATATCCGTCAGAGATTTTTGATTGGTCCGAATATGCAAGGTCTTCAAACGGCAGCGTCCCCAATTTTGACCCGCTTGAAATCATACTGACCCTTGCAGAAAGCTGCGGTATAGCCGTGCACGCTTGGATTAATCCGTACCGTGTGTCATACGACCCGGAGTATATTGCACCCGAAGCAACGCAGGTCTTTGCCGTTTCCTGCGGTGCAGGTGTATATCTTGACCCGTCAAGTGTCGATGCTCAGCGTTTTGTGCTTGACGGAGTACGGGAGATATTAGAGCACTACGACGTGGACGGAATACATATCGACGATTATTTTTATCCGCAGACAGAGGATAATTTTGATGAAAAAAGTTACAGTGATTATCGTGAAAACGGCGGGAAATTAAGCAAAAACAACTGGCGGCGTGAAAATGTGAATTCACTCGTTGCGGCTATGTACTCGCTTGTTCATTCCTTGAAGCTGGATGCGGTTTTCAGCATAAGTCCGACGGGAAATATACGCAAAAACAAGTCTTCGCATTATGCTGACGTCGAGCTGTGGCTGAGTCGGAAAGGGTTTACGGACTGGATTGTACCGCAGATTTATTACGGCTTTGAGCACGAGGATATGCCTTTTGAAAACGTGGCAAAGGAGTGGCTGAAACTTTCGGAAGATAGTTCGGTCAAGCTGGTGTGTGGTCTTGCAGCTTATAAGCAGGGTGAGGCGGATAATGGAGCCGGAAGAGGAAAAAACGAATGGACTGAAAACGGCGACGTTATAAGCAGACAAATTGAATATACGTTTTCTCTCGGATACGACGGTTATGCACTTTTTTCGTATTCATCCGTAAAAAACAAGTAAAAATTTCCGATATTTTGTCAGTTGTGTTTATTTTTCTTGTAAATATAGAAGTTCTATGCTATACTTACTATAATTATTATAATAACACTTTAAGTGTTTAAAGTAATCGGGAGTTTAAGTGAAATGAAAAAGGAAACGGGAAGAAAAGCAGCTATGGCGCTTTGCGTAGCTGTTATGCTGGCAGGTGTTATTGCACTTGTACTTTATCTCGGCGGCTTCGGTGAGAAATTTACCGCTTGGCTGCCTTCCGGCGAAAATGAAACCGAGCTTACCTCACAGACTGACTTACAGCTTGAGGATGTATCGGTAAACGGCCCTGACGGCGGACTTAATTTCGTGTGCCTTGAAAAGGGTGCCGATTTTACACAGATTGATTCTGCGGCTTATGCTTTAAGTAAAATAGCCGAATGGGGTATGAACAGCGTCGTTTTCAGCGGCTGCAGTGCGGACGAGCTTGCACAGCTTTGTAATCAGGCTGAGGAGTTCGGGCTTTACAGCGTAGTGCTGCTTGATGCTTCGTCAGTGCTTAAGGGCGGTGCGGCAGATACGGCGGCCGTAAAGGCTTTTTCTGCTACGGGTGCCGACTCCGTTTTGCTCGATTTTTCAGAAGGCTTTTCCGACAGGGAAATTCGCACGGCGGTAAAGGCTTTCCGCAAAAATTCTCCCCAAACGTATATCGGCGTTTATTCGACAGCGAATTATGAATACAAATCCGTTTGTCCGGCTGGCGTTTTCGATTACAAAATCGTTGATATATTTACGCCTTCATCTGCCGTTGACGGCGATTATATGACCTATCTTGACAGCTTTATTGACGGCACAACGCCCGATACGGTTTTCGGTATGCGTGTGGAGCTTGTCGGCAATGAGCAGGGCTACGAAAAGCCCGAAGAAATTCTTACACAGTTTGAAACGGTAACCCGCCTTGATTTTTCGGGCTTCGGCTTTTACCGCTTCGGCGTGCTTGAAAGAAACGCCAACGGCATTACCGATGCAATTATTGAATATATGCAGACGGGTATAATGAAGGATTTTTTCAAGGAGCTTATTATTTCAAAGCCTGAAAAGAAGTCCTTTACAACTGATGAATCAACGGTTTCCTTTGTCGGCACGGGTGATATTTCGCAGCCGCTTACACTTAACGGTACCAGGATTGAAATGATTGATGACGGTTATTTTTCCGCCGATGTTCAGCTAAAGCCCGGCGAAAATATTTTCACATTTAAGCATAAGGACAAAACCGTCGTTTACAAAATAACATATGAAATGGAGCTTATAAGGTCTGTTTCGCCTACGGGAACGGTTACCGCACCCGGCGGCTCAAGCCTTGATATTGCCGTGGTTGCTCATAAATCGGCAACTGTTACCGCCGTTATCAACGGCACTTCGGTCAGCTTGAAGCGTTCCGATGAATTCAGCGACGATGCAACGGCTGACGACAGCTCAGACTATACTTATTTTGTCGGCAGCTACGTTTTGCCCGAGGGAAAAAGCACCGAACAGAATATAGGCAAAATTAAAATCAACGCCGTTTACTCCGGCGTTACGCAGACGGTTTCGGCGGCTTCCGTTTCGGTCAATGCAAAGGTCGAGGTTATTCCGCCCGTTGTTGAGCTGCCGCCTGAAACGGATGTTTCCACAACGCCCGTCAGCACTGCTACCGAGCCTGTTACCGATGATATTTCCGATAATTCTTCTTCTGAAGAAGATTCCTCGCAGTCTGCTACGAGTGCAACCACAACGTTGCCGACGACTACCGAAAAGCCGTCCGTTCCTACGGAAATATTCAAGCTTATGACACCGTATGAGTACAACGGTGTCAGCGGAAAATCAAAGATGGTGGTTGTTAAGGCTTCGCTTGCCGAAACTCTTCCCGATACGACCACCAACGACGTATCAGTTCCTTATTTTACTCCACTTCCTGCCGGTACCGTTGATTACGTAACCGGTACGCTTTCCTACAGCGGAATTAATTATTACGTGCTCGCTTCGGGAAGAAGGGTGTATAAAACCGACGTTGAATATCTGTCAAGCGGCTACAATATGCCCGCAAACGAAATAAAGACTGTAGGCGTTAAAAAGACTTCTTCTTCGACTGATATCACTTTTACAACAAGGTGGAAGGTGCCTTTCAACGTGCGTGAAAAGCCGCAGTCCTTCTATGAGCAGACGGCAGGCAGACCGTACAGCGTAAAGAGCTTCACAGCCGAATATGTTGATATTGTTTTTTATCATACAACCAAAACCGATGCCGCACCTCAGTTCAACAGTAACGTGATAAAAAAGGCTGAGTGGATAAATAACGGCACTTCACAGACGCTTCGCCTTTATCTTAACAAAAAGGGCGGCTTCTACGGCATTAAGT
The DNA here is from genome assembly GCA_017521365.1 of Clostridia bacterium. Classification (GTDB taxonomy): domain Bacteria; phylum Bacillota; class Clostridia; order Oscillospirales; family Acutalibacteraceae; genus UBA8612. The sequence continues at coordinate 28,917 of JAFXCT010000021.1, forward strand.
ATTACTATAACAGCGACGGTACGCTGACCTTCTCGATTAAAGAAAGGGCCTCCTCTGCTATTGCAGGTAAGGTTATAATGCTTGATGCAGGCCACGGCGGCAACGACCCCGGCGCAATCGGCGCTGCTATTGTCGGCTCCAAAAACGTGTACGAAGCTACAATTAACCTTGCACTTGCCAATAAAATCAAATCCAAGCTGGAGGCACTCGGTGCAACTGTAATAATGACCCGTACCTCCGCAACACAGACTATCAGCCTTGAGTCAAGGGCTGCAGCGTGCAGAAGCAAGAATCCCGACATTTTCGTTGCTGTGCATTGCGACGCATCGGAAAGCCAGTCGCCGTCGGGTACAACGGCATACTATTACAAGAGCTATTCCTATCCATTGGCAGACAGTATGAGCAAGGGGATAGTAGCAGCTTATAAAAATACTGTTTATGCAAATAATTCCTCTATGTCGTCAAAGGCAGACAGAGGAAGCGCCTTCAAGGGCTTCAAGGTTACGAGGGTTGAAGAGTGTCCTGCGGTGCTTATTGAGTTCGGATACGTTACCAACGTTGTGGAATGTAAGGCGCTGACACTTGATGAGAATCAGAATGCTTTGGCACAGGGTGCGGTAAACGGTATAGTAAACTATTTCAAGAATAGCTGAGATATTTTGATTTTTTTACCAAAGTGCCGGGTTCGGATTATTCTCGTCGTACCGTCTGAAAACAGCCTGTTTTTAATGAAGAAGGACAGCAGAACTGCGGGTATGCTGAGCAAAAACCATATAAGACTGAACAGCGGGCATATCTGTCCGAGGATATGCCCGGGTCTTTGCGAATAATCCCACACGTTCATATGCAGCTTTCTGTTCACGATACAGCCTACGATAAATTCAAGTGCGGTAATAATTCCGCAACCCGACAGACAGCGCACGAAAATCCCTTTTGCCTTTATGCGAAAGCTTGTAATATATATCAGCAGGTAGGCGAGTCCGCCTGTAAGTGCCATTGTCCAATGCGTAAAGCCTCGGAAGGCTATTTCGATTCCGCTGTACAGTACGGCACCCAGACAGTAAATAAACGAATATTCTTTAATTTTTTTCAAAATCATCACCTGCATATATTCTTGCCTGAAATATGCACTTTTTTTCATCGGGGCAATGATTTTTTAAAAGGACGTTGGTAATGAAAAGGCTGAGTTCAAAACGGGCTGATACAAGGTTTTTTGACGTTGCGGTGTTTGCTACGGCTGCCGCTGTTGCCGTCAACACCTTGCTTATGGTTGGCGGATTTCTGTTTTTCGATATAAGGCGTTCTCCCGTAGTTTTGGCAGTTCTGCTGGTAACATTGCTTTTGTATGCCGTTTGCTTTGTACTCGTCGTGCTTATGCGCAGAGCGTTTACAAAACAGCTTGAAAAAGCAGACGAGCAGCAGCGCCTTGCCAAGGAGAGCAAAAACGTTTATATCAGCGGACTTATGCACGATATTGCAACGCCGATAACCCGTATAAACGGCTGTGCCTCAATGATAAGCGACGGTGTGGTAACGGATTTGAGCGATATAAGAAAATTTGCGTCAATGATTATCCAAAACACCGAAGATATCAATATTATGCTTAAGAATCTTGCAGAAATAGAAAAATATAACAGCGCACATATTTCTGAAAATCTGTTGCCGATTAATTTGTACACGCTGCTTGATGAATATATAAGATACCTTTCGCTTGAGCTTGCGGGACAGAATGTAAAAATCTGCCTGATTAACCTGTGCAAGTCTGCACCCGTGTGTAAGATTGACGTTAAAAGCTGCAAGCGTGTGTTTATGAATCTGATAAATAACTCCGTAAAATATAAAAAGCCCGATATACCCTGCGAGATAGTAATAACTCTCGACACCGATAAAAACGGAAATTTGCTGTTTGCTTTTGCCGACAACGGAACGGGAGTTGAGGAGGGCACGCAGGAAAAGCTGTTTGAAATGTTTTACCGTGCCGACGGTTCAAGGCACAACGTTAAGGACGGTAACGGAGTAGGCCTTTTTGTTTCTGCGGAAATTATAAAATCCTTTAACGGCAAAATATGGGCGGAAAACAACGGGAACGGGCTTACGGTTTTCGTAAGTCTGCCCCTTACCCAGGAAAGTGCCGTCAGATGGTTCTGACTGAAAGGAAATGTTGGATGTGAGCGATAAAATACTGATTGTTGAAGACGATGCAGTAATCGCCGAGCTTGAGAAAAGCTATTTATCCGCCTGCGGATATGAGGTTGATATCAGCTCGGAAGGCGTATCCGGTCTTGAAATGGCGCTGGCAAACGATTACAGCCTTATACTGCTGGACGTTATGCTTCCTGGTATGAGCGGCATTGCTATATGTAAAGAGCTTCGCAGGGAAAAGAACACCCCTGTTCTGTTTGTAACTGCAAAACACGGCGAGGACGATATAGCTGCCGGTTTCGATATGGGCTGTGACGACTATATAACCAAGCCTTTCAGCTTTAAAGAGCTTGCTGTTCGCATAAATGCACATATCAACCGTTTCAAGAAGCTTACCGGTGCCGAGTCTTTTGACGTGCTTGAGGTCGGCTGTTTAAGGCTGTGCAGGTCCTCACGCCGGGTATATATTGACGGCGAAGAAATACAGATGACAAATAAAGAGTTTGACCTGCTGTTGTTCCTTGCAATGAATCCGAACAGGGTTTTCAGTAAGGATGAGCTGTTCTTAAGAATATGGGGCTATGACTCAATTGGCGAAACCTCAACGGTTACCGTGCACATTAACAGAATAAGGGAAAAAATTGATAAGAATTCACTCGGTGCCCAATACATTGAAACGGTATGGGGTGCCGGCTACAGATTTAAAGATTGAATCCATAGGGGAAATATTATATGAGAAAATCATCAAAATCGTTTCGTCTTGCGTTCAGGCTTTGCTCGCTGGTTGTTGCGGTGGGTCTGCTTTGCGGTCTTTGCGGCTGTGCCGGTAAGGTTGAGCCTTTCCTCAAGCTTAAGGTCGGTGCACCCGTCGTTTATCCCGAGTCAACCGATATGTCTGCGCATTATTTCAGCTCGGAAAATCTTACTGAAATTGACACGTCGGGTCTTATTACACTTCTGTTTGACGAAAACAGCAGCTCTGTCGGCGTAAGGGTAAACGGCAACAGCAACAGCAGTAAGCTTTGGTCAGCGCTTCCGGAATATAACGACGGCGAAGCCATTTCTGACGAAGCTGAAATCATCAGCCTTGAAATAATACACGATTCAAGCCGATATATTCTCAATTCTCAGGACAGCTGTGTTTCTGCAGGAACGGTCTGGCACGGAAACACAAAGGAAGGTTTTACCGTTAACTACTATTTTTCCGATATGCCTTCTCTGTTTGCGGATATTGACGTTGCGGCTTCTGACGAAGCTTATACACAGGCGGCAGGTGACAACATTCTCTATAAGGTTACCGTATGCTACAGCCTCAGAGACGGCTGTCTTTATGCTTCACTTGATTGGGTTAACCTCGGAAACAAGGAAGACGTTCTTGTAAGTATAGGCTTCCTTGAGCATTTCGGTGCATCCTCCTCGGCACAGCAGGGAGATTTCCTTCTTGTTCCCGACGGCAGCGGTGCCATTATAGATACAGCCTGTGACGAAGCTCTTGAGCCGGTCAGCATTGCTGTTTACGGTAACGATATCGGCGGAAATTCGGTGCTCGATGCCGTTGTTCCTGCGTTCGGTGTACGAAGCGGTAACGATGCTTTTGCCGCAATAATTGAGCAGGGCGATGCGGTTGCCGTTATCAATGCGGCTAAGGCCCGTAACTCAAGCACTTTTAACAGAGTCGGTGCAATCTTCAGAATTACTCCCTCACAGCTTGACGGTGACGATGAGCTTTATTCCGAGTGTGTTTATTCCGATACTATTGAAATTTGCTACAGATTTTTAAGCGGCGCAGATGCCACTTATTCGGGCCTTGCTGCTGCGTGCAGGGAGCAGTTTATCAGATACTATACGCTTTCTTCTACCGGCTTGCTTTCGGCCGAGGCAATGCCCGTTGTTGTAAACGTAATCGGTCAGGCGAAGAAGGACGGCATTTTCGGCTTTAACAAAAAGCTTACAACGTATTCTCAGGCGCAGGATATACTCAACCGTATCAAATCAAAGGGCATCAACAACGTATATCTGCGGTACAGCGGTGCATTGAGCGGAGGCCTTGATGCTGAAAACGTGCGTAATGCAAAGCTTCTGTCTTCACTCGGCGGAGCTGAGGATTTCAGCGCTCTGAACGATTACGCTGCAGGACTTAACTTCAACGTATTCGTTGATGTATCGCTGCTCAGCGGTGCTAATCTCGGCAAAAAGGCGATAGGCAATCTTGTCGAGTCAAAGACAGCTTATGAAACAGAAAGCATATTTACAAAAACGGGCTTTGCCGAAGAATTGCCGAGATTGTATTACACCGAGCTTTCGGGTCTGGAAAAAACCGTGCTGTCGGCTCTTGAAAAGTTTACTGATTTTGATTCAACGGGCTTTTGCGTAACAGATGTGGGCGAGAGGCTTTACACCGATTTTGAGGGAAACGTCAACCGTCAGACAGCAGCTTCAATTATAAAAGAGAAAATTTCTCCGCTTGCAACGCAGAATATTGTTATGGTGCAGAAGGGTAATTTCTATGCGCTGAAGAATGCGGATATAATCTGTGACATTCCTATGAGCTGTAAGCACGTAAAGAGTGAGGGCTACGTTTCCGTGCCGTTCGTTCAGCTTATACTTCACGGTATCGTTGAATTCAGCGGCTCACCCGTGAACGCTTCAAGCAACAGCAAGGCAGAGTTCTTACGCTGTATCGAGTACGGCGCAATACCCTCGTTCGTGCTTACCAACAACAGCCTTGACGGCAGTGAGGAGTATAACAAGATTTTTTCAACGGATAACTGGCTTGCTTTTATTTATAATTGCTACAATCAGTCCTCCGAGGTTTTTGCTGATTTGAGAGATTCGAGAATTACCGACCACTTCCGTGTGGCGGAGGGTGTTTACTGCACGGAGTTTGAATCGACCACAAAGGTGTACGTAAACTATACCAATGAGCCCGTTACGGTTGGCGGAATCACCGTAGAGGCACTCAATTTCTTCAGAGTTAACTGATTTTTTGGTAAAATCTTTAAAAGTTTCAAACTTTCTCTTTACTTATTACTTTTTTTCAAGTAAAATAGTAAAGATAAAACATAAGTTGTGAAAGGATGAGTTAAAATGTCTTATAAACGAATCCTCTTAAAGGTAAGCGGCGAGGTTCTTGCCGGTGCCAAGGGACACGGTATCGATAACGAAACGACGCTTTCTGTATGCCGTGTTATCAAAGAGTGCTGTGACCTTGGCGTTCAGGTCGGTGTTGTTGTCGGCGGCGGCAACTTCTGGCGCGGACGTTCAAGTGAAAATATGGACAGAACGAGGGCTGACCATATCGGTATGCTTGCAACCGTTATGAATTCACTCGCTTTGGGCGATTATCTTTCTCAGGTCGGTGTTGATGCAAGGGTTATGTCCGCTGTTTCTCTGCCTCAGCTTTGTGAAACCTATAACAAGCAGCAGGCTGTCAGACACCTTGAAAAGGGCAGGGTTGTAATTTTCGGCGGCGGAACCGGCTGTCCCTTCTTCTCGACCGATACTACTGCGGCTCTCAGGGCGGCAGAAATCGGCGCTCAGGTTTATTTCAAGGCAACCAACGTTGACGGTGTATATGATAAAGACCCCAACAAGTTTGACGATGCAGTCAAGTACGATACGCTTACTCACACAGAAGTTCTCACAAAGGGACTCAAGGTTATGGACAGCACGGCAGCATCACTCTGCCGCGACAATTCTATTGATATTCTTGTTTTCGACCTTACAGACCCTCAGAATGTAATCCGCGCCATCAAAGGCGAAAAAATAGGCACACTTGTAACAGAATAAAATATAAGGAGAAATAAACTATGAAAACAGTATTCAGCTTCGCAGAAGAAAAAATGGGTAAAACCATCAACGCTCTCCACAGCGAGTATAACTCAATCAGAGCCGGCAGAGCTTCCGCTGCCGTTCTTGATAAAATCAGAGTAGACTACTACGGCACCCCGACACCCATTAACCAGCTTGCAGCAATTTCCGTTGCAGAGGCAAGAATTCTTACAATTCAGCCCTGGGATAAGAGCGTTCTCAGCGCTATAGAAAAGGCTATTCAGACCTCCGATATCGGCATCAATCCCCAGAATGACGGTAGCGTTCTCCGTCTTACTTTCCCGCCTCTCACAGAGGACAGACGTAAGGAAATCGTAAAGACCGTACGTTCAACAGCCGAAGACTCAAAGGTTGCTATCCGCTCAATCCGCCGTGACTGCATTGACAAGCTTAAGAAAATGCAGAAGGATTCCGAAATCACCGAGGATGACCTCAAGCAGGGCGAAAAGAAAATTCAGGATACGACAGATAAGTTTATCAAGGATATCGATTCCATTGCAGCCGCAAAGGAAAAAGAGGTTATGGAGATCTGAGATGGGTATTGAATTACCTTGTCATATTGGCTTTATAATGGACGGTAACGGCAGGTGGGCTACCTCCCGCGGCCTTTCCCGTTCGGAGGGGCATAAGGCAGGTGCCGATGCTTTTCGCCGAATATGTGAATACGGTTGTGACATAGGTATTAAGAGTATGACCTTTTATGCCTTTTCCACCGAAAACTGGAAGCGTCCTCCTCAGGAGGTTTCCGCAATTATGAACATCTTTCGTGACTATCTTCACGAAGCTCAGGACCGAAAGGCAGAAAATGCCCGAAAGGGTATGCATATGCATTATATGGGCGAACGTGAGGGTATGCCGGAGGATATTCTGGATTTGTTTGATACGGCTGAAAATGAATCGGTCAATCAGACGAGAACTACCGTTAATATAGCGGTTAATTACGGCGGCAGGGCAGAGATTTTACACAGCGTTAAAAGAATTGCAAGCCGTGTTGCTGCAGGTGAGCTTGACCCCGATTCAATAACCGAGGATATGATAACCTCTGGTCTTTATACGGCGGGTCAGCCCGAGCCCGATATTATTGTTCGCCCCAGCGGTGAACAGCGCCTTTCAAATTTTATGATCTGGCAGGCTGCTTATTCTGAATTCTGGTATACAGATAAGCTTTGGCCGGATTTTACAACCGAGGATTTTGACAAGGTTATTGAAGATTATTCAAAAAGGCACAGACGCTTCGGCGGTGTGTAAGGTGATATTATGAAAACCAGAGTAATAAGCGGTCTTTCCTTCGGATTATTGGGAATAGCTATTGTTGTTCTCACTTTCTCTCCGTTGCCCGATGTTATGGTTTATGCCATTTCTCTTATGTCGGTTTACGAGTTAATGAAAGTGTTCGGCGTAGTCAATAAGCTGATGTATGTTTTCGGTATTGGTTTTTCTGCCTTGCAGATTACATATATGGCATATTCGGCACAGCTTGGTATATCAATCAATCCTGTTCTGGCGTTGATGATCTATTTTGTTGCCTTGCTTATGCTTACTCTTATTGATTTCGGCAGAACTACCTTTAACCACGCTGCTCTTACGGCTTTTGCCAGTATGGCTTTGCCGGGAGCACTGAGCTGTTTCCTTAAAATGAGGAATATGGTAACCGATTACGGTGATGTTCTCACAAGAGGACATATGAGATTCCTTATTTGGTTCTGTCTTGCAGGTGCTGTTTTCTCCGATACATTTGCTCTTTTTGCAGGTGTAAAGTTCGGCAAGCACAAGCTTTCCCCGAGAATCAGCCCGAAAAAGACTGTGGAAGGTCTTATCGGCGGTGTAATCGGCTCTGCTGTAATCAATATTATTGCTCTGCTTATTTGTAATGCAGTCTGTTACAAGCCATTCCCGATTCCCGTATGGCTTATGATTCTTGTTTCTCTTGCAGTTCCGCTTGTCGGTACTCTCGGTGACCTTACTGCTTCGGCAATCAAGAGAAATTACGGCATTAAGGATTTCGGCAACATTATTCCCGGTCATGGCGGAATAATGGACAGAATGGACAGCATAAGCTTTGTTGCACCGTTTGTTTACGCAGTGCTGTATATTTATCTTGAGCTTACTGTATAACATAATTTGCGGCGAAGCGGCTGTGTGAGCTGCTTCGCCTTTTGCTGATTTTTGAAAGGATAGCGAAACAATTATGTCTGATAAAATAATTTCCGTTCTCGGCTCAACAGGCTCAATCGGTGAGCAGGCGCTTGATGTTGCAAGACTTCACGGGTACAGAATTAATGCACTTACAGCGGCAAGAAATGTTCATATTGTTGAAAAACAAGCTCGTGAATTCAAGCCCGTAAAGGTTGCAATGGCTGATGAGGATGCGGCAAATGAGCTTAAAATCCGCCTTGCAGATACCGACATTAAAGTTCTATCTGGCGTTGAAGGCGTTTGTGAATGCGCCGCCGATAATTCTCAGGCTATAGTGCTGAACAGCATTGTCGGTATGGCCGGTATGCAGCCCACACTTGCTGCGATTAACGAAGGCTGTAAAATAGCTCTTGCCAATAAGGAAACTCTTGTTGCGGGCGGTCAGCTTGTAATGAACCTTGCAAAGCAGAAAAACATTGACATACTTCCCGTTGACAGCGAGCATTCAGCAATTTTTCAGGCTCTTCAGGGTATGAATGATAAGAAAGAGCTTAAAAGAATTATTCTCACTGCTTCCGGCGGTCCGTTTTTCGGTAAAACTAAGGATGAGCTGAAAAACGCTACGGTCGAAAATGCTCTCAAGCATCCCAATTGGAGTATGGGTGCAAAAATAACCATCGATTCTGCCACAATGATGAATAAGGGTCTTGAGCTTATTGAAGCTGTTTGGCTGTTTGACGTAGCACCAAAGAACGTGGACATAGTTGTACACAGGCAAAGCATTATTCATTCTTTGATTGAATATGTTGACAATTCCGTCATTGCACAGCTCGGTGTGCCCGATATGAGAATACCTATTCAGTATGCCTTGACGTATCCCGAACGCTTCGTTTCGCCCGTAAGGCAGTTAAGGCTCGAAGAATGGAAAACTCTCACATTTGATGAGCCCGATTACGAAACCTTTGAGTGCATAAATATCTGCCGAAGCGCAATAGAAAAGGGCGGACTCTGCACGGCTGTCGTTAATTCGGCAAATGAAAAGGCAAACGAGCTTTTCCGTGAAGGAAAAATCGGCTTCCTTGATATTGCCCGTCTTGTAGCCAAGGCTTTTGAGAATTCTCCGAAGATTAACGAATATACTTTAAGTGATGTGCTTGAAACAGACAGATGGGCACGTGAATTTGTGCTTAGCAATATATAATTGTTATATAATAAAGAGTAATTGAAGAAACATTAAGGAGGAAGCAATAAGTTGCTTTTGTCAATTTCCGCAGTCTGGGATAAGGCGTGGCCGATAATTTTTGCAATTCTGTTTTTCGGTGTAAATATTATTTCGCACGAGCTTGGCCATTTCAGCGTCGCCAGACTTTTCAAAATCAAAATTAATGAATTTGCTATAGGTATGGGTCCTGCAATTCTGAAAAAGAAGGGCAAGGAAACCCAATATTCTTTACGTGTTCTTCCCATAGGCGGTTATGTCAGTATGGAGGGTGAGGACGAGAACAGCAATGATGAAAAGGCTTTTTGCAATAAGCCCGTATGGCAGCGCTTTCTCGTTGTGCTTGCCGGTGCGGTTATTAATATTGTTTTGGGCACCGTGCTTCTTGCCGTGCTGATTTCACAGCAGAATCTCATCGGCACAACGCAGATTCACTCCTTTAAAGAGGGCTCAAAGCTTGAGGAAAGCGGTTTACAGGCTAAGGATATAATCAAAGAAATCAATGGCAGACACGTTTTTTCCGATAACGATATTTCTTACCTTATGTTTACGGATGAAGACGGTAAGATGGATTTTGTCGTTGAAAGAAACGGCGAAAAAAAGGAAATCAGCGGCGTTGAGTTTACAACCGTTGAACAAGACGGCGAAACAAAAATTGTCTACGATATGACTATTGTCGGTGTAGAAAAATCGTTTTTGTCCGTTTCTTCAGCCGCACTCAAGCAGACCGCTTCCGTTGCAAGAATGGTGTGGATGAGTCTTGGCGATTTGGTAAGAGGAAAATACGGAATTAAGGATGTTTCGGGTGTTATCGGTACCGTCGGCATAATTGCCGAAACCGTTGAGGACTCGCAGAAAACTACCGATTATTCTGCTCTGATAAATATAATGGCATTTATATCAATAAATATCGGTGTTTTCAATTTGCTCCCCATTCCTGCGTTGGACGGCGGCAGGCTGTTCTTTATGCTTATAGAAATGATATTCCGTAAGCCTGTTCCGCAGAAATACGAGAGTTGGATTCATGCCGCAGGTCTCGTTCTGCTCCTGATATTTATGGCGGTAGTATCCTTCAGCGATATTTTCAAATTTATTAAAGGCTGAAAGTAAGAGGAAAACGAGATGCTTGAAAGAAGAAAAACACCACGGGTTAAAATCGGTAATATTTATATCGGCGGCAATGAACCGATAGCCGTTCAGTCAATGCTTAACCGCCGCTCCGATGATTTTGAGGGCAGTGTTGCTCAGGCAAAGCAGCTTGAAGCAGCAGGCTGTGATATAGTCCGTGCCGCCGTGCCTGATATGAAGGCGGTAAGACTTATCAGCGAGCTTAAGAATAATATTTCAATACCCGTTGTTGCGGATATTCATTTTGACTATAAGCTTGCGCTCGAATGTGTAAGCGCAGGTGTTGATAAAATTCGCATAAATCCCGGCAATATCGGCTCTGAAGACAGGGTGAAGGCTGTTGCCGATGCTTGCAGAAACGCTGGAGTACCGATAAGAATAGGCGTTAACTCCGGCTCTGTTGAAAAAGAACTGCTGAAAAAATTCGGCGGTCCGACACCCGAAGCAATGGCTGAAAGCGCAATGTACCACGCTTCATTATTGGAAAAATTTGATTTTAACGATATCGTTATTTCAATTAAATCTTCAAGTGTCCAGAATACCGTGTGTGCTTATGAAACAGTGGCACAGATGTGCAGTTATCCGCTTCACCTCGGTGTTACTGAAGCAGGCACAAAGCATATGGGTATAATCAAGTCTGCCGCAGGCATCGGCTCGCTTCTTGCACACGGTATCGGCGATACTATCCGAGTATCCCTGACTGATGAACCGGTTGAAGAAATCAAGGCAGGCATAGACATTCTTAAGGCGCTCAATTTAAGAGAAAACTGTGTTGAAATCGTTTCGTGCCCAACCTGCGGAAGAACGAGAATCAATATGATTGAAATTGCCGACAGGGTAACAAAAGCCCTTACTGACTGCAATAAACCGCTCAAGGTAGCCGTGATGGGTTGTGCAGTTAACGGACCGGGTGAGGCAAGAGAGGCAGATATCGGCATTGCAGGAGGGGACGGCTGCGGACTTATTTTTAAAAAAGGTGAAATAATCCGAAAAGTTCCCGAAGAAAAACTTGTTGAAGAATTATTACTTGAAATTGAAAAAATGTAACGAAAGGATACGCTTTTATGCGTATGTAACGAATATATGACGGGTAAGGATTTTGCCGTTTTGTTTAATCCGAGCTTAGGCTCTGATATTACCAGACGGCTTGAAGAATTTGAACATATCGAAATAAAGGTCAACACCTCGCAGAGAATTATGCTCGTCGAGGTGCTTGATGCTGTTTCACAGGGCTTTGACGTTCAGCCGCTCGAAGCCGCACTTTGCGGTGCGCTCAAGCTTAACAAGGCAACAGTTACGCTGAATATTGTTAAGCAAGCCGACTTCGGCGGTCAAATCAATATAGAAATAGATAAAGTCAGCACACTTCTGAAAAAGCGTGTTGCCTCTGCAAACGGATTTATGAACGACGCTACCGGTGAACTCAACGGTAACGTTTATACTGTTACCGTTTCGGCGGCAGGTGCGGCTATACTTCGCAGTATGAAGGCCGATAAGGATATTGCGGCAATTATAAAGGAACTTTACGGCGTTGACGTAAACGTTGAAATAGTTGCCGGTGCGTCTGTTAAGGAAATGACCGTAGAAGAAATGCAGCGTGCAGAGGATTCAAAGGTTGTAAAGGACAAGCCTGTTGAAAAGGTAATCAAAAAGACTTTTGAGGATTTACCAATTTGCACCGATTATGCAAAGATTATTTACGGCGAAAAAATCCAGTCGGACAGACATCCCGTTCCGATTTCCGACATCACTCCCGAAAGCGGTACGGTTTTCGTCTGGGGTGACGTTTTCTCGCTTGAAATCCGTTCTACCAAGGACGGCAGAAACAGAATTATTACCTTTAATTTTTATGACGGTACTGCTTCGTATTCAGCCAAAATCTTCGGCGACAATATGAGCACGCAGTATATAAACGATAAGCTGAAAGACGGTATGACCGTGCTTATCCGCGGTACGGTTATGTACGATAAATATGCCCGTGAAAACACGGTTGACGTGCGTTCAATGGCTTTGATTGATAAGCTTACCAAAACCGACGATGCACCCGAAAAGCGTGTTGAGCTGCATATGCATACCCGTATGTCTGCTATGGACGGTATGTCAGACGTAAAAGACCTTGTAAAGCGTGCAATCAAGTGGGGGCACAAGGCTGTTGCCATTACCGACCACGGTGTTGTCCAGGCTTTTCCCGATGCGGTTAAGGCCGCAAAGGGCAGCGACATAAAGCTGCTTTTCGGTATGGAAGGTTATCTTGTCAATGACATTGACGGCGATGAGAAGGATTATAAAAAGCTCCCGTCTTATCATATAATTCTTATCGCACAAAACAATACGGGTCTTAAAAATCTGTATAAGCTTATATCGAAATCAAATCTTAATTATTATCATAAGCGTCCGAGGATACCCAAGAGTGAGTTGGAAGCATTGCGTGAGGGTATTATTGTGGGCAGTGCTTGTGAGGCAGGTGAGCTGTTCAGGGCTATGCTTCACGGCGAAAAGGACGAGGAGCTGCTCAGAATAGCATCGTTCTACGATTATATTGAAATTCAGCCGTTGGGCAACAATGCCTTCCTGCTCGACTCATCTGAATTTCCGCATATACAAAGCTATTCCGACCTTGAAAACCTTAACAGAAAGCTCATACATATTGCGGACAAGCTCGGCAAACCAGTTGTTGCAACCTGTGACGTGCATTTTCTTGATGCCGAGGACAGTATTTACAGAGCAATACTTATGTCTGGTCAGGGCTTTAAGGATGCAGACAGACAGGCACCGCTCTATCTTCGTACCACGCAGGAGATGCTTGACGAGTTTGCATATCTCGGCGAAGAAACCGCCAAAGAGGTTGTAATTACCAACCCGGGCAAAATTGCCGATGCGGTTGACAGACTTATTCCTATTCCCAACGGTAACTTCCCGCCCGATATTCCGGGCTCGGAAGAGGAGCTTACGAGAATCTGCTGGGAAAGAGCCAAAAATATGTTCGGTGACCCCGTTCCCGAATACGTTGCACAGCGCCTTGAGAAAGAACTCACCTCAATTATCAAAAACGGTTTCGCCGTTTTGTATATGATTGCACAGAAGCTTGTTAAAAACTCCGAGGACCACGGCTATTACGTCGGCTCCCGTGGCTCTGTCGGCTCGTCTTTTGTTGCCTCAATGGCAGGTATTTCCGAGGTTATGCCGCTTGCACCGTTTTATCTTTGCAAGAAGTGTAAGCACAGCGAATTTTTCCTCAACGGTGAGGTTGGCTCGGGCTTTGACCTGCCGCCCAAGGACTGCCCGCATTGCGGAATACCGATGATTCGTGACGGTCACGATATTCCCTTTGAAACCTTCCTCGGCTTCAAGGGCGATAAATCGCCCGATATTGACCTTAACTTCTCGGGCGAATATCAGTTCTATGCACACAGATACACCGAAGAGCTGTTCGGCATTACTCACGTTTTTAAAGCGGGTACGGTAAGTACCGTTGCTGATAAAACTGCCTTCGGCTTTGTTAAAAAATATTTTGAAGAGCGTGAAAGAAGCGTTCATAACGCTGAAACAGACCGACTTTGCAAAGGCTGTACCGGTATCAAGCGTACAACGGGTCAGCATCCGGGCGGTATGGTTATCGTTCCCAACCGTTATGAAGCGGAGGATTTTACTCCCGTTCAGCACCCTGCAGACGATGTTTCAGCCGCTTCAATTACAACTCACTTCGACTTCCATGCATTGCACGATACAATTCTTAAGCTCGATAACCTCGGCCATGATGTTCCCACGCTTTATAAATACCTTGAGGACTTTACGGGTATATCGGTTCTTGATGCTGATGTTTGTGACAGAAAGCTTTATGAAATGATTGTCAGCCCTGAGCCGCTCGGAATTACGGCAGAGGATATTGACTGCGAAACGGGTACTCTTTCCATACCGGAAATGGGCACGAGCTTTGTTCGACAGATGCTTCTTGAAGCACAGCCCAAGGGCTTTGCCGACCTGTTGCAGATTTCAGGCCTTTCACACGGTACGGACGTTTGGCTTGGCAATGCACAGGACCTTATTCATAACGGTGTCTGTACGATTTCCGATGTTATCGGAACAAGAGATAATATTATGGTTTACCTTATGCACAAGGGTCTTGAGCCTGATATGGCGTTCAAGATTATGGAAATAGTGCGTAAGGGTAACGCAACCAAGCTGCTTACCGACCAGCATTTTGCTGAAATGCGTAAGCACAATGTTCCCGAGTGGTATATAGATTCCTGTATGAAAATCAAGTATATGTTCCCGAAGGCTCACGCCGCAGCTTACGTTATTGCAGCATTGCGCCTTGGCTGGTACAAGATTTATCATAAGGTTGCTTATTACGCTGCTTATCTTACAGTTCGAGGTGATGACCTTGATGCGTCGCTTATTATGTGCACTAAAGAGCAGGTTAGGCGCAAGATGAAGGAAATTACCGACAAGGGTAAGGAGGCTACGGCAAAGGAGCTTTCGCAGTATACTGCGCTTCAGGTGCTGCTCGAAATGAAGGCAAGAGGTATTGAATTCCTGCCTATTGATATTTATAAGTCCGATGCTCACGTTTTCAAGATAGAGGACGGTAAGATCAGGCTTGCTTTCTCTTCACTCAACGGCACGGGCGAAAACGCCGCCAAAGCACTTGCCGCCGCAAGAGATGACGGTGAGGGTGCGTTTATGTGCGTTGATGAATTTCAGCGCAGGGCAAGCGTATCGAGCAGCGTTATTGCCGCACTTAAAGAAGCCGGTGCGCTTGACGGTCTGCCCGACAGTATGCAGATAAGCCTCTTTGAAATGTAATTTAGGGTGGCGAGTATAATCCAAACCTGCCCAAAAGCGTGAATTTTTGCGGCTTTTCGGCGTTTCGGATTTGAAAGGCGACAGCCCTGTCGGCATCCTCAACATCCAAAAATCCATCAAAAATTCGCACTTTTGGGTCGAAGATTTTTTGCGAAGCGGATTTTTGTCATATCAAGGCACAAAACGCAGTAAATCCTGACGGATTTACGAGTATTTTAACGATGAGATGGCGGAAATCCGCCCCGCAAAAAACGGATTCTGATTATTCTCGCCACCCTAAGAAAGGAGAAACGGAATATGCCAAAACAGAAGCAATGGTTTAAGCTCGACAATGCCGCAACGGTATTTCCCGGGCAAAACACTTCACGCTGGTCAAACATTTTCCGTTTTTCCGTTATGCTTACCGAAAAGATTGACCCCGCTATTCTTGAGCAGGCATTGGCAGACGTTATGCCTCGTTTTCCGTGCTATGACGTAAGAATCAGGAACGGATTGTTCTGGCATTATTTTGAGAAAAATCCGAATGGTATACCCGAGATTCAGCCTGATATAGTAAATCCCTGTCACCGTGTAAAATTCAAGGAAAACCGCGGTTATCTTTTCAGAATTTACTATTATGAAAACAGAATTTCGGGTGATTTCTACCACGCCTTAACAGACGGATTAGGTGCCTGTTATTTCGTGTGTACGCTTGCCGCACAGTATCTTCGCCTTTGCGGTCATAATATTTCTGTCGGCGGCAATGTGCTTGATATCACTTTTCCCGCAACTCCCGAAGAGCTTGATGACCCCTACAAAAAATGCGGTTTGAGCAAGGGAAAGGTCAGCAGAAGAATTTCAAGCGTCTACCACGCCAAGGGTACAAAAGCGCCAAAGCATATGGTTAACATTACCCGTGGTATAGTTTCGCTTGACGATGTCCGGGCTCTTGCCAAAAGCTACGGTGCGACAGTAACGGAATTTATCGGAGCTCTTCTTTTGTTTGTACATTATGAAAAACAGAAGGAAGAAAAGCGCAAGCAGAAGAAGGTTTGCGTTCAGATTCCCGTCAGCCTGCGTAAAACCTTCGGTATTCATACCTTGCGCAATTTTTCGCTTTACTATCTGCTCGATATCGATCCGATGCTCGGCGAATATACGTTTGAAGAAGTGCTCAGACACATTATTTTTTCACTTCGTGATATTAATAACGAAAAGACCTTGCGAGCTATGAACACAGCTAATCTCAAGCTTGCAAATTCGCCGTTTATGCGTGTTATGCCGCTTGTTGTTAAGGATTTGGCTATCGGTATTGCTTCGCTTTTTACGGGCGAGAAGGCTACAACCGTACTGTTTACCAACCTGGGTAAAATTGATCTGCCCGAGGATATGCTGGAATTTGTTGACTGTGTTGAAGTTATGGCAGGCCCCGGACGGCTAAATGCAGTGCGCTGCGGCGGCTGTGGAGTTAAAGACAAGTTTATTATTGATTTTGCAAACATTTTTGAAGAAAGCGATATTGAAAAGCGCTTTTTCACCGTCCTTGTAAAAATGGGCGCTCACGTTAAAATAGAAAGTAACAGGAGGTGAACGGAAGATGTCATACTGTGTCAATTGCGGTGTTGAGCTTGATGACAGCGCAAAAAAATGTGCGCTGTGTTCAACACCCGTTGTAAATCTCAATGCGCTGATACCGCCCGAGGAAGCCGTTCCTCCGTTTCCGACCCGTGTTGTTATCCCTGCGGAGGTTCGCCGCAGATACGGTGCGTTTATTGCTTCTATGGTGTTTCTTATTCCAAACATAGTTTGCCTTGTAATAAATCTTATGTTCAATTTCGGCTATTTGTGGGCAACTTACATTAACGCAACCAGCGCACTGGTATGGTTGCTTCTCGTGTTCCCGTTCCTGTTTAAAAACCCCAAAAGCTATATTATTGTGCCGATTGACGCACTCGGTGTGTTTTTGTATACAGCGGTTTTCTATGCCGTAGAACACGGGCACGGCTGGCTTTTTGAATTGGCTTTGCCGCTGATACTCGTTGTTGCTGCATTTGCGTTTTCCGTTGCGGAATGGATTAAGCACAAAAAGCTCGATTGGCCGATACTTATTACTTCTCTTTTATTGCAGACTGCGGTTGCTTCTTTTGGAATTGAACTCATATTCCGATATTATTATGAATTGTCGCTTCTTCCTGTTGTTTCGATAATTATTGCTGCGTGCTGTCTTGCTCTTGTGGCGTTTTTCCTTTCCGTACTTAAAAATAAAAGGCTCAGAGCGTGGCTTTCAAGAAAGTTCTTTATATAGTTTTAAGGAGATAGGTTATGAAGACAAAGACAAAGATTATCCTCGGTGCTGTCGGTGCGGCCACGGCTGTGAACTGCGTTCGTGCGGCAGCCTTCAAGCCCGAAAAGCGTGAAGCCGAAAAGCTTCCTGCCGAAAACTGCGACGTTGAGCGTGCAATAAAGCACATCAGCGGAGCTATTCAGATTCCGACCGTTTCGTATCCCGACAACGATATGGTGGATTGGTCACAGTTTGAAAAATTCCATAAGTTTCTTGAAGAATCATATCCGCTTATAGCAAAGAATCTTGAAAGAGAGGTCGTATCAAAGGCGAGCCTTCTCTACCGCTGGAAGGGTACGGATTCTTCGCTTGATGCAATAGCACTTCTTTCACATCAGGACGTTGTTCCTGTTTCAAAGGGCACAGAACAGGATTGGGAGCACGAGCCGTTCAGCGGTGATATTGATGATGAGTTTATCTGGGGCAGAGGTGCCATGGATATGAAGAATCATCTTATCTGCGTTATGGAGGCTGTTGAAACCCTGCTTGAGGAGGGCTATCAGCCTACTCGTGACGTTTATCTTTGCTTCGGTCACGATGAAGAAATCGTTGCCTCCGATAATTCGGGTGCCGGCGAAATAGCACGCTTGCTTAAGGAGAGGGGAGTTCGCCTTGACTGCGTTATTGACGAGGGCGGTGCAATTCTTCCCGTGAATGTAAAAGGCGTTATCGATGGCTTTATTGCCGGTATAGGTATCGCCGAAAAGGGCTATGCCGATTTTGAAATTACCGTTGAAACCAAGGGCGGACATTCTTCTCAGCCTCCTAAACACAGCGGTCTTGGTAAGCTTGCCGATGTTATAAAGGACCTTGAAAACAATCAGTTCAAGGCGGAAATGCTTCCGTTTGTAAAGGATTTGTTCGACAGCGTGGGCAGAAGAGTCTGCTATCCTGCAAAGCTTATTACCTGCAATCTCAAGCTTCTTAATCCCGTCATTAAGGAGGTAATGAAGCTTATTCCGCCTGCCGCAAGCCTTATCCGTACCACGACTGGTGTTACTATGGCTCAGGGCAGTCCTGCCGCAAATGTTCTTCCTCAACGTTCAAGTATTGTTGTTAACTTCCGCGGTATGCCCGGCTGTTCAACAAAGGATATTGAAGAGCACATCCGAAAGGTTGTTAAAAATAAGGATATTCAGATTAAGTGCCTCAAATCAAAAGAGCCTTCTGCCATTTCTCCGACAGACAGCAGGGCTTTCAAGGCAATTGAAAACATAACCGTTTCCGACTATCCCGAGGCTATAGTTGCGCCGTATCTTGTAATGGGCGGTACGGATGCTTATCACTATGAACTTGTGTGTGAAAATATTTACAGATATTCACCCTTTATTGCCGATACAAAGCTTTTGCTTTGCACACACGGTACAAATGAACGTCTTCCCAAAAACACGGTAGGCGAGGCTGTAGTGTTCTTTAAACGCTATATCAAGCAGCTTGCTTCTGACTGAATATGATAAAATCTCCTTTAACCCGATGCTTTGTTCGGGTTATGGGAGATATTTTTTATAAATAGATAAAAAATATTTAAAAATTACTTGTAATTAATAATTTATGCATATATAATTAAAACATATGTCTAAAGATATGGAAAGGAGAGATGAAGGCCAATGTTGGGTAAGTACGTAAGGGTAAATGTTACTAATGCAATCAATACCCAAAATGAGACCGAGGGCTATACTTATGAGCTCAATTTCGGTAGAGTAGAAGGCCATTCTCTCGCAGGGAACGAACAGTTTGCCTATATTATGGGCATAGACCATCCCGTGCGGAATTTTGACGGGCGAGTTATCGCCATCATCACACGCAGAAGCGGCGAAAAGCTCTGGGTTGTTGCACCCAAAAGCACACGCTTCATTGTAAATGACGTAAAGCCCGCAATTGAATTTGCCGAGGGTACAGGCAGAAATTATACTCTGGAATGTCTTTACGAAAGCAGTTGCGGTGCAGTTGTTTACAGAATGATAGCGGGCGAGGTGCGTTATCTTCTTATTAAAAACAAGCGCAGTGCCAATTGGGGCTTCCCGAAGGGCCATATTGAACGAGGCGAAACCAAGGAAGAAACAGCACGCAGAGAAGTTCTTGAAGAAACCGGTATAAGAATTCAGATTATTCCCGGTTTTATTTCAAAATCCGAGTATACTATTCAGGGTAAGGTTGAAAAATCCGTTTCGATTTTTGTTGCCAAAACTTCAGACACTCAGACAATAATACAGCACGAGGAAATTGAGGACTATATTTGGCTCAACTACGATAAGGCAATTAAAACCCTAAAGTTTGAAAATGACAGAGCTATTCTCGAAAAAGCACACGAATTTCTGCTGAGAATAGGAGAAATAGAAAAATAAGGTGGTTAAATAATGGCGGAACAGTTGGCAACCTTTCTGGTTGACTTGTTTCAAAATAAAATTCCCGAAGAGCTTATAATTTTTGTTATATCCCTTTTTCCGATTCTTGAGCTTCGCGGCGGTATGATTGCCGCAAGCCTTCTCGGTCTTGATTTGATACCTTCGTTTATAATCTGTTACATCGGGAATATGATACCGGTGCCGTTTATTTTGCTGTTTATAAGAAAGATTTTTCAGTTTCTGCGTGACAAGCCCTTTTTCGGTAAGGTTATTCAAAAGCTGGAAATTCGTTCAATGCGCAAGAGTGACACGGTAAAAAAATACGGCAAATGGGGCTTGCTTGCTTTTGTTGCAATTCCGTTGCCCGGTACGGGCGGCTGGACAGGTGCGCTTATTGCCGCACTGCTGGATATGAGAATAAAAACATCAACCTTCGTAATTGCCGTCGGCGTGTTTATAGCCGGTGTAATTATGTCTGTTGTGTCTTACGGAATCCCTGCACTCATATCAATGCTTTAATATTTTAAAACGCTTAAAATATACAAACTGTATAAAGGAGAAATATTTATGAACAAGCTTTACGGTGCATACTGCAGAACTTATCAGGCAGCCTTTAGAGTTGCCACAAAGGTTCTTGACTGGACCGGTCCTCAGGTTGTCAAGGGTCCCGGTAGCGTTACAAAACTGCCTTCTCTGCTTAAGAGTCAAGGCATTGACAATGTTATGATTGTAACCGATAAGGTTCTTCACAGCCTTGGTTTGCTTGACAGTCTTAAGGCAGGCCTTGAAAGCAAGGGCATCAATTTTGTAATTTACGACGGTACTCAGCCCAATCCCACTATACCCAATGTTGAGGAAGCTAAGGATATTTACATAAATCATAACTGCCAGGCCGTTATAGCTTTCGGCGGCGGTTCTCCTATGGACTGTGCCAAGGTTGCTGCAGCACGTGTTGCTGCACCCAATAAGCAGATTCCGAAGATGAGGGGTACGCTCAAGGTTCTTGCAAAGCTTCCTCCGCTTTACGCAATTCCCACAACGGCAGGTACGGGCTCCGAAACAACTCTTGCCGCTGTTATCGTTAACCCCGACACACACGAGAAGTTTGCAATCAACGACCCCTGTCTGCGTCCGAAGGTTGCCGTTCTTGACCCCGAGCTTACTGTCGGTCTTCCTCCTCACATTACGTCAACAACTGGTATGGATGCGCTTACACACGCTGTTGAGGCTTACATCGGTAAGAGCAATACACCCGGCACAATCGAGGCTGCCGAAAAAGCTGTCAAGATGATTTTTGCAAACCTTGAAACAGCTTATAACGAGCCCAAGAATATCGAAGCACGTGACAATATGCTCAACGCTTCGTTCTATGCAGGTATCGCTTTCACTCAGGCTTACGTCGGCTATGTTCACGCTATTGCTCATAACCTCGGCGGCTTCTACAACGTTCCTCACGGCCTTGCCAATGCGATAATTCTTCCCTACGTGCTCCGTTATTACGGCGATACAGTTTATTCACAGCTTTCAAAGCTTGCTGACCTTGCCGGCCTTGAAACCAACGGTAAATCCGATGCAGAAAAAGCAAATATGTTCATTGACGAAATTTGCGCAATGAATGAGAGAATGAAGATTCCGTCATGCTTCGACTGCATTAAGGAAGAGGATATTCCGACCATTGCAAAGCGTGCAATGATTGAGGGCAATCCGCTTTATCCCGTTCCCAAGCTTATGGATGAGGCAGAGTGCGAGAAAATTATCCGTTCAATGATGGCATAATTCAATAAAAAACGCAGAGAAAGTGTACTTTTGCAGTATGCTTTCTCTTTTTGTTTGTTTATTTTATTAAAAATGTATTAAAAAGCATATTTTTATTTGCATTATAATTATTATTGTGATACAATTAGCAAATAAGAATGGAGTGATATGCAAATGACTTATTTTGAACAGATTGTCAGCTTTTTTCAGCAGGCGTTGGACGTTATAACGTCTTTCCGCTTTTCTGATTTTTTGGATATATGTCTGGTTGCCTTTGTCGTATACAGCGTTGTAAAGCTTGTCCGTGAAACGAGAGCAATTCAGCTTTTCAAGGGTATTCTTCTTTTCGGTCTGGTATACGTCGTTATTACCGTGCTTGAAATGCAGGCAAGCGTTTATCTTTTCAGGAGCGTTGCCACCAACGCAATCGTCTGCCTTGTAATTATTTTTTCGCCTGAAATCCGTCACGCTCTGGAAAGCGTCGGCAGACACAGCTTTTCAACACTCTCTCCGTTCAATTACAGTAAAAATGCAAGACAGCTCCAGAACGAAAAAATCAACAATATGATTACCGAGGTCTGCCGTGCGGCAGGTACAATGAGCGAAAAGAAAATCGGTGCTCTTATTGTTTTCGAGCGTCAGACGCTTCTGGGCTCTATAATCGAAACGGGAACAACGGTTGACGCACTTGCAACGGAAGAGCTTATCGGAACAATCTTTTTCCCGAAAACTCCGCTTCATGACGGTGCGGCCATTATCCGAATGGACAGGGTCGTTTCCGCCGGCTGTATACTTCCGCTTACCAAAAACAACGAGCTGAGCAAAGAACTCGGCACAAGGCACCGTGCCGCACTCGGTATGTCGGAAGAAAGCGATGCGGTTGTAGTAGTTGTTTCGGAAGAAAGCGGCTATATTTCGATAGTTGAAAAGGGCAGAATCAAACGTGATATTTCCTCTGCCGAGCTTCGTGACATCCTTCAGAATTATCTTCTTACCAAAGAAAATGACGAGTCAAATAAATTCATTGATAAAATAAAGAACATATTCAAGAAAAAGTGAAAGGAGAG
This sequence comes from Clostridia bacterium, assembly GCA_017521365.1. Taxonomy (GTDB): domain Bacteria; phylum Bacillota; class Clostridia; order Oscillospirales; family Acutalibacteraceae; genus UBA8612. The sequence goes on from JAFXCT010000021.1 coordinate 51,669, forward strand.
GGCCCGATGAACAAAATTGCACATATAACCCACAAGCTTTTTTACGATAACAAAGTTCTTATGGTTTTCTCCTTTGTCGTTGCCGTTATTATTTGGCTGCTTGTCGTAATTTCATTCAGCCCGGTTGATACCACCGTTATCAAGGATGTTCCCGTAACGCTTGACCTTACAAACAGCGTACCTGCACAGTTCGACCTTGAGATTTTCGGGCAGTCGGAGTTTTCCGTGGACGTTGAGGTCTCCGGCAAGAGATATATTCTTTCCTCTGCCGCAGATAAGAATTCAATCAAGGTTGTAGCCCAGACGGCTTACGTTGACTCCGCAGGTAAGCACACACTCACTCTCAAGGCTTCCAAGGTCAAAGAGTCAGATGAATTTGAAATTGTCGGCCTGTCCGATGAATACATTGAGGTTTTCTTCGACGTATATATGGAGCAGGACTTTAATCTTGAGCCGAAAATCAATTCGGATGACGAGCTTGTTGAAAAGGGTTTTGTCGCCGGTGAACCGGTCCTTTCGGCAGAGACCGTTGTTATTTCTGGCCCTGCCACGGAGGTTCGTACAGTTAAAAACGTCTATGCTGAAATTGATATTGACAAGCCTCTTTCCCAAACAAAGACTCAGGCTGCTGAAATCAATGCGTACAATGAAGCAGGTGCGGTTCTGCACTATCTTTCCTATAACTACGGTAATTCCGAGGTTACCGTTACCGTTCCCGTCTATTACGTAGTGAATAAGCCTACCTCGGTAACCTTTAAGAATGCTCCCTCGGCATATATTGATAATCCCTTCAGCTATACCGTCAACCCTGCTCAGTTCAACGCCGGTATTCAGGGCATTGACAGTAACAATACGGTTGAAAGCATTGCAATAACAACAGTAGATTTCGCTCAGCTAAAGCCGGGCAAGAACGTGTTTACAATTCCGACCGACTCCATATCTTCGGTTTACTCGCTTGAATCCTTTGAAACTTTCGAGGTTACCGTTAATGTAACGGGTTGTAAAACAAAAACACTAACCGTGCCTGAGGGTAATATCAGTTTTGTAAATTCACCCGACGGATATAATGTTCAGGCTCTTAAAAAGGCTGTAGGCAGCGTTACGGTTGTCGGCCCCGAAGCATCTCTTGCGGATATTACTCCGTCGGAGCTGCTGGCAACAGTTGATTTGAGCGGTGCCGACCTGTCAGCGTCAGAGCAGGATTTTTCCGCAAGAGTTACAGTTAAGAATAGCGACGATTGTTGGGTAAGCGGCTCCTACAGTGTAACCGTTACACAATAATTTCACGTAAAAAACTAAAAAGGAGGATAACTGAATGAGGCTGAGATTTACCGTTCTGATTCTCGCGGCTGTGTTGCTGGCTCTTTCCGGCTGTTCGCTTGAACTCAGGTCTATCGAAACTCTTATGCGTCCTCCTCTTACTGCAACCGAGCAGGAGCTTGAAAAATCCATTGACAGCTTCCTCGGCAATAATATTTCGCTTCGTTCACCTGCTTCGGGCAGTTACCACTCCGCCATTACTTTGCACGACCTTGACGGCGATAAAAACGATGAAGCGATAATATTTTACGTAAACGACAATGATACTGCCGTTGTAAGAATGTGTGTTCTCAAGAAGAACAGCGGCGGCTGGCAGCTTGTTTCTGATTTTGCAGGCAACGGCAGCGGTGTATATTCAGTCGATTTTTACGACCTCAATAACGACGGCGGCGACGATATGCTTGTCAGCTGGTATCTTTTTGAGGACAAGGTCAATAAAACGCTTACCGTTTATTCAAGCAGCAGAAAGGGAAATGAAATCAATTTCTCCGCCTGCGTTACGGAAACCTATAATCTGCTCTGCGTAGCCGATGTATTTTCAACGGGCGAAAAGCAGCTTATTCTTACTTATACCGATACTGTTAAGAAGGCTGAAAAAACGCATATCCGCCTAATGAGCCTGAATTCCGACAACAGGGTTGAACTGCTTTCCGAAACCTTGCTTGACGACCGAATCAGCAGTATTACCTCACTTAAGGCGGATAAGCCTCAAAACTCCGACGGCACGAGAATTTTTGTTGACGCATTGCTTCTTGATAACAAACTCATTACGGAAATTCTTGTTTGGGATAACGAAAAGGAAGGCTTTACAGCACTTATTCCTTCGTCACGTCAGTATGACGGTTTGGTAACTGCAAGAAGCAGCAATCTCTACAGCTATGATATCGATTCAGACGGAATAATAGAAATTCCAAAGCGTGAGCCCTTGACCGTGCAGAAGAATTCCGATACCGTGTCCGGCTATATGCTTGTGTGGTATGATTATCATAACGGCGGTTTTTTCAAGGAGCGCAGCTATATTGTCAACATACGTGACAATTACCGAATCTTCGTTCCTGACGTGCTTGACGGCAGGGTAAGCGTCAAGAGTGAAAGTGGTTCCTCCTGGAGCTTCTTTGATGATAAGGGCGATAAGCTGTTTACCGTCACCGCTTATAAGGCTGATGAATGGAACGGTAAATCTGCCGACGAATCGGGCGTATTGCTTGCAACTGCTGATAAGGTTTACGTCTGTAACGTCGGTGAAAAGCTTATGGAATACGGTATTGAGCAATCGGATATTGATAATTATTTTTCACTTAACAGCTAAAATCGGAAGGGGAGTGCAGGAGACTTGAAGAGGATACTTGTTGCCGAGGACGAGGCGGCTATTCGTGAGTTTATCGTAATTAACCTCAAGCGTAACGGCTATGACGTTACCGATACCGAAAACGGCGAAAAAGCGCTTGAGGCTTACTATGCCGAAGGCGGAGCTTTTGATATAGTACTGCTTGACATTATGATGCCGGGCATTGACGGCCTTGAGGTTTGCAAGCAGATACGTCAGCATAACAATGGCATCGGTATAATAATGCTTACCGCTAAAACGCAGGAAATAGACAAAATCACGGGCCTTATTATGGGCGCAGACGATTATGTTACCAAGCCTTTCTCCCCGTCTGAGCTTATGGCAAGGGTAGATGCGCTTTACAGGCGTGTTGGAGTAGTGAGAAGCGATGCTTCAATAACTCCGGATTTGTCGTCTGATTATATTCTTTCCAGCGGCGATTTTGTGCTCAATCTTAAAAGCAGAACGCTTAAAAGACTCGGTGTTCCGATTGAGCTTACACAGGTTGAGTTCCAGATTATGGAGTATTTTCTCCTGCATCCCGGTCAGCCGCTTGACAGAAACGATATTCTTGACCACGTGTGGGGCGACAAGTATGTCGGCGAGGAAAAGGTGGTTGACGTAAACGTTCGACGCCTGCGTATGAAAATAGAAAACGACCCGTCTGCACCTCGCCATCTGTTAACGGTTTGGGGAATGGGTTATAAGTGGATAGAATAAATTTTCTTTAAATTTTGCGAAAGGAGACGGCGGAATATGCGTAAGCTGAGCGGAGTTACAAAGCGTTGGATATACAGCGCCTTCAGCGTTATTGCAGGTATTATTCTTGCGGTTGCTGTTACCGCTGTCTTTCTCGTTAAGGGATACTACTACAATTATGTTGAAATGACACTCGATTCTCACGCTTCTGACCTGGTGAATAATTACTTTTCAAATTATATCGGAACGGGTGACGATACCTTTGTATCGGGTGCTATCAACTTTGTTGAAAACTTTTCCGATAAGGATATGATGGATGTCTGGGTTATTGACAGCTCCGGCAGACCCGTTGTTTCTTCATCGGGCTTTGAAATTCAGGACAATATGTCAATGCCCGACTATGACCTTGCCGTTAGCTCCGACACCAATAAGGGCTTGTGGACAGGCAGACTTTCAAACGGCGAAAAGGTTATGGCTGTAACGGCTGCTCTTGCTGATTCAAACGGTCGGGTCAGAGGTGCAATCAGATACATTTCTTCCCTTGAGGATGTTGACAAAACGCTGTTGACGATAACCTTTTTTATCTCCTTGCTTGCCGTGAGCGTTATGCTTCTCGTGCTTGCTACCGGCAGCTTTTTCATCCGCTCAATTGTAAGACCTGTTCTGCACATTAATGAAACCGCAAAAGAAATAGCCAAGGGCAATCTTTCTGCCCGTGTGGACAGCAGCGGTATGCACGACGAAATTGATGAGCTTGGCTCAACCTTCAACGATATGGCTTCTGCTCTCGGTCAGTCGGAAGAACTGAAAAACGATTTCATTTCAACCATTTCTCACGAGCTTCGCACACCTCTTACTGCGATTAAGGGCTGGGGCGAAACATTGATACAGCTTGATAATTCTGACCCCGAAACCACCAAGAGAGGTATGTCTGTTATAATTGACGAATCACAGCGTCTTGCCGAAATGGTAGAAGAGCTGCTCGATTTTTCAAGAATGCAAAGCGGAAAAATGCGGCTGAATAACAGCAGGTATGATATTCTTGCAGAGCTTGACGATGCTATTTTTTCTATGAAGAGCAGGGCGGCAAGCGAAGGGCTGGAATTTACTTATGATGTGCCGCAGCTTACTCTTGCAATGTACGGCGATGCAGGCAGGATAAGACAGGTGTTCATTAATCTTCTCGACAATGCCATCAAATACAATAAACCCGGCGGTAAAATATCTGTTACGGCACAGATAATTGCGGGTAATCTTGTAATTCGGTTTACGGATACCGGCTGCGGTATTTCTGCAGACGATATTCCGCATATAAAAGAAAGGTTTTTCCGTGCCAATTTGTCCGTACACGGTACAGGAATAGGTCTGGCTGTTGCTGATGAAATTATCAATATGCATGGCGGTACAATGGAAATTGAAAGCAAGCTGAATGAGGGCACAACAATTACGGTTTCATTCCCGTTGGAGTCTTTAGATGTTCAGGAATTTATGAACGATTAAATATCGGTTAAATCAGAAAGGAAATATAGATTATGAGCGAAAAAGAAAAAATAAAGTATTCCGGTGTCGGCGGTGAGGCGCTGATTGAAGGAATTATGATGAAGGGTCCCTACGGTGCGGCTATGGCCTGCCGTATGCCCGACGGGTCAATTGACCTGACGAGGAAAGAGTTTAAATCCGTTACGGACAAATTCAAAATCCTCAAAAAGCCGTTTATCAGAGGTCCTGTCAACTTTGTTGAACAGATGCTTTTCGGCTACAAGTGTATGATGGAGTCTGCCGAAAAGACCGCTTTTGATACCGATGATATGAACAAGGAAGAAATGTCCAAGCTTGATAAATGGCTCAGCGACCATTTCGGCCCGAAGATGATGGCTGTTATCGGTGCTGTTGCAATGGTGCTCGGCTTCGGTCTTGCCTTTCTGATTTTCTTCTATATTCCCACACTTGTTACTGACCTAATAAACGAACATATTGCACACGGCGGTCTTGACCGTTTCCGTCCGCTTATTGAGGGCGTTATGTGTATGATTATTTTTGTGGTTTATATGTGGGCTGTCTCGCAGATGAGCGATATAAAGCGTGTTTTCAAGTACCACGGTGCCGAGCATAAATCAATCTTCTGCGTTGAACACGGTCTTGAACTCACCGTTGAAAACGTCAGAAAGCAGTCACGCTTTCATCCCCGTTGCGGTACAAGCTTTATATTCATTACAATAATTCTGAGCATTGTTGTATCATCACTCGTCGTTGTTATTGCGCCTGAAATCCGCGATATACGCTGGCTGTGGATTATCGTTAAAATACTTCTGCTGCCGCTTATTATGAGTATCGGCTACGAGTGTATAAGACTTGCAGGCAAGCACGACAATGCCTTTACGAGGGCACTTTCCGCACCCGGTCTTATGATGCAGCGTATTACAACCAAGGAGCCCGAGGATGATATTATCGAGGTCGGTATCGCTGCCATAAAGGCTGTTATAAATCCGCCTGAGGAAGCTGAAAAGCCCGAAGAAAATGCTGAATCCGCAGACGAAAATAATGAAGCTGAATGATTTGAGAAAAGAGCTTACGGCTTTGCTTGAGCCTTGTTCGGGTGAAGACAGTGCCTTTGAAGCGGACTGTATACTTGCCGATTTGCTTGGCTGTACCAATTCTGCATTAAGGCTGTATTACGACACTCAGGCTGACGTGTTAACCGTTGAAAAAGCAAAAGCGTTTGTTCGGCGCAGACTTGAACACGAGCCGCTGCAATACATTCTCTGCACGTGGGAATTTTACGGCAGAGAGTTTTACGTCGGTGACGGCGTGCTTATTCCTCGTCCCGAAACAGAGCTTCTTATAGATACGGCAATTAAAGAGTTAACGGATAAAATACAGCCTGTTTGCTACGATTTATGTTCGGGCAGCGGATGTATAGGAATAACCGTTGCTGAGGAAATATCCGATAGCCGTGTTTATATGCTTGAAAAATCCGAAAGGGCATACGGCTTCCTGGAAAAAAATATTGCACATAACGGTACGCACAACTGTAAGGCCGTTATCGGTGATATGTTTGAGTTGAGCCCCTTTTCCGAAAAGGCGGATATTATCCTTTCCAATCCGCCTTATATCCGTTCCGACGTTATTCCGAGCCTGCAGGCTGAAGTGCATAAGGAGCCTTTAATGGCGCTTGACGGAGGTACTGACGGCTTGATGTTTTACAAAAGAATCGCCGATTATTGGTCGGAGAGTCTTAAACCCGACGGTATAATTGCCGTTGAAATCGGCGAAGACCAGGGAGTAAGCGTAAGCGGAATTTTCAAAAAAAAGTTCCGTGACGTTACCGTTATAAAAGATTTTTCAGGTAATGACAGAGTTGTCATTGCAAAGAATTTTATAAACTGATGAAAACGGAGTAAATGAAATGATTTTGGATTTATTGAGAATGGGCAGTATGGATTCTGCCGAAAAAATGGAACTGATAATGAGTATCGGCGTTCGTATATTCGTAGTATTCTGCGTTTTGCCGATTCACGAATTTGCTCACGCATATATAGCAAACAGGCTCGGCGACAGTACCGCAAGACTTAAGGGCAGAATGACAATATCGCCTATGGCACATATTGACCCCATCGGTGCACTTATGATATTCCTTGTAGGCTTTGGCTACGCTAAGCCCGTGCCCGTTAATATGCGCAATTTCCGTAAGAAGGACAAGAACGCCTCCGAGCACGATAATATTTATTATTACAGCGCAACTCCGAGGTATGACCCCGGCTATGCCAAGCGCTGTATGGCTCTTGTCTCTCTTGCAGGTCCGCTTTCAAACCTGCTTATGGCATTTATCAGCCTGATTCTTATGAATATCAGTCTGCTTTTTGCTTCCGAGTCGCTTCTTATTGCAATTGTTTATTATTTCTTTTTCTTCTGCGCAAGCATTAATATCAACCTTGCGGTATTCAATCTTATTCCGATTCCGCCTCTTGACGGCTCACGTATACTCAGCGTTATTCTGCCTGACAAAATTTACTTCAAAATAATGCAGTATGAGCGTTATATTATGATAGGTATTATGCTTTTGCTGTTTACAGGTATCCTTTCAACACCGCTCGGTATTGTTTCAAACCTTATTTTTAACGGCCTGAATTTTGTTGCAGGCTTGCCGTTTGCTTTAATTTCCTGATTACTTTCAAAGGGGTAAAAATCTTGGAACCTATTCAGTACAAAACCGAAGTTTTTGAAGGTCCGCTTGACCTGCTGCTGTTTCTAATAAGTAAGCACAAGGTCAGCATTAACGACGTAGTTATTACAGACCTGATTGACCAATATATCGAATATATCCGTGCAATGCAGCTTGAGAATATGGAGATTGCCAGCGAATTTCTTGAAATGGCGGCAAGGCTCGTTTATATCAAAACGGTTTCTCTTCTGCCCGTATATGATGATGCGGAAAAGTTAAAAGAGGAGCTACGTGGCGAGCTGAGCGAATATGCAGACTGTCAGCTTATGGCAGGCAAGCTTGCAAAAATTGCCAATGGCTTTGATTTTATTGAAACACCGCCCGAGAAAATTGAAGCGGATATGACCTATACACGCACCCACGCACCGGACGAGCTGCTCAAGGCGTATATTTCCGCAATCGGCAAAAGTATGCGTAAATTGCCGCCGCCCGTAGAAGCGTTTACTAAAATTGTTGCGGCTAAAATAGTTTCGGTCGGCTCAAGGGTCAGCGTTATCCTCGCCAAGCTTAAAATCGGCGAGAAAAAGAGCATAGAACATCTGTTTGAAGAGTCAACGTCACGCTCCGAAATGGTAGCAACATTTCTTGCTATACTTTCGCTCGTAAAATCAAAACAGATTTATATTGACGGCGAAAAAACATCGGCAACCATTGAACTTATCGCTGAAGGAGAAACACAATGAACGCAAAAGAACTGAATTCCGCCCTTGAAGCTATACTTTTTGCTTCGGGCGAGCCGCTTGAAATAATCAGAATAGCCGAGGTGCTTGAGTGTGACAGCGAGCAGGTTGAAAGCATAGCCGTTAATCTGTCAAATAAGCTTGAAGAAAGCGGCAGCGGGCTTTGCCTTAAAAAGTTAGGGGACAAGCTCCAGCTCTGCTCCAAGCAGGAATATGCACCGCTCATCAGAGAAATACTTGACCTTAAGCGCAACACACCGCTTTCCTCTGCGGCGTTTGAGGTACTTGCGGTAATTGCTTACAATCAGCCCGTTACCAAGTCCTTTGTCGAGCAGGTCAGAGGTGTTGACTGCTCAGGTGTTATAGCTACGCTCTGTCAGCGCGGTCTTATTGAAGAAAAGGGCAGGCTTGAGCTTCCCGGCAGACCGCTTATTTACGGCACGACTGCTCATTTTCTGCGCAGCTTCTGCGTGTCGGATTTAAGTGAGCTGCCTCCGCTTCCCGAAAAGAGTGAGGAGCAGCTTCAGAAGGCTCTTGTTGAGCCGAGGGAAGCACCCGACAAGAAAAACACACCCGAAACCGTTGTGCTTTCATCCGACGACCTTATTTCTGAAGAGGAAGATACGGTATTTAACGAAGATTTTACATAAATAAAGGGAGGTGTCAGCTTGCTTGCACTAAAGATTATTTTTGGAATCATAGCTTTTTTTGTGCTGATTCTTTCTGTCAGGGTTACGGTTTATATGACCTACGATGAAGAGTTTAAGCTCGACATCGGTTGGCTGTTCATAAAGCTGCATATTCTTCCCAAGAAGGAAAAGCCGGAAAAAGAAAAGAAGCCCGAAAAAGAAAAAGAGCCGAAGGAAGAAGCGGAGAAACCCGCCGAAGAAGAAAAGCCAAAGGAAAAGAAGGACAATATAATCGTTTCCTTTTACAAAAACCAAGGCTTTTCGGGCGTATTACAGCTTTTGAAGGATACTGTAAACGCAATCAACGGTATGTTTGGAACTATATTCCGTCACTTTGTTTTCCGTGAGCTTAAGCTTTATATGACCGTCGGCACGTCTGATGCCTCGGAAACGGCACAGCTATACGGAAAAACCTGTGCGGCTGTATTCCCGGCGATGGGCCTTATTACAAGCACCTGCAAAGTAAAGGAGTACGACTGTGCGGTAAGACCTAACTTTATGGTGGCCGAAAAAACTGCCGTGTTCCGTGCGGTGCTTTCGTTCAGACCTATTTTTGCAACTACCGCCGTAGTTGTGCTTGCATTCAAACTGTTATTTAAAGTGGTTTTCAAGCTGCTTAAAAATAAACCCAAGGAGCCCGTAAACAAGGCTTCCGAAACACAAAACGTAAACAATATCAAGGAGGATAAAAACATATGAAAGATCAGTCAGCAGCAGGAATTCTCGGTACAGCAATTGAAAAAATCCGTGACCTTGTCGACGTAAAGACAATAGTCGGTGAACCCGTATTTTCTGCGGACGGAATTACGATTATTCCCGTTTCCAAGGTTTCTTACGGCTTTGCTTCCGGCGGTTCTGATTTCCCGTCGAAGTCCAACGCAGAGCTCTTCGGCGGCGGCGGCGGTGCCGGCATAACAATTACACCCGTTGCATTTGTTGTAATCAATAACGGTAACGTTACAATCAAGTCTGTTCCCACGGGCGACAACACGGCTGAAAAGATTGTAGGTCTTGTTCCCGAGGTTGTTGATACCGTTTCCGGTCTTATCAACAAGAATAAGAACACACCTGCCGATGCTGCAGTAACCGAATAATCTGCTTTTGTGCAAAAATCCGTCAGAGCACTCATATATATAACTAATGTTATTAATATATGGGTGGTCTGACGGTGAGAAGAACTGCATCTTTTTTGTTGCTATTGGCGTTGTTCGGTTTTACGTGCTACGGTCTTGATGAGCCGAGTGTTTCTGCCGAAAGTGCCGTACTTATGGTTGCGGAAACGGGGGAACTTGTTTACGCTAAAAATGAGCATGAGCGCCGTGGTATGGCAAGCACTACTAAAATTATGACGGCGCTGCTCACCCTTGAGTGCGCTACACCGCAAAAGCAGGTTACCGTTACCGAACAGATGGCGGCTGTTGAAGGCACTTCAATGGGCTTATTGGCAGGTGACAAGGTAACGTACCACGACCTGGTTTACGGTATGCTGCTGGCATCTGGCAACGATGCGGCAAATACAGCGGCGATTTCGGTAGCCGGCAGTATTCCTGCCTTTGCACGGCTGATGAATGAACGTGCCGTGCAGATTGGTATGACAAATACCTCGTTCGTAACGCCGTCGGGGCTGGATGATGAAAACCATTATTCCACGGCCTACGATATGGCACTTCTCGGCTGCGAGGCAATAAAAAACCCTGATTTTCTTATGGCTTGTTCTTCGGTGCAGGCTAAGCTTTGCTATGGAAATGAGCCGTATACACGCTATTTATCAAACCATAACAAGCTGCTCAAAACCTTTGACGGTGCGCTCGGTATCAAAACCGGCTTTACAAAGAAAAGCGGCAGATGCCTTGTTTCCGCAGCAGAAAGGAATGGGGTTACTCTTGTTTGTGTAACGCTTAAGGCTCCCGACGATTGGCGAGACCACGAGGCGTTGCTTGAATACGGGTTTGAGCGTGCTTCGGTAAAAACTCTTAGTTGCTCGTTGCCGCAGGTTACCGTGTACGGCGGTGAGGCGGAAACGGCAGCCGTTGAGCTTTGTGAGCCGTTGAGTGTTGCCACGCAATGCGGTTCTGACAGAATTTTAACTCAGGTTATAATTAAGCCCTACTGTATTGCTCCTTTGAAAAAGGGCGATATAGCAGGCGAGGTACGCATTTCGGTTGACGGTAAAACAGTAAAAACCGTTCCCGTTACGGTTAAAGAAGACGTTAAAGCAATAACGCAGGAGGTTTTTAAAAAGCCTTCGATTTTTAAAAGATTGGCAGAAAAAATATCCGATTTTTTCTGTAAAAGAAAGGTAATCACGTAAGCTATGCCCGATAATAAAGTAAGACTTCAGAAATTTATGGCTGACAACGGTATTGCTTCCCGCAGAAAATGCGAGGAAATTATCGAAAGCGGTCAGGTAAAGGTTAACGGCCGGACAGCACATATCGGTGACAAGGTTAACCCCAAAAAGGACAGGGTCAGCGTTAACGGTAAGCTTATTTCCGTTAAGGACAAGCCGGTTTATATTATGCTTCATAAACCGCGCGGATATATTACGACTATGCTCGACGAGCAGGGCAGAAAATGCGTTGCCGAATTGGTCAGCGATATACCGGACAGAATTTATCCGGTAGGTAGGCTGGACAGAGAGTCCGAAGGTCTTTTGCTAATGACCAATGACGGTGCTTTTTCCAACGCTTTGACACATCCTGCAAAGCACGTACCCAAAACGTACAGGGTTACAATTCGCCCGAAAATTACGGACGAGCAGATTAATGCTTTTCATAACGGTATTGAAATTGACGGGAGAATGACCGCTCCCGCAGGACTGCGTGTTCTTGAAAAAACAGAGGGCAGGGTAGTTTGTGAGGTTATACTTTACGAGGGCAGAAACCGCCAGATTCGCCGTATGTTTGAGGAGCTTGGTATTGAGGTTGCAAGGCTGAAAAGAACTGCCGTCGGCTCTGTCAAGCTTGGTATGCTTCAGCCCGGTAAATGGCGCGAGCTTACCGCAGACGAAGTACGCAGGCTTACGCTTGCCACACAGAGAGGTGCTTACGATGATTGAATTTAAGCCCGATATTAATGGCAATACCGTTGTTTATAACGCCTATGAGGAAGGCAAGAACACGGGCAGAGTTTTGCTTACGGTTGAAAAAACCAAGGCTGTGCTCGTGTCGATTAATGCAGTTGACGATGAAACTGCTGAGGGACTTATGCGCAGTGCGCTGAATGCTGCCGCCAACCGTGACGGATACAGCTGTACATATAAGCCCGAGGAGTTCCGCAATGTTGCAACGCTTCTCGGCTTCAGAAATGAAAACGGCATATTGGTCGGTGAAATTCCGTTTTTGCTGACGGGCTCTTGCTGCGGTTGCACGAATAAATGTCAATAACTGTCATTTTGTTGACTTAATAAAAACGAATTTGGTATATTGATTAGAATAAAATCTCAAGGAGATTAAAATAAAATGGTTAAAAGTATGACGGGCTTCGGCAGAGCCCAGAAAGAAATTGACGGAATGAGCATTTCCGTTGAAATCAAAAGTGTTAATCATAAGGGGTTTGAGTTCGGCTGTAAGACACCGAGAACCTACGGCTTTCTTGACGATAAGCTCAAATCGCTTGTTCAGAGCCTTGTTGCAAGGGGTAAAATAGAGTGCTATGTAATGATAAGCGCACTTGATACGGATGACTGCATTGTTGAAATCAATCACTCACTTGCAGGCGGTTATTATAAAGCTCTCAAGGAGCTTGCGGAAAGATATTCTTTGAGGGATGACATTTCCGTTTCCTCTCTTTGCCGTTGCAGTAACGATATTTTTGTTGTGCGCAAGGCTGCAGCCGATGAGGATGCTGTATGGGAGGCTGTTAAATCCGTTGCACTTGAAGCAATCGACTCGTTTATAAAAATGCGTGAGGTTGAAGGTGCCAAGCTCAAGGAAGATGTGCTTTCAAGAAGCAATGTAATTATCGGCAACGTTGAATTTATTGAGGAGCGTTCACCGCAGACCGTAAAGGAATATAACGACAAGCTGCTTGAAAGAATGAAAGTGCTTTTAGGCGACGTTAACGTTGACGAGCAGCGTTTACTTACCGAAGCGGCAATATTTGCCGATAAGGTTGCGGTTGCTGAAGAAACTGTCCGCCTCCGCAGTCATATCGACCAGCTTCACACCTTGCTTGAAAGCAGCGAGCCTGTCGGCAGAAAGCTTGATTTCCTTGCGCAGGAAATGAACAGAGAGGCAAACACAATCGGCTCCAAGTGTCAGGACGTTGACATAACAAAGCGTGTTCTTGAAATCAAGGCTGAGGTCGAAAAGATTAGAGAACAGATACAGAATATAGAATAAGGTGGATTTTTATGAAACTTATTAATATCGGCTTCGGCAATCTTGTTAACGCCAACCGCCTTGTTGCTATTGTCAGCCCCGAATCCGCTCCGATAAAGCGTATTATTCAGGACAGCAAGGAACGCGGAATGCTTATTGACGCTACTCATGGCAGAAGAACAAGGGCTGTTATAATTACGGACAGCGACCACGTAATTCTGACCTATCTGCAATCGGAAACCGTTGCCAACAGGCTGAACGAGTACGATGACGGTATAGAGGATGAGGACGGTGATACCGATGAGTGATAAAAAAGGCGTGCTTGTTGTGTTTTCTGCTCCCTCAGGCTGCGGAAAGGACACTATTCTTCGTGAGCTTTTCAAAAAGGATACGGAAAACGAATTTGTGCTATCCCGCTCAATGACAACACGTCAGCCCCGAAATGAGGAGCGTGACGGCGTTGATTATTACTTTGTTACCCGTGAAAAGTTTGAGGAGCTTATAGCTGAGGACGGCTTTATTGAGTTTGCTGAATACAACGGCAATTACTACGGCACACCCAAAAAACCCGTTGAAGAATGGCTCAGCGGCGGTAAAACCGTAATTCTTGAAATTGAAGTACAGGGTGCCTCAAAGGTCAGGGCTGCACGCCCCGATGCGGCCGGTATATTTATTCTGCCGCCGTCACTTGAGGAGCTTGAAAGACGGCTTCGCAACAGAAAAACCGATTCGCCCGAAACGATAGCAAAGCGTATTGCTCTTGCACCCGGCGAAATTGCACAAAGTAAATATTTCGATTACTGCGTGGTAAATGACGATATCGGAACAGCAACCGATGAAGTATATACAATTCTTAAAAATATCAAGGAGGACAAATCCAATGTCTGAAACAAAAAGAACCGAAATGAAATTTAATCCCGACCTCAGCGGTGTTCTCAAGGGACGCACAAGCCGTTACTCTCTCGTTATTGCAACCGCAAAGCGTGCAAGAGAAATTTGTGAAACTGCCGATGCTCAGGGCGAAACTATTATTGAAAAGCCCGTAAGCCTTGCGCTCAACGATTTTATCAACGGCGATTACGTGCTTGTTGAGCCCGAAGAAATCAGAAACCTTTAATGCTTACTGTAGGAGTTGCGCTTGAAAACACGGCTTATCACTTCGATAAGCTCTATGATTATGCAGTACCGGCAGACCTTGCCGAAAAAGCAAAGCCCGGTGTACGAGTCCTCGTTCCCTTCGGAAAATCCAACGCAGGGAGGCAGGGCTTGATTCTGCGTGTAAATGATGCCGCTCCGGATACTAAATTAAAGAATATTTCGCAGCTTAAAGATGATGAACCGCTTATTGACGGCGATTTGCTAAAGCTTGTGTTCTGGCTTAAGGACAGAACATTTTGTACATATTTTGAAGCCTTTCGTTGTATAGTGCCTACCGGTATAGGGCTCAAGCTCAGCTACTGCTTCGGCGCTGACCCTAATTATGAAACCGAGGCGGACAGCTTGCCTGCAGATGAAAAGGAGATATATTTTTCTCTTCTCAAAACCTGCCGTTTCGTTGAAAAAAGCAAGCTTCTCTCTGCATTCGGCTTTAAATCGGACGCAATCATTCTTGACAAAATGTTTAAAAAAGGTGCGTTGCTTCGGAATATAGATGCACAGCGTAACGTTGCCGATAAAACCCAGACCCTGTACAGACTTACCGTTGATTCAGCAGAGCTTGAAAAGTTTGACACGGCGCTTACCGCTAAGCAAAAAAGTGTTTGCAGCCTGCTTGCTTCAACGGGCGGAGCGAGTATTAAGGAAATATGTTATTTTACGGGTGTTACGGGTGCCGTAGTTAAAACGCTTGAGCGCAAAAATCTTGTTGAACAGGTTGAATATGAGGTTTACAGAAGTCCGCTTGAGCATAAAAAGAGCGTCAATAGGCCGGAAATTGTTCTGAGCGAAGAACAACAGCAGGTTTTTGACTCGCTTTGTGAGCAGATGAACGGCAGAAAAAAGAACGTTTCTTTGCTTTACGGCATTACGGGCAGCGGTAAAACGCAGATTTATATCAAGCTTATTGAAAAAACAATAAGCGGCGGTAAATCAGCAATAATGATGGTGCCCGAAATTGCACTTACACCGCAGATTATTGACAGATTCCGTTCGCATTTCGGTGAAAAAATTGCCGTTTTTCACTCTGCGCTTTCGCTCGGAGAAAGAACGGATGAATGGAAACGTGTGAGCCGCGGCGAAGCCGATGTAGTAATCGGTACACGTTCGGCTGTATTTGCTCCGTTGAAAAATCTCGGCTTGATTATAGTTGACGAGGAGCAGGAGCATACTTATAAATCCGAGCAGACACCGCGTTACAACGCCAAAGAGGTAGCACGCTTCCGTTGTGAAGAAAATAATGCTGCTCTTGTTCTCGGCTCTGCAACGCCGGATGTTGAAACCTTTGCCCGTGCCAAGAAGGGTATTTATAATTTGAATACGCTTAAAAGCCGCTATGCGGGTGCAACCTTGCCCGAGGTTATCGTTGCCGATATGGCTTATGAGGGCGATAATACCTTGAGCTCAAAGCTCGTTTCGGCAATCAAAGAAACATTAGACAATAAACAGCAGGCAATTCTGCTCATTAACCGCAGGGGCTATAATACCTTTGCCTCGTGTAAGGCTTGTAAAACAGTCGTTACCTGCCCCAATTGCAGTATATCACTTACTTATCACCACGCAAATTCAAGGCTGATGTGTCATTATTGCGGCTATTCACAGCCTCTGTCGGACAGGTGTCCCGAGTGCGAAAAACAGGAGCTTGTTTATGCAGGCTTCGGTACACAGCTTGTTGAGGATGAATTGGCGCAGCTTTTCCCCGATGCACGGATTTTGCGTATGGACCAGGACACCACGATGCGTAAAAATGCCCACGAAAAGGCGCTGACTGCATTTGCCGATGGCGAATATGATATTCTCTTGGGCACGCAGATGGTTGCAAAAGGAATAGATTTTGAAAATGTAACGCTTGTCGGCGTTATTTCCGTTGACCAACAGCTTTATAATGACGATTTCCGTTCGCTTGAACGAACGTTTTCTCTGCTTACACAGGTTGTCGGCAGAGCAGGCAGGGGAAAGACGAAGGGCAAAGCAATTATCCAGACCCTTACACCCGAAAATGAAATAATACGTCAGGCCTCCGCACAGGATTACGATGCTTTTTTTGACAGCGAAATTACTATGCGGCGTATGATGACTTATCCGCCTTTCTGCGATTTGTGCGTTGTCGGGTTTTCGGGAGAGGATGAAAATAAGGTCCGCTTGGTTTCCCGCCTGTTTTTCGGCAGGTTCAAGGAGCTTGCTTCAAGTGAATACAAAAACCAGAAGGTTATTGTTCTCGGCCCGTTACAGCCGAGGCTTGCAAAAATCAGCAATAAATTCAGATACCGTATGATTATTAAATGTAAAAATTCACCCGAATTCAGAGAGCTGATTTCACGGCTTCTCGTTGAATTCGGTAAGGATACAAAATTTGGCGATGTAAATGTTTTTGCGGATATCAATCCCGAGAGCATATTATAAAGGGTGATTTAAATGGCTATCAGAAATATTATTACCAAGGAAAATCCTCTGCTCAGAAAAAAGAGCAGGGCTGTTACGGAGTTTGATGAAAGACTTTCAACTCTCATTGACGATATGATTGACACTATGTACAAGGCGGAAGGCGTAGGTCTCGCCGCCGTTCAGGTCGGTGTTCTCAGGCGTGTTGTCGTTATCGACTGCGGTGACGGGCTTATGGAGCTTGTAAACCCCGAAATTATTGAACGTGAGGGCTTGCAGGAGGAGGTAGAAGGCTGCCTTTCCCTGCCCGGTGAAAGCGGTGTTACAGTTCGCCCGATGAGCGTAAAGGTTAAGGCTCAGAACAGGGACGGAAAGTGGTTTTTCTATTCGGGCACAGGCCTCAAGGCAAGAGCCTTCTGCCACGAGCTTGACCACCTTGACGGAGTGCTTTATATTGATAATCTTTCGCCAAATCAAGACTAATTTTTCGGAGTAAATAAAATGAAAATTGTTTTTATGGGCACACCCGATTTTGCGGTTGACTGTCTGGAGGCACTTGTCAGCAGCGAACACGATGTTGTTGCCGTATTCTCACAGCCCGACAAGCCGCAGGGCAGAAAGCAGATTCTTACTCCTCCCGAGGTGAAGGTTTGCGCTGAAAAATATAGTATTCCGGTTTATCAGCCTGCAACGCTTAAAAACGGTGAATCAGCAGAGCTTTTGCGTGAGCTTGCCCCCGAATTAATTGTTGTCGTCGCTTACGGCAAGCTTATTCCGCAGGAAATTCTTGATATTCCGAAATACGGCTGTGTCAATGTGCACGGCTCTGTTTTGCCTGAGCTTCGCGGTGCCGCACCTATACAATGGGCGGTATTGAACGGACTTGAAGAAACCGGTGTCACGACTATGCAGCTTGATGCAGGTCTTGACACGGGTGACATACTTCTTGTCAAAAAAACAAAAATTGAAGAAAACGAAACCTCCGGAGAGCTTTTTGACAGGCTCAAGGTTCTCGGTGCCGAGGTTCTTATGGAAACGATTGATGCAATGCTCAAGGGTGAGCTTAAACCCGAAAAGCAGAATGATTCAAAATCTACTTATGCATCAATGCTCAATAAAACAATTTCACCCGTAAATTGGACAAAATCAGCAAAAGACGTTCACAACCATATCCGCGGTCTTGAGCCGTGGCCCGTTGCAACAACGGTAATTAACGGAAAGCCCGTAAAGCTTTTCGGTTCAAGAATGGGAAAGTCCTTTGACGGTAAGCCCGGTGAGGTTGTTTCAAATGAAAAACTGCTTGAGGTGTGCTGCGGCGACGGAAATACCGTTGTAATCACACAGCTTCAGGCACAAGGTAAAAATAAGCTTTCTTCCGCAGATTTCCTGCGTGGTTTTAAAATTGAAAAAGGAACAATATTAGAGTAATTCTATTTTTAAAGGAGGAGAAATTATGTGGTTTTTGTATTATGACCAGTATTATTTGCTTCTTGTTGTACCTATGCTCATTCTTTCGCTTGTGGCACAGGTTATGGTCAAATCAGCATTTGCAAAACAGTCCAAGGTGCTTTCTGCAAGAGGTCTTACCGGTGAACAGGCTGCGGCAAGAGTTCTTTATCACTACGGTATAACCGACGTGCGTATCGAACGTTCAGCTTCCGGCACGCTTTCTGACCACTACGACCCTAAATCAAACGTAATACGTTTATCCGACGGGGTTTACGGCAGTACAAGCGTTGCCGCAATCGGCATTGCCTGCCACGAGGCGGGACACGCCGCACAGCATGCCCAGGGATATGTGCCGATTAAAATCAGAAACGCCATACTTCCCGTATGTAATATCGGCTCAAAATTGGGATTGCCGCTTGCTATAATCGGTTATTTTCTCGGCTTTGAGCCTCTGGTTTCCGTTGGCTTGCTTTTGTATGCTCTTATTGCTGTTTTTCAGTTTGCTACGCTTCCTGTGGAATTTAATGCAAGCAAAAGAGCAATAGCTGTTATTGAAGACACGAATATGCTCGGTGTCGAGGAAATCGGCGGAGCAAAGAAAGTCCTTACAGCTGCCGCTATGACTTACGTAACGGCGCTGCTCGTTTCGCTTGCAAACCTTCTCAGATTTGTAATACGCTTTTCTTCACGGAGAAACAGATGAAAACTGCAAGACAAACCGCATTTGAGGTTCTAAATAAAATTGAACGGGATAAGTCATATTCAAATCTCACTTTGGACAGCTTTTTGTATTCCGCCAATCTTTCGGGGGCTGACAGCGCTTTTGTCAGTGCCTTGGTCTACGGTGTGCTTGAAAGATCAATTTCCTTGGATTACTGCCTTTCACGCCACCTTAAGCAGCCTTTGAAAAAGCTCAAGCCACAGGTGCTTACAGCCCTCAGGCTTGGTACATATCAGCTTCTTTTTATGGATAAAATACCCGTATCGGCTGCTGTTAACGAGAGCGTAACGCTCGTCAAGAAAAACGGCTGTGCTTTTGCTTCGGGTCTTACTAACGCTGTTTTGCGAGCAGTATCAAAGGAAGGTTTAGTTCTTCCGAGTGATACTGATAAAATTGGATATTACAGCGTAAAATATTCATTTCCCGAGGCTCTGGTAAAGCTTTGGATTGAAAGCTACGGTGAGGAAAATGCCGTAGGAATTATGTCCTGCTGTGCAGGCAGACCGCCTTTGACAGTCAGGGTAAACACGTTAAGAATTTCTCGTGATGAGCTGATTGACCGGCTTGAAAAGGACGGCATTACGGCAACTCAATCAACAGTTGAAAATGCCCTTAACCTTGAAAAGTGCGGAGGAATTGAAAGGCTATCCGGTTTTGAAGACGGACTTTTTCACGTTCAGGATGCAGCTTCACAGCTTTGCACGAAAGCTCTTGAAGCAAAACCCGGTGACAGTGTGCTCGATATTTGTTCTGCACCCGGCGGTAAGGCTTTTACCTGTGCGCAGTATATGGAAAACAAGGGTAAAATTCTTGCCTGCGATATTCACAGCCACCGACTTGCACTTATTAAAGAAGGTGCTATAAGGCTTGGAATAGACAGCATTGACGTTCTGCGTAACGATGCTTCCGTGTTTAATCCCGATATGCCGCTGTTTGACAAAGTTCTTTGCGACGTACCTTGTTCGGGACTCGGAATCGTACGCAGAAAGCCCGAAATCCGTCACAAGCCGCTTGATGAAGTTGCTTCACTTCCTGAGCTTCAGTATCAGATTTTGTCGAACGCCGCACGATACTTAAAAAAGGGCGGTAGGCTTGTGTATTCAACCTGCGCACTTAACCCTGCGGAAAATGTAAAGGTCTGCGAACGCTTTATAAATGAAAACAAAGACTTTATTCTTAAAGATATTTCTGATATTACGGATAATGTATATACAAATAACGGTATGATTACGCTTATGCCGCACAATAATTCTACCGACGGCTTTTTTATAGCTGCTTTTGAGAGGAGTTAAGCTTTTGAAAAGAGATATAAAATCTATGACCAAGGCTGAGCTTTCCTCTGCCTTTTCCGAGCTTGGTCTGCCTGCCTTCCGCACTAAGCAGGTTTGGCAATGGCTGCAGGAAAAGGGTGTTATGTCATTTGATTTAATGACAAATATTTCTAAAGACCTTCGTGAAAAACTGAAAAATGAGTTTGACATTTTTGGCTGCGAGGTCGAAAAAAAGTCAGTTTCACAGCTTGATTCAACGGTTAAATACTTATTCAGGCTTATTGACGGTGAATTTATCGAAAGCGTACTGATGAAATACAAGTACGGCTATTCGCTGTGCGTTTCAACACAGGTTGGTTGCCGTATGAACTGCGCTTTTTGTGCTACGGGTGTTGGCGGTTTCGTCCGCAATCTGACTCCTGCTGAAATACTGAGCCAGATACATGCCGCACAGAATGATATGAACATAAGAGTTTCGCATATCGTTCTAATGGGTATGGGCGAGCCTATGGATAATTACGACAATGTAATACGTTTTCTCAGGTTAGTCAATGCCGATGACGGACTGAATATCGGTATGAGGAACATTTCGCTTTCCACCTGCGGAATTATTCCCGGAATAAAGAAGCTGCAGGATGAGGATTTACAGCTTACGCTTTCTGTTTCTCTTCACGCACCGAACGATGAAATACGTTCACGTCTTATGCCGGTCAATAAAAAATACGGTGTTGACGAGCTTTTGGCAGCCTGCCGTGAATACGGTAAAACCACTTCACGCAGAATTTCTTACGAATACGCTATGTTCGGAGGAGTTAACGACAGCGATGAATGTGCAAAAGAGCTTGCGAATAAACTCAAGGGTACGCTGTCACATATAAACCTTATTCCTGCTAACGACGTTACCGAATCGGGGCTGAAATCCAGCACACCCGAAAGGATAAAGCGGTTTACTGAAATTCTTGAAAAAAGCGGAAGAAACGTTACCGTGCGCCGAAGCCTCGGCGGCGATATTGATGCTTCCTGCGGTCAGTTAAGAAGCAAGCACAAAAGGCTTGATTAATATAGATATTTATTTTGCATTACTCCAACAGAAAGGGGAGGCGCAATACAGTTAATTTTGCGCAGTATTTGCACTATGAAAATCACAGCTAAAACAGATATAGGAAGGGTACGCAGCAACAATCAGGATGCGTATGCTGCCGGTGAGTTTCCCGGCGGCGTTGCGTGGGCTGTTGTTTGTGACGGTATGGGAGGCGCTGCAGGCGGCAACGTTGCAAGTGCCGAAGCCGTTAAAATGATAGCTCATTCAATTGACGAGGGATACCGCAACGGTATGCGTCCTTCGTCAATCCGCAACCTGCTTGAATCCGCTATAGTTTCCGCAAACGCCTGTCTTTTCGATATGTCACAAAAGGATGAGGCGCTAAACGGTATGGGAACAACCTGTGTTGCCGTGCTTGTTGTCGATTCAACAGCTTATATTTCACACGTCGGCGACAGCAGAGCTTACGTTGTTACCGAGAACGGCTCTCTTTGCCAGCTTACGAGAGACCATTCCGTTGTTCAGGATTTGGTTGAAAACGGCAGTATAACACTTGACGAAGCCAAGAATTATCCCGGTAAAAACATAATAACCCGTGCACTCGGTGTGGAAGACTCCGTCACCGTGGATTTTTGCGAGGAAGACATATCACAGGGCGATATTCTTCTTATGTGTACGGACGGTCTGACCAATTTTGTAAGCGATGAGGATATTGTCGGCGCAGTTTCCCACGGCAGCTTTTTTGAGTATGCCGAAAGGCTCATTGCTATGGCAAACGAAAACGGCGGCGCAGATAATATCACGGTTGTTGCAATTGCATTTTAAGGAGGCGTAAATTATGGAAAACTACGTTGGTAAGCGTATTGACGGCAGATATGAAATACACGAAATCATAGGTGTAGGCGGTATGGCGGTCGTTTATAAGGCCTACGATAATATTGATGACAGAATTGTTGCTGTTAAAATACTCAAGGAAGAGTATATTTCAAATGAAGAATTCCGCAGAAGATTTAAAAACGAATCCAAGTATATTGCTGTTCTTTCTCACCCGAATATCGTTAAGGTTTACGATGTCAGCTTTGGTGACCGTCTGCAGTATATCGTAATGGAATATATTGAGGGTATTACGCTTAAGGAGTATATCCAGCAGCAGGGTGCAATCCAACCCAGAGAGGTTGTACTTTTCGTTACGCAGATTCTCCGTGCCTTGCAGCACGCACACGATAAAGGCATAGTTCACCGTGACGTTAAGCCGCAGAATATTATGCTGCTCCAAAACGGAAGCATCAAGGTTACCGATTTCGGCATAGCCAGCTTTAACCGCAGCGATACGAGAACAATGTCCGACAGCGCAATCGGCTCCGTACATTATATCAGTCCTGAGCAGGCAAGGGGAGATTTTACCGACGCCAAGGCTGATATATATTCCGTCGGAGTTGTAATGTACGAAATGCTTACCGGTACGCTTCCTTTCCAATCAGACAGCGCTGTTTCCGTTGCTCTTATGCAGCTTCAGAATGAGCCGGAAAGCCCCCGTGAAAGGAACGCCGCAGTGCCCGTAGGTCTTGAACAGATTACGATGCACGCAATGCAGAAGCAGCCTTCGGCACGCTATCAGTCTGCGGCACAGATGCTTCTTGACATTGATGAGTATAAACGAAATCCGGATATTAAGTTTGATTATTCATATTTCGTAGATAATGAGCCGACAAAGTTCATAGACAGAAAAGAAACGGCTGTTAAACCGCAGCCTGTAAAGGAGCCCGTTGCTCCTGCAGAAGAGGACGATATCGTCGATGAAATCGATGATGAGCAGGCACAGTCCAACAGCAAGCTTATTCCTATTCTCACGGGTGCCGTTGCAGGTCTCGGTGCCGTGCTTGTCGTAATTCTTGCCGTACTGTTCTTCTTTACCGATGTTTTCAAGTCCTCAGAGCTTAAGGTTCCGCAGTTTATCGGCTTGAACTATGAATCAGAAATAAAGGACAGCTCAAAATACAAGGACTATAACATTGAAATTGAATATGAATACAGCGCAGAGTACGAGGTTGGCGACGTAATCAAGCAGAGTCCCGAAAAGGGCGAGAAAATTGATGCTGACGACGTTATTCTTCTTACAATCAATACAAACAAAACCGCTATCGTCAACGACGTATACGGACAGTCCTATCTCATTGCTAAGCAGACCCTTGAGGCGGCAGGCTTTGTGACGGATTATGAAATGGTTTTCGAGCCGGATATGGAAGAGGGCATTGTTATTAACACTTCGCCTGAACACGGTGATGAAGCGGCTATCGGCTCAACGGTTGTTATCTACGTTTCCTCTCACACCGATGCCGATGCTATTGAAACACCTGAAATTGTCGGCTATACTCAGGAAATTGCGCTTGACCTTCTCAAGTCCGTAAATCTTGAATTCGGCGAAATTGTAATTGAAGACAGCACACAGCCCGAGGGCACGGTTATTGAGCAGCTTCCCCTGGCCGGCGACCCTATTCACGAGGGTGATAAGGTTGACATCAAGGTAAGCTCTGGTAAAGCACCCACAAAGCCCGTTGATGTTACCGTGCGCCTGCCCTACAAGAACGGAAACGCAGGCACTCTTAAGGTTTATTTAAATAACGTTTCTGTTGACGATGCCGGTGCAGAGGTGCTTCTCAACAGCAGCACATACTCGTTTACGGTAAGCGGCTCGGGTAAGGAGGATTCGCTTATCGTTAAGATTGACGGCTCGGTAATCTATAGCTGTAAAATAGATTTCACCGCTGACCCGATAGTTATTTCCGACGAAAAGACGATTGATGACGTTTATTACGATTCCTTCTATTACGGCGCAATGAGCATTATTCCGAACGTTGAAGGCAAATCCCGCGAGGATGCGGAGAAAGCACTCAATAATCAGGGCTTTTATAATATAACTGTTGAAACCCAGACTACGCTTGAAAATTCAAAGGTAGGCAAGGTAATCAGCCAGAAGC
The DNA here is from genome assembly GCA_017521365.1 of Clostridia bacterium. Classification (GTDB taxonomy): domain Bacteria; phylum Bacillota; class Clostridia; order Oscillospirales; family Acutalibacteraceae; genus UBA8612. The sequence goes on from JAFXCT010000021.1 coordinate 75,926, forward strand.
CCGAGCTTAACGGACTTAACAGATATAAGCAGTATTCAACGTCAACAGCTATCGTAATAGTTATCGGCAAGGGAGTTCTCGGATGAGTTCTTTGAACGGTGTTTTAATTAAAGGAATAGGCGGCTTCTACTACGTAGAGGCCGCCGGTGAAATATACGAATGCAAGGCCAAAGGTATTCACCGCCGCAAGGGAATGACACCGCTTGCGGGTGATAACGTGCGTATTACGGTGAATAACGAGGGCTATTGCTCGCTTGATGAAATTCTGGAGCGTAAGAATTTTCTTATCCGTCCGCCCGTTGCCAACATTGACAAGCTCTTTGTCCTTGCTTCAACCTGTGACCCTCTGCCGAGTACGCTCGTAATTGATAAAATGACAGCTATCGCACAGGACAAGGGAATTGAATGTGCAATTGTTTTCACTAAGGAAGACCTGAAATCCGATGAGGGCCTTGCGGATATTTACAGAAAATCGGGCTTTGAAACATATACTGTATCCTCCGCAAACGGCACGGGGCTTGATGAAATCCGAAACGCTATCAACGGCAATATTTGCGTGTTTTCCGGTAATTCCGGTGTTGGTAAATCAACGCTTCTAAACGCTCTCATTCCCGAATTGGCGCTTGAAACGGGCGAAATAAGCGAAAAGCTCGGCAGGGGACGGCATACGACCCGTCAGGTTGAGCTGTTTAAGGTAGGCGGCGGTTATATTGCCGATACTCCGGGCTTTGCCGCAATTGATATGATGGACACAAAGCTTATGATAAGAAAGGAAAACCTGCCTTTCTGCTTCAAAGAGTTTCTGCCTTACCTCGGGCTTTGTAAATTTTCAACCTGTACTCACGTTGCCGACAAGGGCTGTAAAATCTGTGAGGCTATTGAAAACGGCGAGGTTATGAAATCCCGCCACGAAAGCTACGTTGCAATGTACAACGAGGTTAAGGATATAAAAGACTGGGAACTTAAATAACACTCAGTAACCCTTTTTTTCTTTCTTTCATAAAATATGACAGAAAGGGGAAATACATAATGAAAATTGTTGTGTTACGCAGTCCAAAGGCTTTGCAGGGTGTTCTGAGAATGCTGTTCGGCATTAAGAAAATTGAATCGGTTTAGTTTTAGCGGCCGCCGTATCTGGATTACAGAACGGCGGTTTTTTTACGTATAAATAATGAAAAGAAAATTATATTTCTAATCTAATATTATAATTGCGGAAAATATTGCTATAATGACGTTAAGGAGTTGATTACTTGAAAAAGATTTTTTCGTTTCTGATGAGCTTTATACTTGTATTTACGCTGATGTTCAGCTCAATGCCCGTTGCAAATGCGGCGCAGGACGGTGCAGATATTCCCGTTATACATATCAGCGGCCAGGGTGCACAGCTCATAAAATTTAATGAAGACGGCGTAAAGGAAACAATTTTTCCGCTGCAGATTTCCGACGGCTATATAGAAGAAAAAGCCAAGGAATTTTTGCCTGTTTTCGCAAAAGCTTTTTTTACACAGGAGTGGAGCGAGTTCAGTGAAACTCTTGTGGATATTCTTGTGCCCGTTTTTGAGCCTATTGCTCTTGACAAAAACGGCGAAGCCTCCGACGGCAGCCGTGCTGACTGGACGTGGTCAAGAGAAACACTGCGAAACTACAGAAATAAAGACGGTAAATACAGCGCTACTGCGTATAAATTTTATTATGATTTCCGTGTTGACCCGATGAAAACGGCAGACCTTCTGCACAAATATATTGAGGACGTTTTATACGTAACGGGCGAAGAAAAGGTTGCTCTTTACGGCAGGTGCCTCGGCTCAAATATCGTTGCGGCTTATATGTATAAATACGATGGCGAGTATGTGCAGGACGTTATTCATTACGCAAGCAGCGTTTACGGCGCAACTCCCTGCAGCAAGGCTTTTACGGGCGAAATGTTCCTTGATGCCGACAGCCTTGACCGTTTTATGTACGATTACGATTTGGGTCTGGGCGAGCAATACACCGCTCTTTTGCAGTCGTTTGTAACGCTATTCAATAAAACCTACGGTCTTGATATTACCTGCCTTGCGGTAAATAATGTACTTGAGGATATTTATCTGGACATATTCCCCGAAGTTCTGCGTTCAAGCTATGCAACCTTCCCGTCGTATTGGGGAATGGTAAGCATCGGCGACTATGAAAAGGCTATGGAAACAGTTTTTTACGGTGCAGATAAGTCGGAGTATGCAGGGCTTATAGAAAAGATTGAATATTACCGTAATAACGTTCAGCTTAAGTTTGAGGATTTAGTCAAAGCACAGGAAGAAAAGGGTGTAGAGTTTTCAAATATCGTTAAATACGGCTTCCAGTCAATTCCGATTAAGGCTGACAGCGAGTCTCTTTCCGACCAGATTGTTACGGTATATGAAAGCAGCTTCGGCGCAACAACCGCAAAATTGGATGAAACACTCTCTGAGAATTATATTGCAAACGCCGAAAAAAATTCAACGTTAAAATATATTTCTCCCGACAAGCAGATTGATTCGTCAACCTGTCTGTCACCCGATACTACTTGGTACATCAAAAACCTTGAGCACAACTATTTCCCCGATTGTGTGAACGGTCTGGTCAGTCAGATTGTAAATAATCGGGCTTATACCGTGTTTACAAGCGAGGAGTATCCGCAGTACCTTGTTTTTGACAATGATTCGCAGACAGTTTCTCCGATGACAGTTGAGAATTACGACACAACGCAAAGATGGTACGTAACGCTTTTTGATGCTCTGCGCACTTTATTTGATAATCTGTTTAAAATTATCAGGGAAGCCTTCGCTAAATGAGGGCTTCCTTTTATATTAATTGGTTATAATTTTGTAATATTTATTGAATTTTATTTTCTTTAATGTTATTCTGTAAGAAAATGCAAAAGGAGTAAGTAATTTGGAAAAACAGCGTACTTTTCAGCACCCAAATAAAATAGGTATGAAGGACGCTCTTGGCTACGGCCTTGGCGATGCCGCTAACCTGTTTGTTCTGACCTATGTTTCATCTTATCTTAAAGTTTTTTATACCGATGTATTAAAGGTTGCCGAGAGTAAGATCACAACTCTGCTTCTCATTTCAAGACTTTGGGACGCAATTAACGACCCGATGTGGGGTGCGGTTGTTGCAAAACGCAGACCGGGTAAGGACGGTAAATTCAGACCTTATTTGAAATGGTGTGCCATACCGCTCGGAATAACTTCAATACTTTGCTTTGTTAATTTCAGAGACTTTACAACCAGTGAAGCCGTTGTGCTTGCTTTGATGTATGCTTCGTATATCGGCTTCGGTATGATGTATACCGGTATGAACATTCCGTACGGTTCTCTTGCCTCCGTTGTTACCGATGACCCTGAGGGCAGAACGCTCCTTTCTACATTCAGGTCAGTCGGTGCAGGTCTGGGCGGTGCGATACCGCTGCTTATAGGGCCTATGATTATTTACTCCGTAGTCGGCACAAACAGCCAGGGTAATCCGATTAAAGCGGCTGATGCAGGCGGAATGATGAAATTCGGCCTTATTATGGGCGTGCTTTCAATTCTCTTCTATTTCTTCTGCTTTGCATCTACCAAGGAGAGAGTTGCCTCGGAAGCTGAGCCTAAAATTGATATGAAGCAGACATACCTTGGTATGTTCAAGAGTAAGCCCTTTGTCATTGCCGCAATTTCGGGAATACTTATCAGCGGCCAGCTTCAGTTCAATTCGCTGACACAGTATTTATATAAGAATTATTTTGAAAACACGGATTTGTCAATTATAGGTACTGTAGCTACATATCTTCCAATGGCTTTAATGATTTTCTTTACACCTGAGCTGGTTAAGAAATACGGTAAAAAAGAGCTTTGCACCGTTGGTACGCTGCTTTCCGCAATCGCTTCAATTCTTATGTTCCTTATTGTTCCGCATTGTGACAGACTCGGCAGTGCTCCTGTTGTATTTATGGTTTTCCTGTTTATTATCGGCTTCGGCTACTCCTTTGTCAGCATCACAAACTGGGCTGTTATTACCGATGTTATTGATTATCAGGAATATAAAACCGGTATACGCAGCGAAAGTGCAGTCTATGCTGTATATACCTTCTGCCGCAAGCTCGGCCAGACTCTTGCCGATGTCGGCGGTATGAAGCTGCTCAGCTCCGTAGCAGGTTATGACGGTGCGGTGCACGGCTCAGCAGGCTATGTTGAGGGTGTAGGCGAAGGAATACTTTTCGTCTGTACTGTAATTCCCGCTGTTGTTTATACTCTCGTATTTGTACTGTTCCTTGTATATCCGCTTAACAAATCAAAGCTGAAAGTAATGTATAACGATTTGACCAAAGCAAGACACTCTCTTTCTGCCGCAAAATAAAACTTTATTTTGAATTTCAGCAACGGGTGATAGTATGTTAAAAATCAAGGATAAAGACGTAATTCTTTTTCAGGGCGATTCCATCACCGACGGTAACAGAGGCAGAAGCTCTGACCCGAACCATATTCACGGTCACGGCTATCAGTATATACTGGCCTCTGAAATGTATGCGGATAATTTATGCGTTGATTTTGATGTTGTAAACAAAGGCATCAGCGGCAACAGAATATCCGATTTATACGGCAGGTGGAAAGAGGATTGCCTTAATATCAAGCCAACCGTTTTGAGTGTTATTATAGGCATCAACGATATTTACGGTAATTTTAATTGCGGCTGCGGCTCGGATACAGAACGGTTTAAAAAGATTTACCGTTTAATGCTTGATGAAGCGCTTGAAATTAATCCGGATTTATTTATTGTTATTATGGAGCCTTTCTTCGGCACGGCTAAGGACGATACCGAATGGGATAAATACGCTAAAGAGAATATAGGTAAATTTGCTTTGGCAGTAAAAGAAATTGCCGAGGAATATAACGCTGTTTTTGTACCGCTTCAGGATATTTTTAATGAATATTCAGAAAAAACGGATATCTTTAAATTACTGTGGGACGGTGTACACCCCACAACGGGCGGTCATCAGCTTATCGTAAGACGATGGAAGGAATGCGTAGAGCCAAGGCTAAACGCAAGGTAAAATATATGGAAAACACATATATTAAATTCGGCAAGGAAGCAATGCCTGTTCTTGCTGTCTGTTATGATTTCGATAAAACGCTTACACCCGACGATATGCAGGCGCAGGGCTATATCCAGTCTGTCGGGTACAATGTTGAAGATTTCTGGAGAGAATCCAACGCACTTGCAAGAGAAAATGATATGGACCAGAATCTTGCATATATGCACAAAATGGTGCAGGAGGCTGAAGGAAACCTCGTACTCAAACGGGAAACCCTCGGCGAATACGGCGCTAACGTAAAGCTGTTTCCCGGTGTCAATGAGTGGTTTGAAAGAATCCGCCGATACGGACTTGAAAAAGGTGTAATCGTAGAGCATTACATTATTTCATCCGGACTTAAGGAAATGATTGAGGGCACCGAAATGGCGAAGAACGGTGCATTCAAAAAGATTTATGCGAGTTCCTTCTGGTATAATGAACGTGGCGTTGCCAAATGGCCTGCACAGGTTGTAAATTATACCAACAAAACACAGTTCCTTTTCAGAATACAGAAGGGTGTTTTGGACGTTAATGACCCTCGAGTAAACGACTTTTTCCCTGCGGAAGAAATACGTGTACCCTTCAGAAATATGGTTTATATCGGTGACAGCGATACGGATATACCCTGTATGAAGCTTGTCAGCTCCTACGGCGGTCATTCAATAGGCGTCTATGACGCTCAGACGAAGAATAAGGCCAAGGTTTATAAAATGATGCGTGACCGCAGGATAAGATATTTTGCTCCGGCCGATTATTCCGAAGGAACAGAGCTTGACAGCCTTGTAAAAGCTATTATTGACAGAACCGCTACTAATGAAAAGCTTGAATCAATTTATTATTCCTGTAAAAAAGAAACCGAACAAAACGGGTGATATTTTATGACAAACCGTGAAAGAGCGCTGAATATTTTGCATTATAAAGATGCTGACCGTTTGCCTGCCGTTCATTTCGGCTATTGGGGCGAGCTGCTTACCGAATGGGCTAATCAAGGTAAGATACCGAAGGATTTTGCCGGCGGTATAGGTGACGGCGGAGAAATGGACAAAGAGCTTGATAAATTAATAGGCTGGGATTTCAACTGGAACAACACAAAAGGCGCAAATAACGGCTTATATCCGTGTTTTGATTCAAAGGAACTCGAAGTTTTACCCGACGGGTCAAAAAGGGTGTTGAACTGTGTCGGTGTAATTGAAAGAATAAAACCCGGAATTACTTCAATTCCGTCAGAGGATGATTATACTCTCAAGGACAGAACGGCATTTGAAGAGCTTTACAAGCCCAAAATGCAATTTGTTAAAGAGCGTATTAACTACGAATACTTCAGCACTTTCAATGAAAACCGTGATTATGACAGACCTGTAGGTCTTCACCTCGGAAGTGTGTTGGGCAGCATCCGTGATATGACTTCGGTTGTAGGTATGAGCTATCTGATGTACGATGAGGACGAAGAGCTTTTTGCCGATATAGTCGATACATTTGCCGAGATGCAGTATCAATGCATCAAAGAAATACTTGAAACGGGCGCAAGGTTTGATTTTGCTCATTACTGGGAGGATATCTGCTTTAAAAACGGCCCGTTGCTTTCACCTGAAAAGTTTGATGAGCTTTGTGCAAAGCACTATAAAAAACGCAACGATTTATGCCGTGAATACGGAATAGATATTATTTCGCTTGACTGTGACGGCGTTACGGAAAAGCTGCTGCCGACCTGGTTTGAGAACGGTGTCAATACAATGTTCCCGATTGAAATAGGCGTATGGGGCGACCAGTTTGAAGCTGCACGAAATAAATTCGGAAAAAATATGCTTGGTGTCGGCGGTATGGACAAAACCGCTCTGCGCAAGGATAAGGCTGCCGTTGACGCTGAAATAGAGCGTATGAAGCGGCTTGTTTCTATGGGCGGTTTTATTCCCTGTCCCGACCACAGGCTGATGCCGGGCACTAAATTTGAGCTTGTGCAGTATTATGCCGAAGAAATAAAGAAGATTCGAATTTAAGAGGAGTACGTACTATGAGTATATTTCTTGAAATTGCAGAAAACGTTCGTATGGGTAAAATGAAGGCTGTAAAGGAGCTTGTTCAGTCTGCTGTTGATTCGGGTCTTCCTGCCAAAGACATTTTAAATCTCGGTCTGCTTGTCGGAATGAATGAAATCGGTGAGCGCTTTAAGAATAACGAGGTCTATGTGCCCGAGGTGCTTGTTGCGGCAAGAGCAATGAATGCCGGCGTTACAATACTTAAGCCCTTGCTTGTTGAGGGCAACGTTCAGGCTGTCGGCAAGGTCTGCATCGGTACCGTTCGCGGCGATATGCACGACATAGGCAAAAACCTCGTCAAAATGATGATGGAGGGTAAGGGACTTGAGGTTGTTGACCTTGGCACCGATGTTGCGCCCGATACCTTTGTGAATACGGCAATAGAGCAGGATTGCAAGGTTATATGCTGTTCCGCTCTGCTGACAACGACTATGGATGAAATGGCCGAAGTTGTAAAGCGGGCTGAAAAAGCCGGCGTGCGTGACAGAATTAAGATTATGATAGGCGGTGCGCCCATCACCGAGGAATTTTGCAAAAAAATCGGTGCAGACGTATACTCTGCAGATGCCGCAAGCGCTGCAGATGCCGCCGTTGAGCTTTGCAAATAACAGGTTAGATAAAGTATGAAAAAGATTGTTAAAAACATTATAGAAAATAAGAGCAGGACCGTTCCTATACTCAGCTTTCCGTCAGCCGAACTTATCGGCGTAAGTGTTAATGAGCTTGTTTGCTCCGCAGATAACCAGGCAAATGGTATGAAGGCAATTTATGATAGATGCAGTATCGGTGCTTCGCTCAATATGATGGATTTATCCGTTGAGGCAGAGGCGTTCGGTGCCGAGATACATTTTGCAGAAAATGAAATTCCGACCGTTGTCGGCGGAATTATTGACGATATAGAAGATGTGTCAAAGATTACCGTACCTCAAATCGGTGACGGCAGAACGGGTGTATATATTGACGGTGTAAAAAAAGCAAAAAATATGATAAACGATATACCTGTTTTCTGCGGAGTTATCGGCCCTTATTCGCTTGCAAGCCGTCTTTTTGATATGACAGAGCTTATGTACGCTTGCTTCGACAGCCCCGATGAAGTGAAAATTCTGCTTGAGAAAGCAAGTGAATTTATCATTAATTATATTAATGCTTTCAAGTCCGTTGGTGCTGACGGCGTTATTATGGCAGAGCCTGCTGCAGGTATGCTTTCACCAGCACTTGCCGATGAATTCTCGGTGCCATTTGTCAAAAGGATTTTTGAGTCGGTTAATTCGGAGGATTTTGTTCTCTGCTACCACAACTGCGGCAACTACGTTGCAGATATGCTTGAAGGCATTTCTTCTGTCGGTGCCGATATTTATCATTTTGGTAATGCTGTTAATATCAGAAGAGCTCTTGAGCTTTTACCCGAAAGCAAAATTGTTATGGGAAATCTTGACCCGCTTTTGCTGTGTTCGGCCGGTCCCGATGTTATTTGCGGTGAGCTTGAACGCATTTTCTCCGATTGTTCGGGTTACCCTAATTTTATGATTTCCACGGGCTGTGACGTGCCGTTCAACGCAAAATGGGAAAATATTGATGCTTATTTTAAAAAGGTAAATGAACTGTATGCATAAGGTTATATTTAACGGGGAAACCCTTTTTGCCGAGCCGGGCTGCCTTTTGTCCGATGTTCTTATTGATGCCGGGAAAAGTGTTGAGCACCCGTGTGGAGGTATGGGACTGTGCCGCAAGTGCCGTGTTATTGTTGACGGAAAAGAGGCTTTGTCCTGCCGTTATCACGTCAATTCCGATATTGTCGTAACTGTAGGCGAAAGAGCTGATATTGTATCCGAAACGGGTGCCGATGAAACAGGTAAGCTGTCGGAAAATAACTGTTTTGTTCTCGATATTGGAACAACCATGCTTGCACTTGCTCTTGTTTCACTTGATACCAAGTCCGTCGTATCGGTTAAAACCGCTGTTAATCCGCAACGGGTGTTCGGTGCTGACGTTATTTCAAGAATTGATTATTGCAGGCGCAACGGTGTCAAGCCGTTGCAGACTCCGCTTGTTGCCGAAATTAACAAACTTATAAGTGAATTTTGTATCGGTAAGAATATTCCGCTGTTTGTTGCAGGAAATACGACGATGCTTCATTTGCTGTTCGGCGTTGACTGTTCTTCAATCGGCGTTTCTCCGTATACGCCCGTGTTTATTGACACTAAAACTGCTTCTGCAGATGAGCTTGGTTTAATCGGTGTAACCGAGGCGGCATCCTTACCCGGTATATCCTCATTTGTCGGTGCGGATATTGTTGCCGGTATAAATTATGTTGAAATGCCGAAAAACGGCAAATACAGCTTCCTTATCGACCTTGGCACAAATGCGGAGATTGCTCTTATTTCCGACGGCCAGGTTATCTGTACTTCGGCTGCGGCAGGCCCGTGCTTTGAGGGTGCAGGCATAGAATGCGGAATGAGTGCTTCTGACGGTGCCGTATATTCATTTTCGGACGGAAAAGCCAAAACAATCAACGATGCCCCTGCTAAAGGACTTTGCGGAACGGGTCTTGTTGACGCAGTTGCATACCTTCTTGAAAAGGAGCTTGTTGATGACAGCGGCTATATGGAAAGCGAACGGTATTTTATTACCGATAGCGTTTTTATAAGTCAAAGCGATATTAGGCAGTATCAGCTTGCCAAATCTGCCGTTTATTCCGCCGTAATGACACTTATGCAAGTTGCGGATATCAGTTTTGACGATATTGATAAGGTGTTTATTTCAGGCGGATTTTCTGCAAAAATTAATGTTTCGAGCGCAGTTAAGACGGGGCTGCTGCCTTGCGCTTTTGCGGATAACTGCGTTCCCGTCAATAACAGCAGTCTGCTCGGTGCAATTAAATTTGTAACGCAGGGGAACGATTTGTCGGGTATAATAAATAATTCCGAGTATGTTGATTTGTCACTTAACAAGGCTTTTTCGGATTTGTTTATTGAAAATATGATGTTTTAATTTATAAATTCAAGCGGCAGGGAGCAAACTCTCTGCCGCTTGAATTTTATTTATTCAGTTTGTTTTTTTTGAAATAAGGGATTAAGAACAGCAGAAGAACCGTTCCGAGAAGCGGGAACATACCGGTTACAAGCATGCCTGCTTTCATACCGATTTGTTCAGCCGTGAGATTCAGCGCCTTGCTCATTTCAGCAGCAAAGCTGCTTGCGGAAACGTTGTCAACAACTATACCCATAAGCTGCGGTGCAACCGATGCGCCGAGGTCACCGCCTGCAGCCATCAGTGCGTAAGCTGCAACACCGACGTTCGGAACGTTTTCCTCCATCATTATAAGCGAGCCCGGCCAAAGCATTGCCGTACAGAAGCCGGTGAGAATGCAGGCGATAAACGCAAACACAACGCTTGAGGAAAGACCTATTATCATATAGCAGATAAACGCACACAGCATACCGACAAAGAGTACACGCATAATGTTTTTGCCGAATTTAGCGTAGGTAATTCTGGCAACACCGAGCAGAATGGCAAACGCAGCCATACCCAGAATATCGCCGACAGCCTTGTCAATATGAAGTGCGTTTTCCATATAGCTTGAAATCCAGCTTGACATTGCGTTTTCGGCACAGCTTCCGAAGAAGATACAGGCAACACACAGCGCAAGACCTACTGTACGCTTTTTTGTGCCTTCAAAGCTTTTCTTTTCGCCGCTTGAAATATCCATTTCAGGCATAGGCGAAAGCATAAAGAGAACAGCAGCAATTATAGGCCACAGACCGAGGAACATTGTAAGGTACATCCAGTTTTCATTGCCGAAAATCTTAAGGAACAGCGTGCTTACAACAACGACCGTGAAAACACCGAATGCATAGAGCGAGTGGAGAAGGCTCATATCCTTCTGCGGATTGTCGGAGGGTATTGCCGCGATAACAGGGCTGAGGAGCACCTCGGAAAGACCTGCGGAAACAGAGAATATAACAGTGCCCACAAGCAGACCGGCGTATGCGTATTGCGGTAAAAGCATAGGCACAAGGGCGTAAATAAACAGACCTGCCGAGGTAATCAGCGGCATTGCCCTGACTACTTTTTTAACGTTGAAATACTTTGTGAAAACGGTGAAAATAAGGTCTATGCCAAGCTGTGTACAGAAATTTGTCAGTACGAGCGTTCCGAGCAGGGTATATGAAATACCGTATGTTTCACGAAGCGTAACGAAGAGAATAGGGGGCAGGCTGAAAATTGATGACATCGTGAAATAAGCCAGATAGCACGCAAGCTTTGTTCTTTTGAAGTTCTGCATATTGTTTCTCCTTAGTCACCGAGAAGGCCGTGATATCTGCCCATCCAGTAGGGCAGGAGATAAATGTAGGGTGTAAGTGCACGCATACCGTTTGCACCCGCTGTACCCGGCAGAGTAGTTGTGCGGTTGACCTGCTTAGTGTTTATGTTAACAAATTCTTCGGCACCCGAATCGCAGATAAAGGGATTGCCGTCGTAATGAATAACGAGCTTCGATGAATATTCAACAGGGTATTTGAGCTGTGCGGGAATACCCATTTCCTCCTGCTCGGTATCCCATACAATGTCCTTACGGTAGCTGTTGAAAATCGGCCATCTTACCGTGTCCATATTCATCTCGGCAAGTGATTTTGCGGCGTTTTCAATGTCACAGAAGTTGTTTGTGAGCGCACCGTAAACTATGTTGAAGTAGGGTGAACGCTCCGTTCTTTCGTAAGCCCAATGGTGGGTAAGACCCATTTTGAATATTTCTTTTTGTGCTTCGTTATCCGTATACATAATAAGCGGATAAATATTTACGAAGTCAAGCTGGTCGTCAATATGAGCAACGTGGCCGTCCTCACATTTATACTGCATACAGTTCATTGCGTAGTGATGCTTTTCGATCAGCATATCAAATATTTTATTGTATTTTTCGTCACCCGTTACGTGGTAGGCGGTTTTAAGGAAGGAGAGAATTTCGAGTGAGTTGGTGCCGCGCTCATAATACCATCTGTCATCGTTGTTGAGCAGGTCGGGCTCCCAGTTAGCCCAGGTAGTCGGAATTCCGTCAATGTCTGTCAGATGGAAGTTATTGTCAATAATATGGTCGGTAATGGTTTTGACAACCTGTGCTATTCTCTTCTTTTCTTTTTCGTCAGCAACAAGGTCGTAATAAAGGCCGTATGCAAAATAGTGTCCCGTCATCTCATCGCTTGAGGTTTCGCCGAGCCATTCGCAATCGGGGTTATCCTCGCAAATATGCCATTCCTCACGGTTGCCCGTACCGAAGTCGGGCTCGTAAGAATGTCGTGTTGCTCTTGCTGTAAAGCCTGCCTTACCCGTAACCTCGGTTAGCTTAATCATAGCCTCAACGCCTTTTTTGGCATACTCTCTTGCCTTTTCGTCACCCGTTACGGCATAGCGGAAGCACTGGCTGCCAACGTAAACGCCCGTGAAAAGACCGTCGTTATCGGAGTTCGGAAGTCTGCCCGAAGTAATATCACCGTATTTTGAAAGGCTGCGTGTGACCTGATAGCCCTCGTTGCGGCAGAAATACTTGTCAGCCATTTCGTCGTAATGTGCCGCCTTTTCTTCAAGTGTAATATATTTATGTGAAATAAGGCTGATGCCTCTTGGCGTTACAGCGGCAATGGTGCCGTTTTCCGAAACTGCAATTTTTGTAACCGTCGGGTGCATAAGCCACGTACCGTATGAAAAATAAGAAATCTTACCCTCGATAAGCGTAATTACGCCCGTGCTTGTTGCAAAGTATTTTTTGCCGTCTGCGGTGAAGCACATATCGTTGAATGAGCCGTCGGGCACGGAATAAACGTCATTACCGTTGAACCAGTAATTTCTGCCGTCATAGATATTAAGACCCTCATCAGAGCCAACCCAGAGATGGCCGAGACCGTCAAGCGCAATGCAGTTGACCTTTTTGCTCAGCGCACCCGTAATGCTCGGAATAAGCTCTGCCCAGTGGCGGCGCTTACCCTTCATTGACATAAGACCCTCATCGGGACAGCCGATATATACGGTTTCTGCGTATTTTGAAACGTTGTTTTTTGCCGCAAGACAGGTTGTGTTTTCGGGAACGGATACTATTCTTTTGAACTCGTCACCGTCTTTCAGATAAAGCGCAGTCTGCGTAATCAGCCACAGCGAATTATCAAGCCCGAAGGAAACGTCCGTAACGGGGGAATCGAGCTCGGCAAATTTTTTAAGCTTGCCGTTTTTAATTTCGGTAAAAGTGTTTCCGACAGAAGCAAAAAGCGTGCCGTTTCTTGAAAACAGCTTTGACACCTTTGCGTTGATTTTCTTTGCTTTGCCGTCAACATATTCAAAAAGGCAGTCGGGCTGAGCTATGTAAAGTGTTTCTCCGTCAAAGGCAACAGAGTTGACGTTTTCCACGTCTATTCCGTTTTCCTGAGTTATAAACACTTTATCGTACTGTTTGAATTTGCCTAAATAAAGCGTAGGTTTTTTCATAAGCTTTCTCCTAAAAAATATTTCCGCATAATTTTACCATAAGTAAAAATAAAAGACAATATTGTTGATATAATTATTTTTAATGATATAATATCATTATCGATTTAATACGGAGGACAGTTATGAATATTCTTGTAGTTAACGGCAGTCCCAAAGGAAAATACAGCATTACCTTGCAGACAATCAATTATTTAAAGCTGCTTTATCCCGATTACAGCTTTGAGGTGCTTGATGCCGGTCAGCGCATAAAGGCACTCGAAAGAGATTTTTCTCCTGCAATTCAGGCGCTTGAAAAAGCCGAACTGATTATTTTTTCATATCCCGTTTATACCTTTATTGCGCCTTACCAGCTTCACAGGTTTATTGAGCTTGTCAAGCAACACAATGTTTCTGTTGAGGGCAAGTTTGCCACGCAGCTCAGTACATCCAAGCATTTTTACGATGTAACCGCACACAGATATATCCAGGATAACTGCGGAGATTTAGGCTTAAAGTACATAAAGGGTCTTTCTGCCGATATGGATGACCTCACGACAGATAAGGGGCAGAAGGAAGCAAAGGATTTCTTTGAGTACGTATTATTTTGCGTAAAGAACAATATTTATGAAAGAAACACATTTGAATATTCTCAGGCAAAACACTTTACCGTTACTCCTGTTATAAGCGACAATGCAGAAAAAACAGGCGATGTTGTTATTCTTACAAACTGCGAAGAAAACGACTCGCAGCTCAAAAGTATGATTGACCGTTTTTCTGCTGGATGCAGATATAAAACCCGTGTCATTAACATAAGAGAATATCCGTTCAAGGGCGGATGTCTCGGCTGCTTTAATTGTGCCGTTTCCGGCAAATGCGTTTATAAAGACGGATTTGATGAATTCCTCCGTAATACTATTCAGACGGCACAGGCTATAGTAATTGCTTTTACAATTAAAGACCACTCTATGGGTGCATCATTTAAGCTTTACGATGACAGACAGTTCTGCAACGGCCACAGAACGGTTACTATGGGTATGCCTATGGGCTATCTTATTAGCGGTGATTACAGTAAGGAATTTAACCTGCAGATGATAGTTGAAGGCAGGGCACAGGTCGGCGGAAATTTCCTTGCAGGTGTTGCAACGGATGAATTTGACCCCGACGGTGAAATTGATGCACTTGCCGCTTCGCTTGAATACGCTCTTGAATCGGGCTACGTTCCTCCGCAGAATTTCTACGGCATCGGCGGTATGAAGATATTCCGTGACCTTATCTGGACTATGCAGGGTATGATGAAGGCTGACCACAAGTTCTATAAAAAGCACGGTCAGTATGATTTTCCGCAGAAGCAGTGGCCGAGAATGCTTGCAATGTATCTTGTCGGAGGTCTGCTGTCTTCCGAGAAAATCAAATCCAAAATGGGTAATAAGATGAATGAGGGTATGCTTATGCCCTATAAAAAAGTATTTGACAAGTTAGAGAAAAACAAATAAAAACAATGGCTGTCGGGTTTCGGATAACCTGACAGCCATATCTGTTTAAAAGTTAATTAATTCCTCATAGGTGGGCATTGAAGCATCGGCACCAAGTCTGCTGACGGCTATGCTGCCGGACTTGTTGCCCATATCACAGGCCTTATAAATATCACCGCTTACAGCGTATTCGAGAGCCATAGCCGCCGTAAAGCAGTCACCTGCGGCAGTAGTATCAACAACATCACTCGGATAAGTCGGCATAATTTTCAGCTTTGTGCCGTCCCACACCGAGCAGCCTCTGCTTCCGAGCTTAAGCACAACGTATTTTGCCTTGCTTCTTTCCTCAAGTATTTTTGATGCGGAAAGTATGCTTTCTTGCGTATCGGGAGATATGCCAGTAAGTGCCTTTGTTTCGCTTTCGTTAGGTGTGATTATTGTGACACCCTGCATTTTTTCAAGTGAGAAATTTTTTGCGGGTCCGCAGTCAACTACGGTAATGATTTTTTCTTCAACAGCCTTGTTAACGGTAGCTATAACGGCTTCTTCGTTGGTTTCAAACTGTACGAGCAGTAAATCCAGCGTTCCGTCTACCGCGTCCGAAGCGGCTTTTGGGTCAATCTGTGCGTTAGCACCCTCGTAAACGACAATTCTGTTTTTGCCCTCGCTGTCAAGCATAATTACAGCTAAACCCGTAACGTCGCCGTCTGCGGCAACTGCAGTGGTGTCAATGCCGAGACTGTTCAGATTATTTATCAACGAGTGACCGTTGGTATCGTCGGCAACCTTACCTATCATTTTAACCGCGGCACCAAGCTTTTTGAGTGCCGTTGCCTGGTTTGCACCCTTGCCTCCGTTAGCGTAGGAATAAGTGTTACCCACAATATTCTCACCGCATTCGGGCATTTTTTCCATTGACATTATAAAGTCCATATTTATACTGCCCATTACGGCAGCACGGATATTTTTATACATAAATCTACCTCTGAAAAAATTTAAAGAAGCTTTCTCAAATCCTCTGCGGCCTGCTTAATGCTCTTATCCTTGAGAAAGAGTCCGCTTGTGCCGAGAACAAAGATTTCTGCACCGCTTTTACTCAGCTTTTCTGCATTTGCGGGGTTTATGTTTCCGTCAACCTCAATCGGTACGTCAGCGTAGCCCCATTCATCAAGAAGTCCTCTTGTATACCTTGTCTTTTCTTCGGCACAGCCGATGATTTTCTGCCCTGCAAAGCCGGGGTTAACGGTCATTACAAGCACCATATCGGTGTTATCCATAAGATATTCAATGTTTTCGGGTCTCGTGTGGGGATTAATTGCAATACCGGACTTGATACCTCTGTCTTTAATTTGTGCAAGCGCACGGTGAATATGTATATCCGCTTCGTAATGGATGCAGAGTATGTCGTTTTCATCAAGCTTCATTCGGTCAATAAATCTTGCAGGGTCGTTGACCATCATATGAACGTCAAGCGGTATGTCGGTAATCTCTTTAATTGCGTTTACAAAATCAAAACCGAAGGTCATATTCGGTACAAAGTTGCCGTCCATTATATCAACGTGCAGGTAATCAATTTTTGCTTCTTCAAGCTCTCTTACAGATTTGCTGAAATTCATAAGGTCTGCACACATAACCGATGCAGAAAGCAGTTTTTTCATTGAGAGTGTCTCCTTTGAATTGATAACTACAGAATACCACAAAAAAATATTTTTAACAAGTGCTATTATATTATAGACAAATACTGTTATTTGCTATAAAATAGATATAATGAATTTATCATCTTTTACGATACGGAGGTTAAATGATGAAAAAATACGATGTAATTATCATCGGTGCCGGTAACGGCGGCCTTGCGGCGGCAGCTACCTGTGCCAGAGCTGGTCTTTCAACATTACTGCTTGAAAGGCACAACATCCCCGGCGGTTCTGCTTCGTCTTTTGTCAGAGGCAGATTTGAGTTTGAGCCTTCATTGCACGAGCTTGCGGGTATAGGCACCCCCGATGAGCCCGGTTCAATTGAAGAAATGTTCAACAGATTGGGTGCTGACTGTGACTGGCACAAGCACGATTCAACGTTCCGCCTTGTTGTTCCTGCAAAGGAAGGGGATAAGGATGCTTTTGTGAACGAAAACGGCGTTCTTGTCACGGTTGATGCACGTATGCCCGTTGGCTTTGAGAACTTTGCACGTAAGCTTGACGAGCTTGTTCCCGGCTCTTACGAAAGCTGTATGGCGGCGTTTGACCTTTCGGAAAGAATGTTCAACGCTTTTAAAGCGCTTGACAACCCCAAAATGCTTCCCGGTATTCTCAAGGATATGCCCGATATTATGCGTATGGTTTCGCATACCCTTAACGAGGGTCTTGATGCACTCGGTATGCCTAAAAAGGCACAGGATATATTCTCTACCTATTGGTGCTATATGGGTGTTCCCGGCTCTAAATTTGATTTTCTCTATTATATGGCAGTTCTTCACAGCTATGTCAGAAGCGGTACGGGTATTCCTCACCTTCGCAGTCACGAAATGAGCCTTGCTATCGATAAGGTTATCCGTGACAATGACGGTGAAATCTGGTATAACTCCGAAGTAACAAAGGTGATTTGTGAAAACGGTAAGCCCGTAGGCGTTGTAATCAACGGTGAAAAGGAGGTTTACGGTAAGTACTTTATCTGTAATTCCTATCCCATTGCCGTATTCAGCGACCTTTTCGATAAGAAGGATGTTCCCGAAAAGCAGCTCAAAATGCTTAATGCACGTAAAACTGCCTGTACTCTTACTACCGTTTATCTCGGTATGAATAAGACAAAAGAAGAGCTCGGTATCACCGATTATTCCGTATTTATCGCTCCTGATTCGGATTCCGACAAGCAGTGTGCACTCTGTAACGATTATGGCAGCGGCTACTGTATTATCAACTGTCTTAACGAGATTATTCCCGACTGTACTCCCGAAGGCACCTGCCAGCTTTTCCTTACCTCAATGACCTTCGGCGACGTTATGCGTGACGTTAAACCGCAGGACTATAAGAAATTCAAGACTAAGGTTGCCAAGGATATGATTGAAACCTGCGAAAAGGCTCTCAATATTTCCATCACGCCTTATATTGAGGAAATTGAAATTGCGCTGCCTCCCACGTTTGCAAGATACCTCAACACACCGTGGGGTACGCCTTACGGCTATCAGCTCGAAAAGTGGGACAGTATGATTCCCCGTACAGTCCAGTATATGGCAGACCAACCGTTTGACAATTTCTTCTTCTGCGGAGCAAGCCAGGAAAGAGGCGACGGCTACGGCTGCGCTTACTATACAGGCGAAAAAGCAGGCGGAATTGTTGTAAAAGCACTTAAGGAGGGCAAATAATATGGCAGACCTTAAATCACTTTCAGCTAAAAAGTTTTTATCTATGCTCCCCGACAGACAGGCGAAATTTAAAGCCGCCGCACCCGTACTCCCCAAGGTTGCAGACAATGCAACGGCACTTGCCAAGGCACTGCACCCCAAGCGTCAGTATCTCAAGGTTGCCGAGGTTGTTGACAGGGGAGAGGACTGCAAAAGCTTTACGCTTGTACCCGATACCGATAAAGGAACACAGTCACTTGCTTTCTTCGGCGCAGGCAAATATCTAACCGTTTTTGAAACAATTGAGGGTATGCCCGTAACAAGAGCATATTCTATTTCTTCCTCGCCCAAGGATTCACTTGAAGGTAAGTACGTCCTCACAATCAAGCTTGTTGACGGCGGCCTTATGTCAAAATATATTTTTGATACGTGGACTGTGGGCACTCAGGTTACTGTTTCCGCACCCTCCGGTAATTTTGAGTACCAACCGCTTCGTGATGCCGCAAAGGTTGTCTGCGTTGCAGGCGGCAGCGGTATAACTCCCTTTGTTTCAATGGCAAACGCCATTGCCGACGGCGATGAAGACTTTGAAATGACCCTTATCTACGGCAGTAAAACCTATGATTCAATTCTTTTCCGTGAGGAGCTTGAGGCTCTTGCAGGCAAGTGCGATAAAATCAAGGTCGTTCACGTTTTAAGCGATGAAGACAAGGCTGTTGAAGGAACCGAAAAGGGCTTTATTACCGCCGATTTGATTAAGAAATATGCTCCCGAAAACGAGCCTTATTCCGTATTTGTCTGCGGCTCACAGCAGATGTACGCCTTTGTTGATAAGGAAATCGAAAAGCTCGGTTTAGAGAAGAAATACATCCGCCACGAGATGTTCGGTGAGTTCCATAACCCTGAAACACAAGCAGATTATCCTGCAGGAATTCCCGAAAAGGTTAAAATCACGGTTACAATACAGGATAAAACTTATATCATTTTCGGTAAATCCTCCGATTCGGTTATGCAGACTATCGAGAAGAACGGCCTTGCCGTGCCTGCACGCTGCCGAAGCGGTGAGTGCGGCTTCTGCCACTCACATCTTATCAGCGGTAAGGTTTATGTGCCCAAGCACCTTGAGTACCGCAGACTTGCCGACTATAAGTTTGACTGTATCCATCCCTGCTGCTCGTTCCCGTTGACAGATATTGAAATCAACGTACCTGCGGCAAAATAATCTATATTAAATAAAATGACCGCTTGTGTTTGATTTTAACACAAGCGGTTTTAAAATTATTTACTGCTTACTGCTTCAAGAACTTCCTTTTTGAACTCGCCGTAAATTTTGTATTTCTTTGAGAAAATAAACAGGGAAATCAGAATCATTACGGGCGGTACAATGAACATCATAAACGAAATTGCGCTCTTTGCGGCAGGTGTCTGAACGGTTGCGGAGCCGTCAAAGCCCGTCACGCTGAACGAAGCGTACATAATGATTGATTGAACGGTGTACGCCATTTTCTGCAAAAAACCCTTCATTGAGAAAGTGAGGCTCTGGTTACGCCTGCCGAGCTTATATTCGCCGTAGTCAACAACGTCTGCGAGCATAACGGTCTGATTAACAAACATACTGCCTATACCGAGTGAGGTTACCGCATAGAAAGCACCGAGCGCATAAACACTGCCGCCGAAGCCGTAGCCTACTATTGCCATACCTATGTAACCGCCTGCGGCAAGGCTTAACGAAAGCTTATAGGTTGAACGGTTTGTCATATATTTTGAGCAGATAGGAACAACGAGAAGTGAAAGAACTGAGCCGACTGTACCGCAGAGGTTGAAGGTTGACTGCTGCTGAAGGTCGCCGACAACGCTGTCAAAATAATAGCTGCTGATGCCCGAGGTCATATAATAACCGGAGTTTGAAATCATAGCAAAAAGCATAAATACGAGAAGTTGGTCGTTTTGCCTGATTACGGAAATTGCGTTTTTGAACGAGAATTTTTCGGGGTTGGCAATTACTCGCTGTTCTTTTGTTGATGCGACGCTGATTAACGCAAAGAAAACGAGTGCAACAGCGGTAATAACAGACCACTTTCCAAAGCCCGAAAGAAGCGATTCGGAGGACATTGAGCTGAGCTCATCACTCTGTGAATTGCCGAGTGCCGCAACTGCCTTAACGGTGAATATCATAATTATGCCCTGACCGATGCCCGAAAATGCTCTTGCAACGGTCGAGATAAGGTTACGGTCCTTTTCTTCGTTGGCAAGCGGCGGAACCATTGACCAGAAGGGGATATCTGCAAGCGTGTTTGTCATACCCCACAGCACGTAGAATACGGCAACGTAGATATAAAGCCCTGCAGAGCCCGAGGCGAAACCCGGATTATTGAAAAGGAAGCACAGAACAATACCGTTAAGTAACGCTCCTGTTAGAATCCACGGGCGGTATTTGCCCATTTTTGTCTTGGTCTTGTCAACAATCATACCCATCATCGGGTCGTTTACACCGTCCCATATTCTTGCAAGGGGAGCAAGAATGAGAAGGAACAGGGGATTTATGCCGAGTGCATTTGTAAGATAGATTGAAAGGTATGAGTAGAACATACCGTAGCTCAGGTCAAGACCGACGGCACCGACGCCGTAGCCGACCTTTCTGCCGAAAGAGAGCTTGTTCATAAAAATATCCTCCACATCATTTATAGAAACATAATACTTTAAACTAAACAAATTATCAAGATAAAACAGAATTATTCCGTAGTATAAGCTCCTCTTGCCCATAAAATCCATTTTGAACGGTCAAGCGGATTTACGCCGCGTCTCGGATTTACGTGTTCAAGTGAGTCACGGCATTCACGGTAGCCGTAAAACGTCTGATTAAGTACAGCCTTGCCCGATGAAATTACCGCAAGCCTTGTCGGAAAATCCATCGAGGTTGCTACGGGAACTACGGCTTCTAGCGAAACAGTCTGCGAATGTGTAACGGGGGAATCGTATTCACCGCCCATTTTAACAATTTCAGACAGCAGCTTTCCCGATAATTCGGCAGGTGCTGTGATTCGGATTTTGAGCAGCGGCTCAAGTATTGTTGAGCCCGTTTCCTGTAAACCGTTCATAAATGCCATAGGCGTGCACACAAAGAAATCCAGCGGATGAGTGTGTATCGTGTGGTGTTCACCGCCTACAAGCGTGCATTTGAAATCCGTTACCTCCCAGCCGTAAAGCCCTTGCTCAAGGCAGGTGTTGAAGGATGTCCGTATGTGTGACTGATAACGGTAAAAGCATTGGTTTGACGGCAATCTGCCGTGGTAGCTGACACCGTAGCCCCTCGGCATAGGCTCAAATTTAAACTCAACAACAGCCCAACACGGCTTGGGCATAGTGTAGCTTGCTCTTGCAAAGCCTGCTTTTGAAGGCGTTTCCTTGTAAATAACGGTAGGCGGTGAAAAGCAAGCATCAAGAGAATAGCGTTCTTTCAGCAGGGTTTCAAGCACCTCAAGCTGAATTTTACCCGTTGTGCTTATTGTAATTTCCTTCTGTCCGTTTTCCCATTTTGCATCTATGTACGGTTCTTCATCCGACAATTGAGAAAGGGCACCGGCAAGCTCAGGCAATTTTCTTTCATCGCCGTCGGCAGGGGATACCCGAACACGAAGAAAAGGATAAACAAGTTTTGATGCTGTACCCTGAACGAGAGACCCTATAAAGTTACCTGCCTTCGCTGATGGCAAGCCGCAAAGCGCCGCAATATCGCCGCCGGAAACGCTTCCTGCGTCCGTAAGCTTTGCACCGTTATATATTTTGATTTGTGCAACCTTTTCCTTGGCTTCCGCTTTGCTTTCAATTTCGACAGCATCGCTTTGAACTGAGTCGTGCGATGAATTGCCCTCTGTAAGCACGGTAACTTCGTCACGTGTTGATATCTTTCCGCCGAAAAGCCTTATATGTGAAATTTTACCGTTTTGCTTATCGTGTTCAATTTTATAAATAATTCCGCACAAGTCTTTGGTTGCCTTATACTCTGCTGACGGCATATACTCAATAAGCGCATCTGCAAGCTCTTTTATCCCTATACCGTGCTTTGCGCTTCCGTATAATACGGGTGAAAGGCTGCAGTTTAAAATTTCTTCCTTGATAATAGCCTTTATATCAGCCTCGTCGAGTAATTCCTCGTTGAGATATGCTTCTTCCGCTTTTTCGTTTATATCCGCCAATACTTCCGTTGCGTTTAACAAAAACTCTTTTGCTGAAGCGTTAATTACCCTCACGTTTTCACTTTCCGTCTGCTCGGGTTTGTTTATTTCAAGGTAAGCGGTACGGGTAACTGACTTTAGCTCATTCAAGACTGATGTAATATCTGCACCGGCACGGTCTGTTTTGTTTATAAAAATTAGTCTCGGAATTTTTGCGCTGTCAAGTGATTTCAAAATGTTTTCCGTGTGTGCGCGTACGCCCTCAACCGCAGAAACGATTACAACGGCGTAATCAAGTGCGCTTAATGCACGCTCAACCTCACCGGCAAAGTCAACGTGGCCCGGTGTATCGATAATATTAATTTTAGTGTCCTTCCACACAATACCTGCTGATGCACTTCTTACCGAAATGCCCCGCTGCTTTTCTATGCTCATACTGTCCGTTGCGGCGGTACCCTCGTCAACGCTTCCCGGCTGACGGATGCTGCCCGAAAGATACAGCAGCTGCTCGGTAAGTGTTGTCTTACCCGAGTCAACGTGTGCAAGTATTCCGATGTTATGGATTTGCTTAATCATTCTATCACCGTATAAATAGTATAGAAATATTATAGTTTATTTTTAATATTATTTCAATACTGTATAAAACTTGTGTTGACTAAAACGGATATATTTGTTATATTTTAATATAAGATAATGAAATTATTTTTAATCTCGGAGGTTTGTTATGCGTATAATCAGAAAAATCTGGTCAATTCTCACTCTTCCGCTTCTTATTCTTACACTTCTTACCACTCCCGATGCTTCAAGCACCGAGAGCGCTGTACTTGTTTCCGAAAACACTTTTGTATTCGAAAAGGCTCTGATTATGGGTCAGGGCATTACTACCGACGGCGAATACTTTTACACAAGCGGCTCAATTACCGCTCTTAACCTTACGGCACTTGCAAAATTCACCTTTAATGATATGGAGCTGCAGCAAAGCGCAATTAATCCGCTACCCGATAAGTGCACCGAAAGAGGTAATAACCATATCGGCGGTATAAGCTATTATGACGGCAAAATTTACGCACCTGTTGAGGGTGGCGACGTTTGCTATGCTTGCATAGTCGTTTTTGATGCCGAAACGTTAAAGCCCACCGGTGAGATTTACGATTTACCGAATGAAAACTATGACGACGGTGTGCCGTGGTGTGCCGTTGACAGTGAAACAGGCTTGCTCTATGCCTCAAAATGGTCAAATGCCAAAACTATATATGTTTACGATACCAACGACGAAATGCGTTTGGTTAAAGAAATTCCGCTGACAGGTCTTGGTGAAATAGACCGTATTCAGGGCGGCGAGTTTTATAACGGAACGCTTTATCTCTCAAATGATATTCACGATAACGGTAATATCAAGAATATTCTTTCCGTTGATGTTGCTACGGGCGAGGTAAAACTTGCCGCGGAAAGGGATGTCGGCGGTGAAAATATTGAGGCTGAGGGTATGACCTTCGGCATCACGGAAGACGGTGCGGTTATGCACGTGCTTGATTACAACAAGCTTATCGGTATATTCGTACGCCATTATAAGGTTAATTTCTGATAACAAACCGCTAAACGATACAGCTTTGAGCTATCAGATAAATATATTTGTTTTACCGAGGTAAAAGAAATGAACATAATTGTTGCCGGTGACGGTAAGGTAGGCCTTGCCATTACAAGGCTTTTGTCACAGGAAGGTCACGATATTGTTGCAATTGACACCAAATCGCAGCAGCTTGAGGATCAGCTTCAGCGTCTTGATGTTATGTCTGTTTCGGGCAACTGTGCAACAATGGAAACTTTGCGAGAGGCTAATGTTGAGCAAAGTGACATACTTATCGCCGCAACCAGTGCTGATGAAACCAATCTACTTTGCTGTCTTACGGCAAGAAAAATGAATCCCTCGCTTCACACTATTGCCCGTGTACGCAATCCGGAATACACAGAACAGCTTTATATGATGAGAGAAGATTTCGGTCTTTCGCTCATCATCAACCCCGAGCGTGAAGCAGCACAGGAAATTCACAGGCTTCTTCAGTTTCCCGGTTTCCTGAAAAGAGAAACCTTTGCAAAGGGCAGGGTTGAAATAGTCGAGCTTAAAATTGAAGAAAAGAGCCTTCTTGACGGTGTTGAGCTTTGCCGTCTTTCTCACGCATTGGGTGGAAATAAAATACTCGTTTGCGTTCTCGTGCGTGACGGTAAGGCCTGCATTCCTTCAAGTGACACGGTTTTCCGTGCAGGAGACCACATTTATGTTACTGCTCCTGTCAGCACGCTAACAACGCTGCTTAAAAAGCTCGGCGTTACACAGAAGAAAATTAAATTTGCTATGCTTGTCGGAGGCGGCAGGGTCGGCTATTACCTTGCCAAATATCTGATTGATGCAGGCGTTCACGTTAAAATAATTGAAAATGATTCCGCAAGATGCGAGCACCTTGCACAGATAATTCCCGAGGCTTCCATAATTCTTGCTGACGGCTCATCTCAGGACGTTCTTGAGAGTGAGGGCCTTTCGGATATGGATGCTTTCGTTACGCTTACCGGCTTTGATGAGCAGAACGTCATTTCTTCAATGTACGCTTCTGCACACGGTGTTCCGAATGTCGTTACTAAGGTTAACCGAATGGAAATTTCCGGTATGCTCGAGGATTTACCTGTCGGAGGTATTGTCAGCCCCAAGGAGCTTTGCAGCGCAAACGTCGTTCAATACGTACGTGCTATGGATAATCAGGAGGGTGCTGCCGTTACGCTGCACAGAATTGCAAACGGCAGGGCAGAGGCGCTTGAATTTGTCGTAGCACCCAATTCACGGTGTGTAGGCTTGCCGCTCAAAAAAATACATTTAAGAAGCAATATTCTTATTGCCTGCATCACTCACCACGGCAAGACCGTCGTGCCTGACGGTAACTGCTCTTTTGAGGTTGGTGATACTGTTATCGTCGTTACGAGCCGCGAAGCACCGATTATGCAGTTCAACGACATTTTCGTCTGAGGTTAATTTAAAATGAATGTTAAATTTGTTTTCCGAATTACCGCTCTGTGCGTGTTCTTCACGTCATTATTTATGCTTGCACCCGCAATAATTGCTTTTATTGACGCGCAGTACAGATACGGCTTTATTTATCTCGGCGTTGTTGCGGTTATGCTTATTTTCAGTGGTATTATTTTCTGGCTGACCCGTAATTATAAGCCGACCTTCTATGCACAGGAGGGTTTTGCAGCAACGAGTCTTTCCTGGATTCTTATGTCTTTTCTCGGTGCCGTACCCTTTAAGCTTACAGGTGAAATTCCGAGCTATATCGATGCGCTTTTTGAAATTGTCTCGGGTTTTACAACAACGGGTGCTTCTATACTTACCGATATTGAAGCACTTTCACGCTGTAATCTCTACTGGCGAAGCTTCAGCCATTGGCTGGGCGGTATGGGTGTACTTGTCTTTTTGCTCGCTATTGTTCCTTCTGCTAAAAAGGAAAGCGGCTCGGGCATTTTTCTTATGCGTGCCGAAAGTCCTGGACCCTCTGTAGGTAAATTCACCCCTCACATAAGACAAACGGCAATTATCCTTTACGTTATTTATGTTTTGCTTACGGCAATGTGCGTAATTCTGCTGCTTGTCGGCGGTATGCCGGTTTTTGACAGCTTATGTACCGCTTTCGGTACTGCCGGTACCGGCGGCTTTTCCGTGCTTAATTCAAGTATGGCAGGTTACTGTGAATTCTGTCGTAACGTCGTAACGGTATTTATGTTCCTGTTTGGCGTAAATTTCAATATGTATTTCCTGCTGCTTCTCAGACAGTTCAAATCCGTTTTCAAAAACAGCGAGCTGAGAGCTTATGTTATTACTGTCGTTTCTTCAATTGTATTGATTACGCTCAACATCAGAAATATGTTCGGTAGCTTTTCCCAAGCTCTGCACCATGCAGCTTTTCAGGTAAGCAGTATTATCACTACTACGGGATTTGCTTCGGATGATTTTGAGCAATGGCCTGCTTTTTCAAAATCCATACTCTTTATTCTTATGTTTATCGGTGCTTGTGCCGGCAGTACGGGCGGCGGCCTTAAGGTTTCCAGAGTTATTTTACTGTTCAAGAGTATATGGAAAACAATTATAAAGACCTTGCGTCCTCGAAAGGTTCACATTGTCCGTATGGATTCAAGGACCGTGGACGCATCTGTTACACACGGCGTTAATTCCTATCTTGCAATATACTGTGTAATAATTCTCACGAGCTTTCTCATTGTTTCTCTTGATAATTACTCGCTCGGCACAAACCTTTCTGCCGTAGTTGCTTGCTTTAATAATATCGGTCCCGGCTTTGAGCTTGTCGGAGCAACCGAAAATTATTCGCATTTCAGTAATCTTTCAAAAATCGTTCTGTCCTGTGATATGCTCCTTGGCAGATTGGAAATTTTCCCCTTGCTCGTTCTTTTCAGCCCCGACCTGTGGAGCAGAAAAAGATAACTTATGGATTGGAGGTAATTGTTTATGCCGCTCAGAGTTTTACAGATTGTTACAACAATGAACAGAGGCGGTCTGGAGACTATGCTTATGAACTATTACCGCCATATCGACCGCAAAAAGGTACAGTTTGATTTCCTTGTTCATCGTCAAGAGGAAGGTGACTACGAGAAGGAAATTATGTCACTCGGAGGAAGAGTGTTCAGAGTACCTGCGCTCAACCCTTTTTCTCCGACGTATTTTAAGGCTTTGGATTCTTTTTTCACCGAACATAAATATGATATCGTGCATTGTCATCTTGACTGTATGAGTGCAATACCTCTTTATTCCGCCAAAAAACACGGCGTTAAACACCGTTTTGCACACGCACACAATAAGAGTCAGGATAAGGATTTAAAATATCCCCTTAAATTGTTTTATAAAAGATTTATTCCGTATTTTGCCAATGAGATATTTGCCTGCGGTGAAGAAGCCGGACGATGGATTTTTAACGGCAAGAAGTTTACTGTAATAAATAATGCAATAGATGCTTCGCACTATTCGTTTAGTGAGGATTTGAGAGAAATCAAACGCCGCGAATTAGGGCTAAACAACTATTTTACGGTTTGCCATATCGGGCGGTTTAATCCGCAGAAAAATCACAGTTTTATTATTGATATTTTTTATGAACTTTTGAAGATTGAGCCTAACGCACATCTTTTGCTTGTCGGAACAGGTGACGGATTAACAGTTGCAAAAAACAAAGTTGCTGATTTGAAGCTAGACAGCAAGGTCAGTTTCCTTGGCGTCCGAGCAGATATACAGGAGCTTCTGAATGCGGCAGATGTTTTTTTATTTCCTTCTTTTTATGAAGGTGTCAGTCTTGCAACAATTGAAGCTCAGGCATCAGGCTTGCCTTGTTATTTTTCTGACAGAATACCTGATGAATGCAAGGTTACTGATGACGTTGAGTTTATTTCGTTGGAGAAATCTCCGGCATACTGGGCTGAAAAGATTTATAACGGTAGGCGGCATATTCGCTCTAATAATTATGAGCAAATTAAAAATGCGGGCTACGATATTAGCAGCAATGCTTTTTGGCTGCAAAACCTGTATTTAAGTAAGGGAGTGTCGGGCGATGAATAGCTTACCTATGCTTACCGTGTTTACCCCTGTCTTCAACCGTGCGCATACGCTGGGGAGAACTTACGAATCGTTGAAGAATCAGTCGTGCAAAGATTTTATCTGGCTTGTTGTTGATGACGGTTCGTCCGATAATACTTCGGAGTTGGTGAAAAAATGGCAATCGGAACCATGCGGATTTGAAATTCAGTATATATATAAAGAAAACGGCGGAATGCACACCGCACATAATACCGCATATGAAAACATAAAAACCGAACTAAATGTGTGTATTGATTCAGACGACTGTATGCCTATTGATGCTGCTGAATCCATTATTAATAAATGGAACGAAGTCAGGCACAAAAACTATGCCGGATTAATCGGTCTTGACGATAATATTGATACAGGTGAAGTTATTGGTACGGGTTTCCCGATAGGTTTATCAGAAACAACGCTTTGCGGATATTATGCTTCAGGCGGCAAGGGAGATAAAAAACTTGTTTATCGTACTGAGGTAATTAACAGTTATCCTCCTTACCCGGTTTTTGAAGGCGAAAAATATGTTGCTCTTGCATATAAATATCGTTTGATAGATCAGGAATATAAATTAGCTGTTCTTGATAAGGTGCTTTGTAACGTTGAGTACCAGAGCGACGGTTCGAGTGCTACGATGTTTAAACAATATCTTAAATATCCCAAGGGTTTTGCGTTCTGGCGAAAAGTATGTATGCAATACCCTGAATCTTATAAAAGATTGATTGTTGATAATATTCATTATGTGTCCAGCTGTATTATTGCCAAAGATAAAAGTATGATTAAGAATTCTCCTCGAAAGATATTAACCGTGTTTTCAATTCCTGCGGGAATATTACTTACGTATTACATTAAGCTGAAAGAAAAAGAGATTTAAATTTGGAGGTGCTTAGTTGAAATTCTCAATAATTTTACCGGTATATAATGTTGAAAAATTCTTAGCTAAGTGTCTTGACTCTGTCATCAATCAGGATTTTGATGATTATGAAATAATTGCAGTTAATGACGGTTCGACTGACTCATCTCCACAAATACTCAATGAGTATTTATTAAAATCCGATAAGCTTAAGATTATCAATCAAAAGAATAAAGGCTTGGGCGGTGCTCGCAATACTGCTATCGAAAATGCCTGTGGTGATTTTCTTGTATTCGTTGACAGTGATGATTTTATCACTGAAAATATGCTTTCAGTTTTATCTACATATTTTGATAACCATAATTTGGATATTCTTTCTTTTGATTTAAAGACAGTTTTTGCTGATGAATTTATTGATAACATATCTATGGACTCGGATACAGAGTTCGTTTTGCTTGATGCAAAAGATTTTTTAATTGCTGAACCTACAGCTTGCGCTAAAGCCTATCGCCGGAGTTTGTATGTTGATAACGACATAAGATTTCCAGAGCGCTTGTGGTATGAAGATCTTGCAACAGTTTATCGTCTTATTCCGTTTGTCAACAAGATTGGCTATATAAAAAAGTCCCTTTACTACTATGTTCAGCAGCCTGACAGTATTACTCACAGCGCTAACACTACGAGAATGATGGAAATTATTACTGCATTTGATACTGTTCAATCATTTTTTAAAGAAATCGGATGTTTTGAAGAGTATTATTCTGAGCTTGAGTGGCTTTGCGTAAAGCATGTGTTGTATTATTCTGCTCACAGATTTCTTACTAAAGGCTTTTATTATAAACAAATGAAAGAACTATATGATTTTGTTTGTAATAATTTCCCGAATTTTAAACGCAATAAATATGTTATAGAAAACAAAAACTCAATTTACTGTATGGATTTGATATTAAATAAAAAGTTTTTCGCTTTTTATTTCAAAGAATGTTTGAAACCAAAACTATACAACGTATTTAAACGCGTTTTGCCCCAAAAATAAATTAAAGGGTTATCTGTATGAGTTTTATCGAAAGAATAAAATTATTTATTTTAAAAATTCCTATAATAAAAAATATTTATTCACGGCTTGCTTGGTATAAAGGCAGGTCGATTTGCCGTAGCAAACTATATAAAGATATATTTGACTATAAAACTTCTCAGAGCAATCCTGTTTTTTTGATTTTTACCCCCGAGCACCATAATCTCGGTGACCACGCCATTGCTTATTCAGAAAAGAAACTTTTAGAAGAAATGAAACTTCCTTTTTATGAGGTTACAAATAAGCAATTGGAAATACTTGATTATTACAAACTAATGTCCGTATTTGACGGATCAATGATTTTGGTAACCGGTGGCGGTAATCTTGGTTCACTTTGGACTTGGATTGAGAATATTAACAGAGAAATAGTTAAAAATAATCCAAATTCCTTAATTGTAGTTTTACCTAATTCTATATTTTACGGCGATACTGAAGAAGACTTAGTTTACCTTGAAGAATCAAAAGAGATTTATAATGGACATAAACGGTTGTTTTTTTATGCTCGTGAAAAAATATCGTATTCTTTTATGAATGAGCATTATAACAACGTTAAACTGATTCCTGATATGGTGTTAAAGCTCAGATATTCAAGCGGTGCCGACAGAAATGGATGTGTGCTTTGCCTAAGAGATGATTGTGAAGCTACATTGTCTCAAGACAGCAAAGATACTATCAAAAATATTGCCGATGAAATATTTGAAAATAACGTAATATATTTCGATACTGTTGTTGACTATTCTGTTTCAGTTGATAACCGAAGAACTGAGCTTCTAAAAATGCTTTATACCTTTACTTCTGCCGAGTTGATTATTACGGACCGTTTACACGGTATGATATTTGCCGCTATTACAGGAACGAATTGCATTGTTCTTGACAGCAAAAGCCCGAAATTGCGTGGTTGTTACGAGTGGATAAAACATCTTGATTATATCAGATTTGTTGACGATGTTTGTCAAATAGAAAGCATTTACCGTTCAATTCCGCATCGGTCTAATTATTACGACAATTCGCAATTACTTAAATATTTCGAAGTACTTAAGAAAGATATTTTAAATTATTATAATGAATTTTATTGTTTATAAGATATGACCCCTTCTGTTTAATATTGAACTGCCCCAAATTGTGCGTACAGTACAAAAAGCCCCCTAAGGCAGAAATATTTAATTAAGCGGTAAACTGACTTCGTTTTTCAAGCGGAGTCAGTTTTGTTTTAAGTTGAATTCGTTGATTGTTGTAGAAATAGATATATTGATCTA